>NZ_JBVAYU010000003.1:0-431123 GCF_055412745.1 Pseudarthrobacter woesei
GGCAGCCGTCGAGGCCCAGGCACCGGCGGCGCCCGAGGCGCCCGGCGAGGCGCCGGCCGGACCTCACGCACCCTCGGAAGCCGCCGGCACACCGTCCGCCGCGGCCGCGACGACGCCCGCGCCGGGTGGCTCCGCCCCGCCGTCGGCCGCACCGCGCTCGGGCAGTATGTCCTTGGAGGCCACCTCATCGCGGGAGCCGGCGGGAGCCTCGCCCCTGCTCGGCTGGGGCATCAGCCTCGTCGCCCTGTCCCTGATCGCCGGCGCAGTCGTCCTGCGGATGCGCCGGGTCTGAGCTCCCACCGCCGAAAAGTGTGAACTCGGACACTTCTACGCGTTGTAGAAGTGATGTTTTTCGACTTAGCCTCAGCGAGGAGGCAGACTGGTATCCATGAGCCACACTTCTGCCGAATCTGTCACTAAAACCGGATCAGTAACCGGATCAGCAAGCGAAGAATCAGCCGGGCAGTTCTTTACCCTCTGGACGGTTTTCAAGCGATCCGCCGACGTGCTCCGCAGCGTCGATGCTGCCGCGGAGTTCGATGCCCTCACGGCACGGCTGGCCGGGGCGGGAGTGATCCACCGCGGCAGCTACGACGTCTCCGCCCTGCGCGCAGACGCCGATATCATGATCTGGCTGCACGGGCCCCAGCCCGAAGCGCTCCAGCGGGCGGTCCGTGACATCCGCCGCAGCAAGCTGTTCGCCGGCACCGAGATCGCCTGGTCCGCCATGGGCGTGCACCGCGAGGCCGAGTTCGCCAAGAACCACACACCGGCCTTCTCCCGCGGTGTGGAACCGGCGGAGTGGCTGTGCGTCTACCCCTTCGTCCGCTCCTACGAGTGGTACCTGCTGCCCGACGCCGAGCGCGGCGCGATGCTCCGGGACCACGGCATGCTGGGCCGCGACTTCCCCCAGGTCATCTCCAACACCGTCTCCTCCTTCGCCCTCGGTGACTGGGAATGGATCCTGGGCCTCGAGGCCCCCGAACTCGTGGACCTCGTGGACCTGATGCGCCACCTGCGCTCCACCGAAGCCCGCCACCACGTCCGCGAAGAAATTCCGTTCTACACCGGCCGCCGGGTAACGGCCGCCGAGATTGCCGAGGTCCTTGCATGAGCCCCCTGGAGTCCCGGGAAACCGCCGCCGCCACCTCCGTGAACGAGGCTACCGAGTCGGGCCGGATGGCCCCCAAGGAGTACGACGCCGTGCTCCTCGCCTCCTTCGGCGGACCCGAAGGCCAGGATGACGTCATCCCGTTCCTGCGCAACGTCACGCGCGGGCGCGGCATCCCGGACGCGCGGCTCGAAGAGGTCTCGCACCACTACCGCGCCAACGGCGGCATCAGCCCGATCAACGAGCTGAACCGCAAGCTGAAGGCCGGCATCGAGAACGAACTTGCCGCCCGCGGGATCGAGCTGCCGGTGTTCTGGGGCAACCGCAACTGGGCCCCGTACATCCCGCAGACGCTCGCGGACATCCACGACGCCGGGCACCGCAAGGTCCTTATGGTCACCACGAGTGCCTACTCCTGCTACTCCAGCTGCCGCCAGTACCGCGAGGACATCGGCATCGCGCTGACCGAATCCGGCCTGGACGGGAAGCTCGAAGTCGACAAGGTACGCCAGTACTTCGACCACCCCGGATTCGTGGAGCCTTTCGTCGAAGGCACCGCCAGGGGCCTCGCCGACGTCCGCGCCCGGCTCGCCGCTGCCGGCACCCCGGACGCGCCCGTGCAGATCCTGTTCGCCACGCACTCCATCCCCACCCGCGACGCCGAAGCCGCCGGGCGCTCCGAGGGCGAACCGCGCCACTTCGAGGCAGACTCCGCCTACGTCGCCCAGCACCTCGCTTCCGGCACCGAGGTCATCCGCCGGGTGGAGGCCGAGACCGGCGACACCGCTCCGTGGTCCCTCGTCTACCAGTCCCGCTCCGGCGCCCCGCACACACCGTGGCTGGAACCCGATATCAACGACGCCATCGAGGAACTCGCCGGCCAGGGTGTCAAGGGCATCGTGATCGTTCCCCTGGGCTTCGTCAGCGACCACATGGAAGTCGTCTGGGACCTCGACACCGAGGCGCTGGAAACCTGCGGCAGGCTCGGGCTCGCCGCGACCCGCGTCCCCACCCCCGGCACGCACCGCAAGTTCGTCGCCGGCATCGTGGACCTGATCTGTGAACGGACGGCCACGAACAACATCGCCGAGCGCCCGCACCTGACCACGCTGGGCCCCTGGTACGACGTCTGCCGGCCGGGCTGCTGCGCCAACTTCCGCGGCGACAAGCCCACCATCGCCGGAGCCGATACGACCACCGGCACCGGCCACGATCCCTACCCGGCGGACGCCTCCGCGGCGGGCACGCCTGCTCCGGCTGCGGGTCGGAAAACCCCGTGACCGTCCGGATCGGCACCCGCGCCAGCAAACTGGCGCTCACCCAGACCCAGCAGACCGCGGACCAGCTGGCCGCTGTCGGCGGGTTCCCGGTAGAGCTGGTCCACATCCGCACCGACGGTGATGTGCTCACCGGCTCGCTGTCCCAGATGGGCGGCACCGGCGTCTTTGTCGCCGCCCTGCGCGATGCCCTGCTGCAGGAAAAATGCGACATCGCAGTGCACTCGCTCAAGGACCTGCCCACCGGCGCGGCACCCGGGCTGACGCTCGCGGCCACGCCGAAACGCGTCGACGTCCGCGATGTGCTCTGCGCGCGCGACGGGCTCAAGCTCGCCGACCTGCCCACCGGCGCCACCGTCGGCACCGGCTCCCCGCGACGCGCGGCCCAGCTGCGCGCTGCCCGCCCGGACCTGGACATCCGCGACATCCGCGGCAACGTGGACACCCGCCTTGGCCGCGTCCCCGGGCTGCCGGGCAACGGCACCGACGCCGTCGTTGACGGCAGGAGCTGCGACCTCGACGCCGTTGTGCTCGCCGCCGCCGGACTGCACCGGATCGGCCGGCTCGACGCCGTCAGCGAATACCTTGAACCCGACATTATGCTGCCGGCCGCCGGCCAGGGCTCGCTCGCGATCGAATGCCGCAGCGCCGATGCGCCGCGCAAGGCAGGGTCCACGGAAGGCTCGCAAGGCGTGCTGGCGCAGGCCCTGGCCGCCCTCGACGATCCGGACACCCGGCTGGCCGTGACCGCCGAGCGCGCACTGCTGGCCCGCCTCGAGGCCGGCTGCGCCGCACCGGTGGGCGCCCACGCATACCGCAAGGGCAGCATGCTGTACCTCGAGGCCGTGGTCTGCGCCGTCGACGGCACCGCCTCAATCCGGGACAAGAAGGCCACCGACGGGCTGACTGAAGTCGGCGCAACCCTGCTGGGGATCGAGCTGGCCGAGGTCCTGCTGGCGCGCGGAGCCGCCGACATCGCGGACCTGGCCGCTTCCTGAACCGCGGAATCCATCAGCTCATGGGACGGCACAGTAAACCCGGAATGAGGGTGCCCGACGGTGCCCGCGTGCTGGTTGCCCGCAGCCCGGACCGCGCGGGGGAGCTCGTCTCGGCCCTTCGCGGGGTCGGGGCAGAGCCCCTGCTGCTGCCGCTGATCGACTTTGAGCAGGCCCGCGACCAGCATTCCCTGGACGTCGCCTTCGATGCCCTGGGTGCCGGGGCCTACAGCTGGCTCGTGATCAGCAGCGTGACCACTGTCCAGGCCCTTGAGGCGAAGGCCGCCGAGCGCGGCACCTCGCTCAGCGCCTGGCTGCCCGGCAGCATCCTGGTGGCCACGATCGGCCCGGCGACACGCCGTGTCCTGGAGTCCCGGGGCATCAGCGTCGACCTTGCACCCACGGGCCAGCAATCCGGAACAGGCCTGCTTGACATCTGGCCCGAAAACCAGGGCAGCGTGCTCCTGCCGCAGGCGGACATCGCCGACCCGCGGCTCCGCCGGGGCCTCGAAGCACGAGGCGCGTCAGTCCAGGCCGTCACCGCCTACAACACCGTGGACTACCCGGCCGATCCGCGCCGAGGCCTCCCCGCCAGCCAGCCGGCACTGCAACACCATGATCCTGCGAACGGTGCCGCGGCCGCGGTGCTCACCGCTGCCGAGGCCAAAGCCGAAATCGGCGCCGGCCGGATGCACGCCGTCGTCGCCGCCTCGCCCAGCGCCGCGCGCCGCATCCACGCGGACCTCGCCCCGCTGGGCGACTGCCGTTTCGTCGCCATCGGACGCTCGACGGCGGCGGCGGCGGAGTCCCTCGGGCTCACCGTTGCCTCCGTCGCCGGGGAGCCCACCGCCTCCGGCCTGGTGGCCGCCGTCGTCCGGTCCCTGGATCCCCAACCGTCCCCACCTCGACAGTCAGCCGCAGCGCACTCAGCAAAGGACACCCAATGAGCTTCCCGACCCACCGCCCCCGCCGGCTCCGCACCACCCCGGCCATGCGCAGGCTGACGGCCGAACACCGCCTCTCGGCCGCGGAACTCATCCTGCCCGCCTTCATCCGTGAAGGCCTCACCGAGCCGAACCCCATTGCCTCGATGCCAGGCGTGCAGCAGCACACCACCGACTCGCTGAAGCGAGCCGCAGCCGAAGCCGTCGAACGCGGAGTCGGCGGCATCATGCTGTTCGGGATCCCCGCGGTCCGAGACGCCACCGGCACCGCGTCGCTGGACCCCGAGGGCGTGCTGAACAAGGCCATCCGGGACGTCCGCGCCGAGGTGGGCGACGACCTTGTGATCATGAGCGACGTCTGCCTTGACGAATTCACCGACCACGGCCACTGCGGGGTCCTCGACGCCAACGGCTACGTGGACAATGACGCCACCCTGGAGATCTACGGCAGGATGGCCGTTGCCCAGGCCGAAGCCGGCGCCCACATGCTCGGGCCTTCCGGCATGATGGACGGCCAGGTCGCCGTGATCCGGCAGGCGCTGGAAGAAGCCGGCCACACCAACACCGCCGTCGTCGCGTACGCCGCGAAGTACGCCTCGGCGTTCTACGGACCCTTCCGCGAGGCCGTCGATTCGCAGCTAAAGGGCGACCGCCGCACCTACCAGATGGACGCGGCGAACCGCCGCGAAGCGATCCTCGAAGTGGAGCTGGACCTCGCCGAAGGCGCCGACATCGTGATGGTGAAGCCCGCCATGAGCTACCTCGACATCCTCGCCGACGTCGCGGCCATGAGCCCGGTGCCGGTCGCGGCGTACCAGATCTCCGGGGAATACTCGATGATCGAAGCCGCCGCCGCCAACGGCTGGATCGACCGCCGCGCCGCGATCACCGAGTCCGTCCTGGGCATCAAACGCGCCGGGGCCAACATGGTCCTGACCTACTGGGCGAGCGAGCTCGCCGGCTGGCTGAAGGAGTCCTGATGACCGCGTCAACCGCGTCTGGCCAGGCAGCGAGCCCCACCGCCCCCGTGGGCCCGGGCCGCATCCTGCTGGGCCTGAACACCTTTGGCGACGTGGGGGTCTTCCCCGACGGGCATCCCGTCCCGCATGCGCAGGTGCTGCGCCAGCTGCTGGAACAGGCAGAGCTCGCCGATGAGGTGGGGCTTCATGCCTTCGGCGTGGGGGAGCACCACCGCCGCGACTTCGCCGTCTCTGCCCCCGAGGTGTTCCTGGCCGCCGCGGCGGCCCGGACCAGGAACATCCGGCTCGGCTCGGCCGTGACCGTCTTGAGCTCCGATGACCCCATCCGGGTCTTCCAGCGCTTTTCCACCGTGGATGCCATCGCCAACGGCCGGGCCGAGATCATGCTGGGCCGCGGTTCCTTCGTGGAATCCTTCCCGCTGTTCGGCCTCGACCTGGCCGACTACGAGGTCCTGTTCGAGGAGAAACTTGAACTCTTCGACAAGGCCCGGGCGCAGGAGCCCATCCGCTGGGAGGGCCGCACCCGGCCGGCCCTCAACGGGCTCAGCGTCTACCCGCCGCTGGAGCACCACCTGCTGCCGGCCTGGATCGGCGTCGGCGGGACCCCCGAATCGGTGCTGCGCTGCGCGGAATACGGCTATCCGATCATTTTCGCCATTATCGGCGGCCAGCCGCGGTCGTTTGCGCCGCTCGCGGACCTGTACCGCGAGGCCATGGTCAAGTACGGCCACCCGATGCAGCAGATGGCCACCCATTCACCGGGCCACGTTGCCGCCACCGACGAGGAAGCACGGGAAGAGCTCTTCCCGCACTGGCTCGGCCAGCGCAACCGGATCGGCGCCGAGCGCGGCTGGGGTCCGGGGAGCCGCGCCGAGTTCGACGCCATGTGCACGCCGGAGGGCGCTCTCTATGTTGGCTCGCCGGACACCGTCGCCGCGAAGATCGCGCTGCTCAAGAAGAACCTCGGCGTGGACCGCTTCGACCTCAAATACAGCAACGGCACCCTGCCGCACGCCGCCATGATGCGGTCCATCGAGCTGTTCGGCACCGAGGTGGCACCCCGGGTGGCCACCCTGCTGGCCGGGGCTGCGCCACTCCATTGAACGCGACTGAAAGAATAGGGACCATGACTTCCAGCCACCCTCGCAACGAGGAACTCTTCGACCGCGCCCGCCAACTGATGCCGGGCGGCGTCAACTCGCCGGTCCGCGCGTTCGGCTCCGTCGGCGGGACGCCGCGGTTTATGGTCTCCGCCAGGGGCCCCTACCTCACCGACGCCGACGGCGCCGAGTACGTGGACCTGGTCTGCTCCTGGGGCCCGGCGCTGCTGGGACATGCACACCCGGCAGTCCTCGCGGCCGTGCACGCCGCCGTCGACCGCGGACTGTCCTTCGGCGCCTCGACGCCGGACGAGTCCAACCTCGCGGCAATCGTCAAGGACCGAGTCCCCGCCGCCGAGCGGGTCCGGATGGTGTCCACCGGCACGGAGGCGACCATGACGGCCGTCCGGCTGGCCCGCGGCTTCACCGGCCGCGACCTCATCGTCAAGTTCGCCGGCTGCTACCACGGCCACCTCGACAGCCTCCTTGCCGCCGCCGGGTCCGGCCTGGCCACCCTGGCCCTGCCCGGCTCCGCCGGCGTCACCGCGGCCACCGCCGCCGAGACCCTCGTGCTGCCCTACAACGACCTGGCCGCCGTCGAAGCGGCCTTCGCCACACACGGTGCGAACATCGCCGCCGTCATCACCGAGGCCGCGCCCGCGAACATGGGCGTGGTCACCCCCGGCGAGGGCTTCAACGCCGGCCTGTCCCGGATCACGCGCGAACACGGTTCCCTGTTGATTCTCGACGAGGTCCTCACCGGCTTCCGGACCGGCTACTCCGGCTATTGGGGGCTGACCGGCGGTGCGGCTGACACGGCCCAGCCCTGGACCCCGGACCTGCTGACCTTCGGCAAGGTCATCGGCGGCGGGATGCCGACGGCGGCCCTCGGCGGACGTGCCGACGTTATGGACCACCTCGCCCCGCTGGGCCCGGTCTACCAGGCCGGCACGCTGTCCGGCAATCCGGTGGCCATGGCCGCCGGCGTCGCGACCCTGACCCACGCCACCCCGGAGGTTTACTCCTTCGTGGATGCCCGCTCACTGGAGCTCTCTGCGGCGCTGTCGTCGGCGCTGGAGACGGCCGGCGTCGACCATTCGATCCAGCGCGCCGGGAACCTGTTCTCGGTAGCGTTCGGCACCTCCGCCCGCGGCGTGCACAACTACGACGACGCCCAGGGCCAGGAAGTCTTCCGCTACGCGCCGTTCTTCCACTCCATGCTGGATTCCGGGGTGTACCTGCCGCCGTCGGTCTTCGAAGCCTGGTTCCTGTCCGCCGCGCACGACGACGCCGCGATGAACCGGATCTTCGACGCCCTGCCCGCCGCGGCGAAGGCGGCGGCTGCCGCGAAGGCGTAGTCCCCGGAGGCTGCGCCTGTTCCGACGTCGTCCTTAGAATACAATGGGCACCCGCCGCGGCGGGTGCCCAAAGTTTAAGCTGCAGCCCTGCGGTGTTACAGGACGTCAGAGAGGAAGCCCTGCAACCGTTCGGTCTGCGCGTTCGTGAAGAGCTGCTCCGGCGGACCGGACTCCACCACGACGCCGGCATCCATGAAGGTGACGGTGTCCGAGACGTTTCGGCAGAACCCCATCTCGTGGGTCACCACCACCATGGTCATGCCGCCCTTGGCGAGGTCGGCCATGAGCGCCAGGACACCTTTGACGAGCTCCGGGTCGAGGGCGGAGGTGGCCTCGTCGAAGAACATCACTTCGGGCTTCATGGCCAGCGCACGGGCGATCGCCACGCGCTGCTGCTGCCCGCCGGAGAGGTTTGCCGGGCGGGCGTCCGCCTTGTGCTTGAGCCCGACCAGGTCCAACTGCTCGAGGGCTTGGACCCGTGCCTGTTCAGCCGGCAGCTTGCGGAGCTTGCGCAGCGCGAGCGAGACGTTGTCCACCACGGTTTTATGCGGGAACAGGTTGAACTGCTGGAACACCATCCCGATCCGCTGGCGCAGCTCATCCGGGTTGTCCTTCAGGACGGAGCGGCCATCCAGCAGGATGTCGCCCTGGTCGGGCTCGATCAGGCGGTTCATCACCCGGAGCAGGGTCGACTTACCGGACCCGGAGGGGCCGATCACCGACGCGGTGGTGCCCTTCTCGACGTGCAGGTCGATGCCGCGGAGAACGTGGTTTGTGCCGAAGGACAGGTGCAGGTTCTTGCCGGTCAGCGAGCCGGAGGCGAATTCACTCATGGCTGTGCTCCCTTCCCGATCAGGGCCGCGGCGTCGTCCGGCTGGGGCTTCTCCGGACGGCCGGTGCGCAGCCGGTTATCGATGTAATTGACCAGATGGGTGAGTGGAACGGTCAGTATGAGGTACATCGCAGCGGCGGCGATCAGTGGGGAAAGATTCCCTGTGTTGGCCGCTGCGTCGTTGCCGATCCGGAAGATTTCACGCTGGCTGGCCAGCAGGCCCAGCAGGTAGATCAGGGACGAATCCTTAATGAGCGAAATGAACTGGTTGACCAGGGCCGGGAGCACTCGGCGGATGCCCTGCGGGATCACCACGAGGCGCATGGAGGAGCCGTAGCTGAATCCCAGTGCCCGGGACGCCTCCAGCTGGCCCTTCTCCACGCTCTGGATGCCCGAGCGGAAGATCTCGCCGATATAGGCCGACGCCATGAGTGTCAGTGCCAGGATTCCGAGCGGGAACGGGTTTGTTGAACCGGTCAGTTGCCTGATCACGGGTCCGAGCCCGATCCCGATGAGCAGGATGACCACGATCGCGGGCACCCCGCGGAAGATATCCGTGTAGATCCTGGACAGCCAACGGAGCGCACTGTTGCGGGACGTGCCCATGATGGCCAGAATCATGCCCAGGATGCACCCGAGCACGCCCGAGGAAACCGCCAGGATCAGGGTGTTCGGCAGGCCGACCGTAAGCATGTTCGGTACGACAGCTGCCATCGCCTCCCAGTCAAAGAAGGTCTTTACGAGTTGATCGAGGGCATCCATGGACTAGGGCTTCGGGACGGTGACGGCCTTGGAACCCGGGGACCAAGTGGCCGGGGTCTCGCGGTCCGGGTACCATTCCTTGGTCAGCTTGGACCAGGTGCCGTCGGCGATCACGGCGTCCAGGCCGGAGTTGAGGGCATCGATGAGCGGCTGGTTTTCCGAGTTCACTGCATATGAGGTGAAGTTCTGGGTGTTCACAACCGACTCGGCGATGACCGTGCCATCGCCGTCCTTGACCTGGCCGGTGGCCTGCTGGGACGGGGCGACCCATGCGTCCACCTGGCCGTTCTTCAGGTTGGCGTAGGCGGTGTTGTAGTCCTCGAAGCGGACGGGCTCGATCTGGAGGGTGTTCGTGACGTAGTCGTCCTGCACGGTGCCCTGGACCACGGCAATGCGGGTGTCCTTGGTCAGGTCTTTGAAGCCCTTGACCTTGTCGTCCTTCTTGGCGACAACGGCCATGTAGCCGAAGTCGTAGCCGTTGGTGAAGCCCACGGTCTTGCGGCGCGCGTCCGTAGTGGAGATCGAGGAGGATCCAAGGTCGAACTGCTTGTTCTGGACCTGGGAGAGCAGGGACGCGAAGCCGGTCGCCTTGAACTCGACCTTGAGGTCCAGCTTTGCAGCGACCGCGCGCAGGAGCTCGTTGTCGTAGCCGGTGAACTTGCCGGACTTGTCGATGAAGATGTTCGGCGGTGCGTCCGAGAGCGTTCCGACTGTCAGGGTTCCATCGCTCAGGAGGCCCAGCTTGGACTTATCGATCTTGTCCAGGGGAGTGACGTCTTTGGTCGTGTACTTGTCCAGGGACGTCTGGTCGCTCCCGGCGAGGGCGTCGCTGGGCGTTCCGCTCGGCGCGGCTGTTCCGCCGCCGCACGCCGCCAGGGAGACGGCAACGGCAATCGCCACAGGAACGGTAGTCAGCCACTTCATCGCTTTGGATTTCATCACGCAAATCACTTTCATCGGAAGTTCAGGGATCGCGGGGACCACGGAACGGTCCCCGGCTTGCGGGCTTGGGTACCCGTTTGGGCAGGCAATCCGCGAAATATAAGTGTGTCACCTGACTCGGGGGCCCATTGAATCCGAATTAGTACAGGTCGATTACTGATGTCACCGAATGTTCTTCACACGTTCGCGTGATCGGCAGTGATCTGGGCAACGCGGGACGGGTCCAGCGGAATGATTGGCGTGGCCGGGGGCGGTGGCTTGAGGCTCGGGGGTGTGTGAGTTCGGTCGCAATCGCTGGTGTTGCGGGCTTCAGGCGTCTAGCAATCGTGGGCCCGCGCTCGAACGTTTCGTTTTAAGAAGTCCTGGAGCCCTAGAACTCGCCGCGGCTGGCGTCCTCGGGCGGCAGTACCGGCCACTCGCCTTCGATGACGGCGGCGGGCTTGGTCTTGCGCAGGTACGTCTGGAAATCGGCGGCCTGCGAGGAGGCCCACTCAATCTGGAGCTGGTGCAGGTGGCTGGCCGGCATCCGCAGCTTGGGGAACTTCCCGGCCATGGCGTCGAGCATCCGCAGGGTGGCCAGCGCGTCGGCCGCCGAGGTGTGTGCGTTGTCCAGGTTGACGCCATACTCCTCGCAGAGGGCGGTGAGTGTGCGCTTGCCCTTGCGGTAGCGGTCCACCTGCTTGTTCATGATGTACGGGTCCAGGACCGGGAAACGGCTCAGCTGGGGAACCCCGTAGCGGGCCGATTCGGCGGCGAGCACGGTGAAGTCGTAGCTGGCGTTGAAGGCGATGACCGGGACACCGGTGTCGAACAACTCCTGGAGCACGGCGGCAACTTCCCGCGTCACCTCCGCGGCGGGACGGCCTTCGCGGCGTGCCTGCTCGGTGGTGACGCCGTGGATGTCGCTGGCTTCCGTCGGGATCTCCACGCCCGGGTCCGCGAGCCATTCGTGCTCCTTGATAATTCCGCCGTCGGAGTCCACCACGGTGACCGATGCTGTGACGATTCTCGCTGATCGGGAGTTCCGGCCGGTGGTTTCAAGGTCGAAGGCTGCGCGGGGGAGGGTGTTCCAGGTGCTCATGCTTCAACGCTACCTGCTGCCACCGACGGTATTGCGCCACCACCCCGCGCCCCGGCCCGGCATAGCGGCCCGGCATGTCATCGCCCGCGCCTAGCGGCCGGAGGGGCCGTGCCGGCAGGGCGGCCGCCCGCTCCGATGCCCCCGGCCGCTAGGCTTGCGTCATGCGGATGGAGTATGTGGAGGCGGTGCTGGAACTTGTGGCACTCATCCCCGCCGGCGCAGCCGTGGCCTACGGCGACGTCGCCGAACTCCTCGGGTCCGGCGGGGCCCGGCAGGTGGGTTCGGTGATGAGCCATCACGGCAGCATGGTCCCGTGGTGGCGGGTTCTCAAGGCCAGCGGTGACGCGCCTCCCGGCCACGAGCGCGAGGCGCTCACCCTGTACATCCTGGAAGGCACGCCGCTGCTGGGAAGTTATGCGGAATACCTCCGCAGCGGAGAGGGGCGCTGGCGGGTGGACATCATGGCCGCGCGATGGGCCCCGTCCGATGGCGACTTCGACCGAATTGACGCCATTGCCGAGCGACTGGGGCGATCCTCGCATAAACTGTCGGCCCCTGATGATGAAATGACTGTGTGAGCATCCCCAGCCAAACCCCTGATTCGCCGCAGCCTAAATCGCCCGGGACCGCACTGCTTACAAAGGGCGCATTCCGTGGCGGCAGATCCGGCACATCCGGTTCATCCCTTCGCCTGCTGCCGCCGCGCAAGCAGCACAGCGCAGTCCCCGTGCTCTCGGCCGACCAGTTTGCCGCCGTCGACGTCCCGCACGGTTCCGGCCCCGTCCTTGTCCCCGGGGCACCGGGCACGGGCAAATCGACGGTACTGGTCGAGGCCGCCGTCCGCCGCGCGCAGCGGGACGGCCTGGACCCGGAACGAATGCTCATCCTGGCGCCCGGGCGGCTTGCCGCCGATTCACTCCGGGACCGCTTCACCGCACGGCTGGACCGGAGTCTGAGTACGACGCCGGCCCGCACCTGGGCGTCGTACGCCTTCGATTTGATCCGGCGCGCCAAGGCGGAAGGCATCCTGCCGCTGCCGCGTCCGCCGAAGCTCCTCTCCGGCCCGGAGCAGGACCTCATCATCAAGGAACTGCTTGAAGGGCACGCGCAGCCGGGGCTGGAGCTGCCCTGGCCCTTGGACCTGGGGGCAGCCCTGCAGACCCGCGGCTTCCGGCAGGAAGTCCGCCAGCTCTTCGACCGGATCATTGAATCGGGCCGCACCGCCGACGACCTTGTTGTCCTCGCGGGGCGCTGCCACCGGCCGGACTGGGTCGCCGCGGCGGCGCTGTATGCCGAATACCGCGACGTCCTGGACCTGCGGATGCCCGAAGCCTTCGACCCGGCCGGCATCATCACCGCCGCGCGCCAGATCTTCCAGGACGCGCCGGATTTCCTCGCCGCCGAGCGGGAGCGGCTCCAGCTGGTGCTGGTGGACGACATCCAGGAAGCCAACCCCGCCATCTTCGAACTGCTCGCGGACATCGCCGCCGGCAAGGACGCCATCGTCACCGCATCCCCGGACACCGTCGTCCAGGGATTCCGCGGCGCCCGCCCGGACCTCGTGGCCGAACTGCCCCGCCTGCTGGCACACGCCGCCGGCACCGTCCTGGAGCGGCCGCTCTGGACCGCCCACCGCCACACCCCCGCCGTGGCCGAGGCCTGGCTCTCGGTGGCCGGGCGCATCTCCCGACGCGCCGGCGGGCAGTCCGCGCGGCGGCTCGAACAGCCGGCACCGCCTGAACAGCCGGCAGATCCTGCGGCAGCACGTCCCGACGGCGGCTCCTCCGCGGGCTGCGTTGAGGCGCACCTGCTGCCGTCGCCGGTGCACGAACTGCGCTACGTGGCGCAGCGGATCCTGGAAGCCCAGCTCAACGACGGCCGCGAACTCAGCGACATCGCCGTCATCGTCCGCAACGGCGGCCAGCTCAGCCAGCTGCAGCGCTACCTCGCCGGCCAGGGCATTCCGGTCCGGATTCCGGTGGCCGAATCAGCCGTCCGCGATGAAGTCGCCGTGCGGCCGCTGCTGGACGCCTACACGGTTGCCCTGGACCCTGCCATGCTCACGGCCGAGGCTGCTGTCTCCCTGCTGACCTCCCGGGTTGGCGGAGCCACCTCGATCGAACTGCGCAGGCTGCGCCAGTCACTGCGCCGTGAGGACATCCTGGGCGGCGGCGGGCGCACCAGTGACGTGCTCCTCGTCGAGGCGCTGCTGGAGCCCGGTGCCCTGGCCACGATCGGCATCGAGGGCCACTCCGCACGCCGGGTGGCCCGGATGATCCAGGCCGGCCGGGAAGCCGCGGAGGCGCCGGGCGGGAACGCCGAAACGGTGCTGTGGGCGCTGTGGAACTCTACCGGCCTCGCCCCGCGCTGGACCGAGGCGGCGCTGGCCGGGGGAGCGGCCGGCGCCCGCGCAGACCGGGACCTCGATGCCATGATGGCCCTCTTCCACACCGCCGAACGCTATGTGGACCAGCTGCCCGGTTCCGGGCCTGAACAGTTCCTGGAGTACCTGCTCAGCCAAGAGCTCCCGATGGACACCCTGGCCGCGAGGGCACAGCTGGAGGAAGCCGTGGAACTCATGACCCCGGCCAGCGCCGCCGGGCGGGAATGGCCGGTCGTGATCGTCCCCGGGCTGCAGGAAGGCGTGTGGCCCAACACCAGGCTCCGCGGCGAGCTGCTCGGCAGCACCCTGTTCGCGGACGCCGTCGAGCACGGGGTGGAGTATGCCCTGCAGCTGGATCCGCTCAGCCGGCTGCGCGAAATCCGCTATGACGAGCTGCGCAGCTTTTCCACCGCGGTGTCCCGGGCCCGGCAGGTGCTGATCTGCACCGCCGTCTCCTCGGAGGACGAACAGCCCTCCTCTTTCCTCGACTATGTGGCACCCTTGGACCCGGACCAGGACCGGCGCGGTTTCACCCCGGTGGAACGGCCGCTGACCCTGCGCGCCCTCGTGGCCGAACTGCGCCAGTACGCCCAGCTGGATGCGCCCGAAGCCCTGGAAGCAACCGCCGTACTCGGCGCCCTCGCAGCTGCGGAACCGCACGTGCCGGGATCGCACCCGGCCGACTGGTGGGGCCTTGCGCCGCTGTCCTCCGAAGAGCCCGTGGTCCCGCCGGGGAGCACCGTCTACGTCTCGCCGTCGAAGGTTGAAACGGTGCAGAAATCGCCGCTCGACTGGTTCGTCCAGGCCGCCGGCGGAGAGGCGGCAACCGACTTTGCCCGCAGCCTCGGCACCCTTGTACACGCCATCGCGCAGGACCTCCCGGATGCCTCGGGCGGCGAATACGTCGCCGAACTCGTCCGCCGCTGGCCCGCGCTCGGGATGAAGGACAACTGGGAAGGCAAGCTGGACTTCCAGCGCGCCGAATCCATGGTCCGGAAGCTGGCCCAGTACGTGCTGCTCATGCGCAGCGAGGGCCGGTCCCTGGCCGGCGTCGAGCAGGACTTCGAAGTCAAGCTCCCTGACGTAGCGGCAACTGCCGGTAGCACCGGCGAAGCCGGTACCGGCGCCGGCGGCGAGCCCTGGCCTGCCCGCCCAGCGGTGCTGCGCGGGCAGGTCGACCGGCTGGAGATCGACGCCGAGGGCCGGCTGGTGGTTGTGGACCTCAAGACCGGCAAACGCCAGCCGGGCAAGGCCGATCTCGAGCGGCATCCCCAGCTGGGCGCGTACCAGGCGGCCGTGCTCGCCGGAGGATTTGCCGGCCCCGACGACGGCCCGCCCCCGCTTCCGGGCGGCGCCGTCCTGGCGCAGCTCGGCACTACCACCAAGAGCCCCGGGGTCCAAGCCCAGAAACCGCTGGATCCGGCGGACAACTGGGCGCTTGAGATGGTGGGCGACGCTGCCCGGGTCATGTCCGGGAGTACCTTCGAGGCCCGCCACGACCCTTCCAAGGGCGGCCAGGGCGGCCACGGCTGCCGGCTGCCCGAGGTCTGCCCGCTTTGCGCCCGCGGAAAGCAGGTGACCGAATGACCGCCGACGCATCACCGGCAGCGGAGCCCTTCACCGGCAGCGGAGCCCGTCCTGCCGCTCCACCCGTCCGCCTGCCCACTCCGCGGTTCACCCCCGAGGAAGTCGCCAGGATGCTGGGGGAGAAGAACAGCCCCACGGCCGAGCAGTCCCTCATCATTTCTTCGCCCCTGGCGCCGCGGCTCGTGATCGCCGGCGCCGGCTCGGGGAAGACCGCCACGATGGCGGACCGGGTGGTGTGGCTGGTCGCCAACGGCTGGGTCCGGCCGGAGGAAGTGCTCGGCGTGACCTTTACCCGCAAGGCCGCCGGGGAACTGGCCACCCGCATCCGTGCCAAGCTGGCCGCTCTGGCGCGCATTGCCGCGGAAGACACCGCGAACAACGTCTTCCCTGCCGGGCTGCTGAGCACTGACGCTCTCGAGCCCAAGGTCTCCACCTACCATTCCTACGCCAGCGGGATCGTGTCCGACTACGGGCTCCGGCTCGGCGTCGAACGCGACGTGGTGCTGCTTGGGGGCGCCCAGTCCTTCCAGCTCGCCAGCGAGGTGGTGGAAGCGTTCGACGGCGACTACGAGCACTTTCACTCCGCCAAGTCCACCCTGGTCAAGGCGGTCATCCAACTCGCAGGCGAATGCGCGGAGCATCTCCAGGATCCGGCCGGAGTCCGCGACTGGCTGCTGGAACGCGTCGGCGAGTTCGAGGCGCTGCCCTACCTCGCCACCGCCAAGAAAAATCCCAGCCAGGCCGCAAGGGAGTTGAGCGCCCTGTTGCGCACCCGGGCCAGCGTCGCTGACATGGTCGGCCGATACACCGACGCCAAACGGGCCCGGGGCGCCCTGGACTTCGGTGACCTTGTCGCCCTCGCAGCCCGGGTGGCCAACGAGATTCCGGTTGCCGCGGAAACCGAACGCCAAAAGTACAAGGTGGTGCTGCTGGACGAGTTCCAGGACACCTCGCACGCCCAGCTAGTCCTCTTTTCCAGGCTTTTCGGCGACGGGCACGCCGTGACCGCGGTGGGGGACCCTAACCAGTCGATCTACGGCTTCCGCGGCGCGTCCGCCGGCCAGCTCTTCCACTTCGTCCGCGAATTCCCGATCCGGCTGGACGCCGACTCCGACGCTGTGGGTTCCACGGCCCCGCGCGTTGCCGCGGCTCCGACGTCGTACCTCACCACTGCCTGGCGCAACGGCCGGAACATCCTCTCCGCCGCCAACGTCATTTCCGCCCCGCTCAGCAAGGCCGCGGCTCACACCGGCGCCGCAGGGGCACGGGCCACCAACGGGGCTGTCGAGGTCCCTCCGCTGCAGCCCAGCCCGGCCGCGGTCCAGGGCCGCGTGGTGATGGGCCGTTTTGGTACCGACGAGGACGAGGCCGCGGCGATCGCCGCCGATGTCCTGACGTTCCGGGTGACCGATTTTGACGGGTCGGCAGCGGAGCCTGAGCCGCCCGCGATGGCGGTGCTGTGCCGCCGGCGCGCCCAAATGGAATGCATTCGCCGGGAATTCGAGGTGCGTGGGATCCCGTATGAGATCGTCGGCCTCGGCGGTCTGCTGGATACCCCGGAGATCGTGGACCTGGTGGCAACCCTCCGGGTCCTGGCCGATCCGGGCCGCTCAGACTCCCTGATGCGTCTGCTGGCCGGTGCGCGCTGGCGGATCGGCCCCGCAGATCTGATGGCTTTCCGCGACTGGTCGAGCTTCCTCGCCCGACGCAGGGGACGCCCCGGCAGCCCGGAGACGGATGACGACACCAACACCGACACCGACGACGGCGCGGACGCGGTGGTGATCGAGGGCGACCTCACGGATGCCGCCAGTCTGGTCGAGGCGCTGGACTGGCTGCCGCGCGAGGGCTGGACGTCCGCGAACGGCCGGCGGCTGAGCCCCGAAGCCCAGGAACGGCTCCACCGGCTCTCGGCCGAACTCCGCCAGCTGCGCGGCTACCTGGGCGATGACCTCACCACCCTGCTCGGCGAGGTGGAGCGGGCCATGCTGTTGGACATCGAAGTCGCGGCCCGGCCCGGGATCAGCATCCACCAGGCACGCCGGAACCTGGATGCCTTCCAGGACGCCGCCGCCGGATTCCTGCACACCTCCCGGCGCGTCGACGTCCTCGCCTTCCTCGCCTGGCTCGAGGCCGCGGCCGCGGAGGAAAACGGCCTCGACGCGGCCGCGCCGGAAGTGAACCACGAAGCCGTGCAGCTCCTGACGGTACACGCGTCCAAGGGCCTGGAATGGGACGTTGTGTTCGTTCCGGGGCTCAACGCCGGGGCGTTTCCCAGCAGCCGGGACTCGCGCTGGAGCAGCGGCAGCGCAGCCCTGCCCTGGCCGCTGCGCGGGGACCGTGCGGACCTGCCGCAGTGGGATCTCGACCACCCCGATCAGAAGGGCTGGCTCGACGCCGAGAAGGAATTCAAGTCCGCCGTTCAGGTCCACGGGGAGGCCGAGGAACGCCGGCTTGCCTATGTGGCCTACACCCGGGCGAAATATGTCCTCTGGGTGTCCAGCGCCGCCTGGGTGGGCTCCCGGGCCGGGATGGCGGAAATGTCGCCGTTCCTGGCCGGGCTTGAGGTTTTGTCGGCCGAGGGTGCCGCGGAAATCCACCCGCTCTCCGTCAACGAGGAATTGCTGCCGGAGGAGAGCCCGCTGACCGCGGAACTCGAAGTGGCAGGGTGGCCGTATGACCCCCTCGAGGGGCCGATCGACCCTCGGACGGGCTCGCGGATCCGGCTCGTCGCGGGCCGCCGGGTTGCGATGGAAGCGGCTGCCGCACGGGTGCTGCAATCGCTCGATTCGGACATCCTCGATCCGGCCGTGATTGCTGAACGGGCTGCAGTCCAGGCCGGCGGGGAATCCCGGCGCCCGCTGCGCGGCCCTGCCGCGGGCTGGGCCCGCGAGGCCGCGACGCTGCTGGAACGCCGGTCCCGGCGGACCACGATGCACGACGTCCACCTCCCAAGTCACATCTCGGCGTCCACTCTGGTGGATCTGGAAGAGGACGCAGGCTCCGTCGTCGCCCGGCTGCGGCGGCCGGTTCCACGGGAGCCCGGGATGTCCGCCCGCAAGGGCACGGCTTTCCACGCCTGGGTGGAGGAGTATTTCGGCACCACCGGCATACTGGACCTCGGCGAGGAGGCCGGCTCGGATGACCATATCGACGTGGCGTACGGCCTGGACTCCATGGTGGAGACTTTCCGCCGGTCCGAGTGGGCACACCGTGCCCCGGCGCATGTCGAGGTGCCCGTGGAAACGCGGATCGGAGACGTCGTCGTCCGTGGCCGGATCGACGCCGTCTTCCGGGATGCCGACGGCGGCTGGGACCTCGTGGACTGGAAGACCGGTCGCCGGCCCTCGGCTTCCCAGCTGAAGGTCAAGGCCGTCCAGCTTGCCGTCTACCGGCTCGCCTGGTCGCGCCTTAAGGGCGTCCCGCTGCACCAGGTGCGGGCAGCGTTCTACTACGTTGCGGACAACCAGGTAGTCCGGCCGCATGACCTGGGGTCGGCGGAGCGGCTCGAAGGGATAGTGGCCGCGGCCCTCGGGCAGGCCAGGAGCTAGCGGCCCAGCGTCGCTGACCCGCCGTGCCCGGGTTCGACGCCTGTCGGGCGCGTCCCGCGGAGCGGTGGAGTTCCAGGTTTCTGGGAAACGGAGTCCCGATGTGAAGCGCTATCGTGCGGTGGTCAGTGAGTTCCGCACAAAAGGACTCACAAAGAGGACAGGTCCTCGTGCCGTGCCCCCGCCCACCGGCGTCGCCCGCGACCGGCGTGCCGCCGGCACCACCGCAGCCTGGCCAGCGGGCATTTTCGTTGGTTCGTCGGCGTCTGGGTCTGGGTCAAAGGCGGGATCACCGGGCCCGGGGACATGCCCGGTGCCGGGGCTGGCGGGTGGACATATTCCGGTCCCGCTGGACGGGACATGCCCCGCGCCGGGGCCGGCGGGTGGACATAGTCCGGTTATGCCCGGACCCGGGTGCGAAGACTGGGCATGTCCTCCCGTGGAGCAGCCTGGCTCCCCGCCGTCGGACCCACCCGCCGCCCGACCCGCCCAACGCCTGACCGGACCAGCCCCACATGCCCATGCCGTGACGGTCCTGCCCAGTTGCTTCGGCGCCCGGCGCCAAACGCGGGCGGGAATCCGGGCTTTGCCCGGGCCGGCAGGCGGCCGGGCGGCCGGGCGGGCAGGCAACCGGGAAGGAGTGCCACCGCTGGCTGCCGGCGCCAGGCTAAGTAAACGAAAATGTCCACTGGACCGGATATGCGCCGCGCCGGGGCCGGCGGGTGGACATATTCCGGTTTTGCCCGGTCCCGGGCGCGGAGAATGGACATGTCCTCCCGGAGCGACAGGGTCCCGGCTTTGCCCAACCCCCGGCAAACTAGCGAAAATGCCCGCTAGTCCTTCGTTCGTACTAGGTCGACTTCGCCCGGACCACGGAGATGGCGGCGGTCGAGGTGTCATCCGCGGAGTCAGCCGCGGCCGCAGAACCTGCTTCGTCCGCGGCGGCCGACTGGATGACGGCGATCGACTGCGTCGAGGTGTCATCGGCGTCGGGCTCATTCCCTGGGATGGCCGATACCGAAACGGCAGAACCCGCACCGTTGCCAACCGGAACGTCGTTGGCGGCGTCGTCGGCGGCGTTAAGGGCGGCGGGCGGGATCGGCGTCACCTGCACTGCCGGCATGGCGCTGCCGGCGGGGGCTGCAGCCAGCCCGGACACCGAATCCGGCGCCAGCAGCGTCACCTTGCTCACGGCCGGCGTCGGACTGCTGTCCGGATCCGCCAGCAGGCCGGGCTGCCCAATACCGGGCGCGGGAGCCCGGAGCGGTTCCACGCTGATGGGCTGCCCGCCGTGTTCGGCGACGTCCTCGGCCAGTGCGCCCAGCATGGACTCGGCGTCGTCGATCATGTCCTGGTTTCCGGCCGCGAGCCCCTTGACCAGGTACTGGGCCAGGGCGAATTCGGCCGAGAGTGCGGCACGCCGCAGCAGATGGGCATCGGGAACGTCGCGCCGGCATGAGGTGTAGTGCTCCAGTACCGCGTCGACGAAGTCCTGGTCATTGGAGGCCACCAGCCAGGCCATGTCGTCCGCCGGATCGCCGATCCGCAGGTCCGTCCAGCCGGTGACGGCGGTCACCCGGTCGCCGTCGACCAGCAGGTTGTCCTCGTGGAGATCGCCGTGGACGACGCAGGGGTTGAAGCGCCACAGTGAGACATCCTCCAGCGCGTGCTCCCATCGGCGGAGCAGCAATGGCGGGATCTTGCCCGTGGTCGCGGCCTGGTCGAGTTCGTTAAGGCGGCGCTGGCGGAACTCATTGGGAGTGTAACTCGGCAGATCGGCGTTGTTGACCAGGGTCTGGGGGAGGTCGTGGATGGCGGCCAGGGCGCCGCCGATTTCGCGGGCCAGGGCAGCGGACCCGGCGCCAAGTTCCTCGACGGAGCGGGTGGAGCCTGCGAGATGCGAGTAGACGAAGGTGCTCAGCGGCCCCTGCCGCACGGTTCCGGCCACAGTGGGCATCAGGAAGGGAAGCTCGGCACGGATGCCGGGAACGAAGGCGCGCAGTACCAGAAATTCCGTCTCCAGCCGTGTGCTGGCTTCGGGGTGCCGGGGCGAGCGGACACGCCAGCGCTTGCCTTCGGAGTCCAGGAGAAGAGCCGAATCGAAGTCCGCCGGATCGTCGGGCGCAGAGCTAACGGCGGTCGGGGTCAGCCCGGGGACTGCCGCGGTTGCCACAGCTGCCAGTTCGATTGGTTGTCTTCTCACTCTTCCACGGTAGATTGAGCGGCGCCCACAACGGCGATGCACCACGGCGAGTCTGAAAGATGGGGAATAAATAGCACCCGCATTTCCCTGCGCCAGGCCGGTCCGTGCCGCCGCTCACACGTTGCCAGGCCGGCCCGCCCGCACGTTGCCGTGCCGCCGCTCACACGGTGGCGTGACGGCGCCCGCATAGCTCCCGCCATGGCCGGCGGCAAATGTCAATTGTCAGCGGGAGTCAGTACGGTGGGTACATGAGTCATGCGGAGTCACCGGCGTCAACGAACCCACCACAGGTGAACACGCCAATCTCCCCCCAACACAGCCTGCCCGCGGACCGGCTGACGGACACTGTCCTGCCGGTGCGTCCTGCTCTGGTTGACCGCGGATCCGCCGCCAGGATAGAGCCGGGGATGCTGGCTGAGCTCATCCGCTCCGGGACCGCGCGGGCCATGGTGCTGTCCGGCCGGCAGGCCCTCATCAACGGCAACAGCCTGGTGCTTCTGGACGCTGCCGAGCTGGCGGACCATCTGCAGGGGACCGCCTACGCCCCGGAGCAACTGATCTACCTGGGTTCTGCCCTGCCCGGCTCCGCCCTCGACGCCGGCACGCAGCTGGTTCTCTTCCTCCTGCCGGAGCAGTTCGAGGTCCAGGCCGAGGAGTTCGAGGCACACATCGCGGGTATCCCCCCGGGCGCACAGTGGGCCGGCTTCCGTGATGTCGCCGCCGGGCTGAACACCACGGACACTGCCCTCTTCATCGAAGCCAGCGCCATCGCCAACTGGCATGCCAGCCACACGCACTGCCCGCGCTGCGGCACCGCAACCCAGCCGGAGGCCGGCGGCTGGGTCCGCCGCTGCCCGGCGGACAGCTCCGAGCACTACCCGCGAACCGATCCTGCGATCATCGTCACCGTGGTGGGACCCGACGGCCGCCTCCTGCTGGGCGGCGGCGGCCCCCTCGATGCCCGGAACTACTCCACGCTGGCCGGCTTCGTCGAGCCGGGGGAATCGCTGGAACAGGCCGTCGTCCGCGAGATCGGCGAGGAGGTCGGGGTGCGGGTCACCGCGAGCCAGTACCTTGGATCCCAGCCATGGCCCTTCCCTGCCTCGCTGATGCTCGGCTTCACCGCCACGACCCCGGACACCGAGGCAAGGCCCGACGGCGTCGAGGTCACCAGGGCGCGCTGGTTCAGCCGGAGCGAACTGCAGGACGCGGTGCTCAGCGGCGAGATCGTCATCTCCAGCCGGCTTTCCATAGCCCGGGCCCTCATCGAGCACTGGTACGGCGGCGTCATCCGGGACCGGCCGGGCGAATGACGGCCGCATGGCGCAGCAAATAACCCGGAAAAGTGACCCAGCAAAGTGACCCAGTAAAGTGACCACAGAGAATTTCAACGCCAGCGCGTTGCCCCTGACCCTGTCCGAGGATGACGGGCCGGGCAGCGAACGCCCGGCGCAGGACAACCGCTCGCTGGAAGAACGTATCCTGGGCGGCCTCGACGCCGAACAGCGCGAGGTGGCCAGCACCCTGCAGGGACCGATGTGCGTGCTGGCCGGCGCCGGCACCGGCAAGACCCGCGCCATCACCCACCGCATCGCCTACGGAGTGCACTCGGGCGTGTACAGCCCGCAACGGCTTCTGGCCGTCACGTTCACCTCGCGCGCCGCGGCCGAAATGCGCAGCCGGCTCCGGGACCTCGGCGTCGGCAACGTCCAGGCCCGCACCTTCCACGCTGCGGCGCTGCGGCAGCTCCAGTTCTTCTGGCCCCAGGCCATCGGCGGGGCCCTGCCGAACCTGCTGGACCACAAGGCCCAGATGATCGCCGAGGCGGCCCGCAGGCTCCGGCTCAGCACCGACCGCGCCTCCATCCGGGACCTCGCCTCCGAGATCGAGTGGGCCAAGGTGTCCATGCTGACCCCCGCCAACTATCTGGAAAAGGCCCAGGGTCGCGGGAGCCCCGGCGGCTTCGACCTGACCGCCGTCGCCCGCGTCTTCCAGTCCTATGAGGACGTGAAGACGGACCGCAACGTGATCGACTTCGAGGACGTGCTGCTGATTACCGTGGGCATCCTGCAGGAGGACCCCAAGGTGGCGGCGACGGTCCGTGAGCAGTACCGGCACTTCGTCGTCGACGAGTACCAGGACGTTTCGCCGCTGCAGCAGCGGCTGCTGGAACTGTGGCTGGGCGGCCGCGATGAGCTGTGTGTGGTGGGCGACGCCAGCCAGACCATCTACTCGTTCACCGGCGCCTCCCCGAAACACCTGCTCGGCTTCAAGGCGATGTACCCGGACGCCAACGTCGTCAAGCTGATCCGCGACTACCGTTCAACACCGCAGGTGGTGAGACTGGCCAACGAGCTGCTGGCCGGCCGGCGCAGCGGCGGCCCCGTCGCCGATGCCGCCTGGGCCACGCCCCTGCAGCTCCTGGCCCAGCGCCCGGCCGGGCCCGTGCCGCAGTTCACCGAGTGCACCGACGACGAAGCTGAGGCTGCCACTGTCGCCGTCAAGGTCCGCGCGCTGCTCGACGCCGGCACCCCGGCAAGCCAGATTGCTGTGCTGTTCCGCACCAATGGCCAGTCCGAAGCCTACGAACAGGCCCTGGCCTCGGCCGGCATCGGCTACCAGCTGCGCGGCGGCGAGCGGTTCTTCGCCCGCAAGGAAGTCCGCGACGCCATCCTCCAGCTCCGGGCGGCCACCCGGGCCGTCGCGGAGACCGCCACACCCGAGCCGCTCGGCCAGCTGGTCCGCGACATCGTGACCTCGCTGGGCTACACGGACGCCGCACCGCATAGCGGCGGCGCGCTCCGGGAACGCTGGGAATCGCTCGCGGCCCTCGTGGCGCTCGCCGACGAACTGGTGATCAGCCGGGGGGAACAGTTCAGCCTCTCCGACTTCGTCAATGAACTCCAGGATCGTTCCCTGGCCCAGCACGCCCCGACCGTACAGGGCGTCACCCTGGCTTCGCTGCACTCCGCCAAGGGCCTTGAGTGGGATGCCGTCTTCCTTGTCGGGCTCAGTGAGGGGCTCATGCCGATCTCCTTCGCGGACAGCCCCGAATCGGTGGACGAGGAACGCCGCCTGCTCTACGTGGGAATCACCCGCGCCAGGGAGCACCTGTTCCTGTCCTGGTCCACCGCCAGGACTCCCGGCGGCCGCGTGAACCGCAAGCCTTCACGCTTCCTGGACGGGCTGCGCCCGGACTCGGTGGCGAGCTCCTCCGTCCGTGGCAAGGGCGCCGCGCCGCGCCGGAAGGCCGCCGTGCCGGCGTCGTGCCGGGTCTGCGGAACAATGCTCTCCTCCGGTGCCGAGCGCAAGGTGGGACGTTGCAACGCGTGCCCGCCAACCTATGAGGAACAGACCTTCGACGCGCTGCGCCAGTGGCGCAAGGATGTGGCCCTCGAGGCGGACGTTCCGGCCTTTGTGGTCTTCACCGACGCCACGCTGACCGCCATCGCCGAGGCCCGGCCGGAATCCCTCGAACAGCTGGCCAAGCTCGCCGGTGTCGGTCCGTCGAAGCTGGAAAAATACGGCGAAGCGGTACTGGCGGTGCTGGTGGAAAGCACCACCCTCTGATGGCCGGCAGCGCAAGCAGCCGTCCCGCCTCCCGTGCCACACCGGCGGCCGCGCCGCTGACCACGGCCGACGGCGCCCCGGTGGAGGTGCGCCGCTCGGCCCGACGGCGCCGGACAGTCGCCGCGTTCTGGGAGAACGGCACCGCCGTTGTCGCCATTCCGGCGTCCTTCAGCCGCACCCAGGAGCGCGAATGGGTGCACCGGATGCTCGAAAAGCTCCGGCTCCAGGGGGAGCGTGGAACGCGTGCGGGCAAGCGGCGTCCGCGCAGCGACGCCGCGCTGGCCGCGCATGCCGCCGAGCTGTCCGCGAAGTACTTCGGCGGCCGCGCCGTACCGTCCTCGGTCCGCTGGGTGGGCAACCAGAACTCGCGCTGGGGCTCCGCGACGCCGTCGGACGGCACCATCAGGCTCTCCGACAAGCTCCAGCCGATGCCGCAGTGGGTCATCGACTACGTCCTGCTGCACGAACTGGCGCACCTGCTGGTGGCCGGCCACAACGCCGCGTTCTGGCGCCTGCTGGAGGCCTACCCCGAAACGGGACGGGCCAAGGCTTTCCTGGCGGGCGTCTCATTCGCGGCCGCGCGGGGCCTGACGCCGGGCGACGCCGATGATTGCGACGAGGACGCCGGCGGCGTTTCCGGCTGACGGCGAGGTTGCCGGCATAGCGAGACTACGACGGCGGGCAGCAGAAAGCCCCGGCCGGAACTGACGTTCCGGCCGGGGCAAACCTACTCATCCGCTATGACTTGGAGCTATCGCCCCGGCCGGGAGCTTCGTCCGGGCCGGGTTCCTGAGGACCGGCCTCCCCGGCTGCACCGGTTTCCCCTTCCGCCCCGTCGGCCGGAGTCCCGGTCTCGGGCTCATCGAAGCCGCCGCTGAGGAGCTTCTGCAAGGCGTCGTCCACCTCGGTGCCGCTTGCCTCGGCGAGCTGCCGGCGGCCGCTGAAGCCCGTCGGATCATCCAGATCCTCCGCCGTCGGCAGCAGGTCGGGGTGCTGCCAGATGGCGTCGCGTCCCTCGATGCCGCGTTCCGCCTTGAGCGAGGCCCACAGTGTGGCGGCCTCGCGCAGCCGGCGCGGCCGCAGCTCCAGCCCCACGAGGGACGAGAACGCGTGTTCGGCCGGGCCTCCGGTGGCGCGGCGACGGCGGACGGTTTCGCGGAGCGCCGCGGCCGAGGGAAGCAGCTTCTCCGTGGCGGCCCAGGTCAGTTCGTCAACCCAGCCTTCCACGAGGGCGAGGGCGGTCTCGAGCTTCTCGAGGGCCTGCTCTTGCGCCGGGGTACGCTGCGGCATAAAGACGCCCTGGGACAGGGCATCCTGGATGCCTTCGGGGTTGCCCGGATCCAGCTCGCGGGCGAGTTCCTCGATCTTCGACGTGTCGATGTGGATGCCGCGGGCGTACGCCTCGATCGCCCCGAGCAGGTGCCCCCGCAGCCACGGGACCTGCACGAAGAGCCGGGTGTGGGCCGCCTCGCGGACGGCCAGGAAAAGCCGGATGTCGTTCTCGGGCAGGCTCAGGCCTTCGCCGAACTTCGCCACATTGGACGGCAGCAGTGCCATTTCGAGGTCGGCCAGCGGTACCCCAATGTCGGTGGAGCTGACCACTTCGGCCGAGAGGGCGCCGATTGCCTGACCCAGCTGCATGCCAAAGATTGCCCCGCCCATGTTCTGCAGCATCGAGGAGGCGCCGCCCATCATGGACTTCATTTCCTCAGGCATCTGCTCGGTCATGGCGGCGGACAGCGCATTCGCGATGCTGTTGGCCACCGGCTCGGTCAGTCGCTTCCAGGTCCCGAGGGTCTCCTCGACCCACTCCGCGCGGGACCAGGCCCTGCCGATCAGGCCGGTGGCCGGCAGCCCGGTGACCTGATCAAGCCACAGCTCGGCGAGCCGCAGGGCCTCATCGACTTCGCGGGACTGCTGGGCGGTGACCGACGGGTCGGAGCCGCTCGCGGCCACCCGACGGGCGTTTTCGTGGGCCAGTTGCCAGTTGACCGGGCCCTCCGAGGTGGCGCCCATCATCGCCTGGACCTGCGAGAACATCTGCGCGAGGAGATTCGGATCATCCGGCAGGCCGGCGGCCTTGGCCAGCTCGGCGGGGTCGATATTGCCCATGCCCTGGCCGCCCATCAGGTTCTTCAGCATCTCTGCGAGCGGATCCTTGGGTTCCTCGTCGCCATTGGACGGATTGAGTGGGTTGGAGGTCATGATCCCGCCGATCGTCGGTGTGGCTGCTTCTCACGTTCACGGTACCCCGCGGCAAGCGGGGCTGTCTGCCGAAACCGCGCCACGTTCGCTGTAGGCAAAGACCCGTCCCGGCAAGCGAGCGCGTACTGTTAGAAACTGGAATATTGGCAGGCGGCAGCCTGCGGCTGAGGCCGCGGCCGCGGTGCGCTGTTCACGGGTCCGCAGGGTCCCCAGGCGCCGGCACGGAGAGGTCCTTCATTGACGATTACCCAGGGTGGGCAGCCCGCCGGCGAGCCGGCAGCAGGCCAGGCGAAGGGCCGGAGGGTCCAGCTCACCGGACCCCGTGCCGCCAGGACACGGGACAAGCGGTCCTCGGCCCTGCTCGTCTCGGGACTGCTCGCAGCGGGCCTGGGCATCACCGCGGTGAGCCTGCCCGTCCCGTACGTCGTCGAATCACCCGGACCGACGTTTAATACCCTCGGTAACGACAACGGCAAACCGGTCATCACCGTGACCGGACACGAGGCCTTTCCGGCGAAGGGAAACCTGGACCTCACCACGGTCTACGTCGACGGCGGGCCCAATGGCCCGGTCACCGTTTTCGAAGCCTTCTCGGCCTGGATCGGCGGCACCCGGGCCGTCTACCCCGAGGAACTCATCTACCCCACCGGTGTGACGAAGGAGCAGTCCCAGCAGGAGAGCGCCGTCGCGATGACCACCTCGCAGGAGAACGCCGTCGCCTCTGCACTGAACGAACTAAACATCCCGTTCGAGCAGAAGATGCAGATCGCCGGTGTCCCGGACGGCTCCGCCTCGAGCGGAAAGCTCCAGGACGACGACGTACTGGTGTCCATCAATGGCAAACCGATCTCGTCCCTGGGCGTCGTCCAGGCGGAACTGGCAGCCGGCAACGGTGCCCCGGTGACTGTCGTCGTCGACCGCGGCGGCAGCAGTGCGCCGGCCATCATCACCCCGAGCAGGACAAGCGCCGGCCGCTTCGTGCTCGGAGTGATGCTGCAGTACAAGTTCACGTTCCCCTTCGACGTCAAGATCTCCCTCGAAAAGGTGGGCGGCCCCAGTGCCGGGCTGATGTTCGCCCTCGGGATCGTGGACACGGTGACCCCGGGTGACCTGACCGGCGGAAAGCACATCGCGGGAACCGGAACCATCACCCCCGACGGCGCCGTGGGCCCGATCGGCGGAATCGCGCAGAAGATGCACGGTGCCCGCTCCGGCGGGGCCACCATGTTCCTGGCGCCGGCGGCAAACTGCGGCGACGTCGTCGGCCACATCCCTGACGGCCTGCAGGTGGTTCGGGTCGAGAATCTGGCCGAGGCGCGGAAGGCTGTGGAACTGACCGCGTCCGGTGCCGACACATCAGGTCTTCCTGTCTGCACCAGCAACTAGACTGACCCCGGAACTAAGCTCAGCCGCCACTCGTGGCACTGATGACGTCCGCCGTTGCCCTGCCGGGGCGGTGCCCGTCGTGGATACAATGCAGCAACACCGTATGTCGCAACACCGCACCGACTGATAACTAAAAACCAATACCTGACGACCAGCTATGAGGTACCGAGTTTGTCCCGTCCCGCCAGCCCTGTCCCGCCCGGAAGACCGCAGACACGACGAGGCGCACTGACGCCGACGTTGATTGTCGTGGCCTTGATTGTGGTCGGTTTCATTTTCCTCGCCAATGTCTGGACGGACGTTCTCTGGTACCAGCAGTTGGGCTTCTTTGAAGTCTTCCTGACGGAGAACCTCTCGCGCATCGCGATTTTCCTGATCGGCTTCGCCGTGATGTTCGCGGCCGTCTTCTTCGCCATCAGGATCGCCTACCATGCGCGTCCCGTGTACGCGCCGGATTCGGACATCCGTGACAACCTGAACCGCTACCAGGTCCAGCTCGAGCCGATCCGGCGCGTCGTTATGATCGGCCTGCCCGTGCTGTTCGGCCTCTTCGCCGGCAGCGCCACCGCGAGCCAGTGGCAGAAAGTGCTGCTGTTCCTGAACCAGGAGCCCTTCGGCCAGGCAGATCCGCAGTTCGGACTCGACATCAGCTTCTACCTGATGACCCTGCCGTTCCTCGGCTTCGTGACCGGCTTCCTGATCAGCGTCACGATTGTGGCCGGCGTCGCCGGCATCCTCACCCACTACCTCTACGGCAGCATCCGGATCATGGAACGCGGTATCTTCACCAGCCGCGCGGCCCAGATCCATCTGGCTGTCACCGGCGCCGTCTTCCTGGTGCTGCTCGGCACCAATTTCTGGCTGGACCGCTACGCTGCGGTGCAGAACAGCGGGGGACGCTGGGCCGGGGCGCTGTACACAGACGTCAACGCCGTCATCCCCACCAAATCCATCCTCGCCGTGGCCGCGGCCCTCGTCGCCGTGCTCTTCATTGTTGCCGCCGTCATCGGCAAGTGGCGCCTGCCGTTGATCGGCACCGCCATGCTCGTCATTACCTCGATCCTCGCCGGCGGCGTCTATCCCTGGGTGATCCAGCAGTTCCAGGTCCGTCCCTCGGAGCAGACGCTGGAGAAGCAGTACATCGAGCGGAACATCAGCATGACCCGCGCCGCGTATGGCCTCGATAAGATCCAGGAGAAGCGGTACGACGCCACCACCGACGCCACCACGGGCGCCCTGGCCCCGGATGCGCAGACCACGACGAACATCCGCCTGCTGGACCCGAACCTGATCTCGGACGCGTTCTCGCAGCTCGAGCAGTACCGGCCCTACTACCAGTTTCCCAGTGCCCTGAACGTGGACCGCTACGAGGTGGACGGAAAGATCCAGGACACCGTCATCGCGGTGCGGGAGTTGAACCCGGACGGACTGAGCGCCAACCAGCAGTCCTGGCTGAACCGCCATGTCGTCTACACCCACGGCTACGGCGTCGTCGCTGCCAAGGGCAACAAGTTCACCGCCGACGGCAAGCCCGAGTTCCTGCAGGCGGGCATCCCCTCCACCGGCGTGCTCGGCAACGACTCGACCTACCAGCCCCGGATCTACTTCGGTGAGAACTCGCCCGAGTATTCCATCGTCGGCGCTCCCGACGGGGCCCCAAACCGCGAGCAGGACCGTCCGGCGGCCAAAGAAGGCGACGGCGAGACGCAGTACACCTTCACCGGAAACGGCGGGCCGAACGTCGGCAGCTTCTTCAACAAGATCCTGTACTCGATCAAGTTCCAGTCCTCGGACCTGCTGCTCTCCGACGGGGTCAACGCCGACTCCCAGGTCCTCTACGACCGCAACCCGAAGGACCGTGTCGAGAAGGTCGCGCCGTACCTGACGGTGGACGGCAACGCGTACCCTGCCGTGGTCGACGGCCGGGTGAAATGGATCGTGGACGGCTACACGACGAGCCAGTACTACCCGTACTCGCAGCAGGAGCAGCTCTCGGCAGCCACCACCGACTCGCAGACGACGGCGGGCCGCACCACGGCCCTGCCGAACAGCTCAGTCAACTACATCCGCAACTCGGTCAAGGCGACCGTGGATGCCTACGACGGTTCAGTGACGCTGTACGCCTGGGATGACCAGGACCCGGTGCTAAAGGCATGGCAGAACGTGTTCCCGACCTCGCTGAAGCCGTACTCGGAAATGTCCGGGGCGCTCATGAGCCACGTCCGCTACCCCGAGGATCTGTTCAAGGTCCAGCGCGAGCTGCTGGGACGTTACCACGTCACCCAGGCGGACAACTTCTACACCAATAACGACGCGTGGTCGGTCCCGAACGATCCCACCGTCAAGGAAGAGGTCAAGCAGCCGCCGTTCTACATGTCCCTGAAGATGCCGGACCAGGACAAGCCGGCCTTCCAGCTGACCTCCTCGTTCATCCCGCAGGTGGTCAACGGCACCGCCCGCAACGTGCTCTACGGCTTCCTCGCAGCGGATTCCGACGCCGGCAAGGAAAAGGGTGTCAAGGCCGAGAGTTACGGCCAGCTGAGGCTCCTGCAGATTCCGCCGGAGGCCCAGGTGCCCGGCCCAGGCCAGGCGCAGAACAAGTTCAACTCCGACCCCACCGTCTCACAGGCGCTGAACCTGCTGCGCCAGGGAGCGTCGGCAGTGCTCAACGGCAACCTGCTGACGCTGCCGGTCGGTGGCGGCCTGCTCTACGTCCAGCCCGTCTACCTGAGGTCCACCGGTGAAACCTCGTACCCCACCCTGCAGCGCGTGCTGGTGGCCTTTGGCGACAAGATCGGCTTCGCACCGACCCTGGATGAGGCACTGAACCAGCTGTTCGGCGGCCGCTCCGGTGCCACGGCCGGTGACGCGGCCAACAACGGCCAGACGCCGGCCACTCCCGCTCCCGGCGGCGGCGCGACACCGCCGGTTACGGGCAACGCGGACGCCAGGGTGGAGCTCAAGGCGGCCCTGGACGAGGCGAACGCGGCCATCAAGGCCGGCCAGGAAGCCCTCGCGAAGGGCGACTTCGCAGCCTACGGCGAGCAGCAGAGGAAGCTCTCGGCGGCCCTGCAGCGGGCGCTCGACGCCGAGGGCAAGGTCGCGGTGACTCCGGTGCCAACGCCGTCAGCCACCCCGTCGCCGGGCGGCACCGCGTCGCCGTCGGCCACGCCGTCGCCGACGCCGAGCAACTAGCGGACAGAATGAGGCCGGGTTCCTGCTCTACCGGAGCGGAAACCCGGCCTTTCCCGTACCCGGCGCCCGGGCCGGTGCTTGACCCCAGCGGCTTGAGATGCACATCACGCCACCTCGATTTGGCCCCAAGTTCACCGGGCGGTAGTGTTGATCTTGCGACGCGGGGTGGAGCAGTTCGGTAGCTCGCTGGGCTCATAACCCAGAGGTCACAGGTTCAAATCCTGTCCCCGCAACTCAAGGGTTGGCCCGGAATACTGGAAACAGTGTTCCGGGCCTTCTGCTTTAAGCGGCCAGCACCGGACCGGCCACGGCGGCCGCGGGCAAGCGTTGGATGCGGGCAGGGGGCACTTTGGCACGGAAACGCCGCAGGCGCCGGGCCCAGGGGCCGGAATCGGGTTGAAAGGCGCCCCGGACGGCGCGCGGGGCCGTCCGGATTTGCCACCCGCTACCGGGAAGCAGGCCCGATCCACACTCGATCGGCCCCGGAACCCGCGGGCGGGGACCGCCGCCGGGGGAGTGGCTCGGGCGGCCCTGAAAGTAGGGTACTGTTGATCTTGCGACGCGGGGTGGAGCAGTTCGGTAGCTCGCTGGGCTCATAACCCAGAGGTCACAGGTTCAAATCCTGTCCCCGCAACTGAAGAAGAACAAGAGAGGCCCGGATCTGATGATCCGGGCCTTTCTTGTTGCCTGGGCCTTTCTTGTTGTCCTGTTCCGTCGGCCTGCGACCCGGGACGTCAGCCCGAGGGCCCCAGCTTGAACGGGACCTGGGGCGGAGCCGGCCCTAGCCGTCCTTGAGCCGCTGGTAAGTATCCAGCGCCCGCGCGCGGGATTCCGCGAGCCCGACGATCGGCGCCGGATAGTCCGGTGCGGCGCCGTCCGCCTTCCACGGTTCATGGATTGTCTTGCCGTCCAGCCCGGCCAGCTCCGGGAGGTACTCCCGCAGGTAGCGGGCACCGGCGTCGAACTTCTTGCTCTGGGTGACCGGATTGAAGATGCGGAAATACGGCGAGGCGTCGGCGCCGGAGCCGGCAACCCACTGCCAGTTCGCCGGGTTGCTCGCGGCATCGGCATCGACCAGGGTGTCCCAGAACCAGGCCTCGCCCAGCCGCCAGTCGGCCAGCAGGTTCTTCACCAGGAAGGACGCCGCCGCCATCCGGACCCGGTTGTGCATCCATCCGGTCTGCCACAGCTGGCGCATGCCGGCGTCAACCAGCGGATACCCCGTCCGGCCCTGCTGCCAGGCCGCCAGCTCGGCCTCCGACGGCGTCTGCCACGCGAAGCGGTCGAACTCCGGCCGGTAGTTCCGGGTGGCCAGCTGGGGATTCTCGTACAGCAGTTGCCAGCAGAATTCGCGCCAGCCAAGTTCGGCGCGGAAGATTCCGACGTCGGCCGGTCCGCCCCTGGGGTAGCGCTCCCGGAGGGCGTGCCAGACCCGGAACGGGCTGATTTCACCAAAGCGCAGGTGCGGGGAGAGGCGGCTGGTGCCTTCGGTGCCGGGAATGTCCCGGCCGGTCCCGTACTCGTCGGCCGGGCCGTCGAGGAAGTTGTCAAGCTGGTTGTGTGCCCCGGCTTCCCCCGGGGTCCAGGTCGCGGCGAGTCCGGAGCTCCAGTCCGGCCGGCGGGGGAGCAGCCCCCAGCCGGCGAGGTCATCGCCCGCGGGAAGGTGGCCCGCTGCGTCCCGGGCAGGAGCCGGAAGCGTCTCTGGTGCCTCCAGGGGCAGCCGCGGCTCGGGGGCGTCCAGGCAGGCCTTCCAGAAGGGGGTGAACACCTTGTAGGGGCCGCCGGCGCCGGTGCGGACGGTCCAGGGCTCGAACATGAGGCTGGCCTGGAAGCTTTCGGCACTGAGGCCGTGGTCCGCAGCCCAGCTCTTGACTCCGGCGTCCACTGCACGTTCCGGACCGCCATAACGGCGGTTCCAGAACAGCGCTGAGGCGCCTGTTTCCGCGGCGAGCCCGCGGATGATGCCGTCGGCCGGGCCGCTGCGGAGGAGCAGCCGCGATCCTGTGGCCGCCAGGTCATCGGCCAGCGCCGTGAGGGAATGGTGCAGCCACCACTTCGAAGCCCCGCCGAGAGGACGGACACCGGGCGAGGCTTCGTCGAGGATGTAGACCACGGTCAGCGGCCGTCCCAGCGACGCCGCTGCGGCCAGTGCAGGGTTGTCGTCCAGCCGGAGGTCATCGCGAAGCCAGACAAGGGTCGAAGAGGTGGATTCCGAAGACATAAATCCACGGTACACGCGCGGCCGCGGGCCGTGCACGGCAGTACCCGGCGGGGCACAGCAGAGGCCGGCCCCCTGGAACCGTCGTGTGATGCTGGCGATGGGTCCGGGGTCCGGCCTCAGGGACCGGCGGGAGCCCGCCGGTGGTTGTGCCTAGAGCTTGTCGAAGTCGGCGTCGTCCACGGTGGAGGCGGCGGACCGGCTTTCGCCGGCGCCGATCGCTGCGGGCCCCCCACCGGACTTCAGCGCGGCAAGCCGTGCCTCGATCTCGGTCTGCTCGCCGAGATCCTCGAGCGAGTTGAACTGCGCATCCAGGCTGGAGGCGGCGAGCTCCTGCTGGCCCCGGACCTTGGCCTCTTCACGGCGGATCTTCTCTTCGAAGCGGCCCACCTCCGAGGTGGGATCCATGAAGTCAATACTCTTGAGCGCATCGTGCACCTGGGACTGGGCGGCGGCGGTCTTGGAGCGTGCTACGAGCTCGTTGCGCTTGCCGGTGAGCTCGTTGAGTTTGCCCTTCATCTGGTCCAGGCCGTGCTTGAGCTTGTCCACTACCTCGGTCTGCGACGCGATGCTCGGCTCCGCGGACTTGGCCTCATTCTCCGCGGACATCTGGCGCTGCAGGGCCACCTTGGCGAGGTTGTCAAACTTCTCGGCATCGGTGACGTCGCCCTTGGCGCGGTACTCGTCGGCCTTGCGCGACGCCGCGAGTGCCTTGTTGCCCCAGTCCTTGGCGTTCTTGACATCTTCGTGGTAATCGTCCTGGAGCATGCGCAGGTTGCCGATGGTCTGGGCCACCGCGGACTCGGCCTCGGCGATGCTGTTCGTGTAGTCCCGGACCATCTGGTCCAGCATCTTCTGCGGGTCCTCAGCCTGGTCCAGCAGGGAGTTGATGTTGGCTTTCGCCAGCTGCGCCATGCGGCCGAAAATGGACTGCTTCATGGTGTTACCTTTCGTCCTGCTCAGTGGTTCCCACTGAATTCGGTGAACAGTGAAATGTACCGCTTCTATCCGCCGGCGGATAGCTTCCCGCCGGCGCCTAGTCCGTTGTGGGCGGTGTGTTGGATGGGGCGGTAGGCTAGAAGTCGCCGCCGCCGCCGTCGCCGCCCCAACCGCCTCCCGAGTCCCCGCCGCCCCAGCCTCCGCCGGAATCGCCGCCGCCCCAGCCTCCTCCGCCGCCTCCGCCTCCGCCGTGCAGGATGGAATTGATCAGGATGCCGCCCAGGATGGCGCCGCCGAGACCGCCGCCTCCTCCGCCGCCGAACATCCCGCCGCGGCCGTAGCCTTGGTTGGCGAAGCCGTCGAAGTGGTCCACGTCGGACTGTGCCAGCTGCGCCGCCTGTGCCGCCAGCGAGTGGGCCTGCTGGGCGTACTGCAGGGCGGTGACCGGGTCGGTGCGGGAGATGGACAGGGCATAGTCCAGGTTCCGCTGGGCCTCCGCCAGCCGGGTGCGGGCTTCGGTGCCCACCCCGCCGCGTCGGGCGGTGATGTAGTCGGAGGTCGCGCCGATCTGCGCCTGGGCCGACATGATGCTCTGCTGAAGCGAGGCCTGCGCGCGCCGGGACTGTTCCTGCTGGTCGCGGATCCCGGTGAGCGAAGCATCCAGCGACTGGTGCGCCGTTTCGACGCGCTCCAGCGTGGCGATCGGATCGATTTTGCCGCCCTGGATCTCGGCCTTGACCTGCGCCAGGGCTGCTTCAACTCCGGCGACCGGACCCGCCAGCTCAGGGTGCGCCCCGGACTGGATCATGGCCCTGGCCTGCGCGAGGTCCTGCGAGATATCCGCGACGGCGGACTCGAGCCCGCTGCGTGCCTCGTCGAGGTTGCCGGCGACCTTGGTAATTGCGCCGAGAAGCACGTTCGTCTGGTGCAGGCTCTCTTCCGCGGCCCGGACGGCGACGGCGGCGAGGCCCCCTTCCCCTGCGCTGAGCTTCTCCTGGGCCGTCACGGAGGCGTTCTGCACAAAAGCCAGCCGCTCCTTGGCCTGGCTGATGTTGTCGGCAACCTGCACGAGGGCGCTCTCGGCGTACTTGGCGCGCAGCTCGGTGAGCGACTGCTCGGCGCTGGCAATCCTGGCCCCGGTCTCATGGGCTCCGGCACTCACGGCGGCAAGCGCCTGCGGGGCATTCTTTTCGAGCTCACGAAGGGAATCGAAGTCCGATTTCTGCTCCCTCAGGGAGGCGAGGGCAGCCTCGGTACGGCGGATGATTTCGCCGAGCCAGGTCCGCTGCTGCTCCTCGGTATCCGGGATATGGTCATCGAGCTGCTGCTGCAGTTTGAACGACTCGGACATGTGGCCCTTTGCTTCCTGCAGGGCCTTCGTGAAGTTCCCAACGGCGGCGTCGCCATATTGTGCCTGGGCGAAGCCAAGCTCCTGCTCGCTGGACTTGATTGAATCGTCCGCCTCGATCAGGAGTGAGCCGGTCTTGCGCCGCAGTTCCTCGACTGAGAGCCCGGCGAGCGGGTCAACGTCGGCGGCCTGGGGACCGGCGCCGGCGGCCTGCGCGGCCTTCTTCCGGCGGTTGCTGAAATAGAGGTAGGCACCCGCGCCGCCCGCCGCGACCACGCCCACGCCGACGAGGACGGCGGTTCCTGCCCCGGCTTCGGACGGCACGTTTCCGGCCCCGCCGCCGGCCGCATCGCCAATGGCCGCGGCCGTGTCGATGGCAGCTTGTGCGTACTCGCCGTTTCGCAGCTGCGGATCCACCGCGTTCTTCACAATGCTGTCGCGCTGGGTATTGGTGATCTTGCTGTTGGACGGCTTGCTCAGCAGGTACTGCCGGGTGTCCGTGGCAACGGTCAGCATCATGGCATTCGCGCCAAGGCTTGCTTTTTCAGCCACCGCTGTCGCCCAAGCCACCCGGTCTGTCGGGTTCTCGAACTTCTTAACGTAAACGACGTGGAAGGTCATCGCGTGGTCGGTGCCGAGCGTCTTGATTGCCTGCTCGACTTCGCCCTTGCGGTCGCCGAGAACCCCTGCGGAGTCAACAATCTTCGTGGTGGGGTCAAGGGTCACCGGATCTTCGGCCAGGGCCGGGGCGGCCGGAAGCGCCAGCAGTCCGGCCACGCCAAGAACTGCAAGGAAACGTTTCAACTTAGACCGCATGTGCAACCCTTCAGCACTTCTGCGACCAGTTCGGCCGAACCAGTCGTCACAGAATGCAGCAGCGCCCCCACGCAGATGCAAAGCCGCAGGTCGCTGTGGCGATTCCATTTGATTCTATGGTGCACCCAATGGGCCGTCCACCAGTGGGAATATGCCACCAGCGAAAAGCGCTGAAGGGTTCAAAACGCGCGGCCGGGGGCCCTGGCCCCGGCGTTCAGGAACCTCCCAGCAAATGTCCGCTCTAGTATCAGTGAGAGCGTCCATAGTTAACGCAGACAAGGATGAAAGGAAGTCTGATGACTGAGAACCCAGCGCAGGGCGCGACACCGGAGCCATCAACACCGAGCCGAGAGCCCGCGAAGCCCAATGAGGTCCCTTCGGAGCACCCCCAGGCTCTCCCCGCGCCGGACTCAGCGGACGCGAATCCGACCCTCCGGCTGGACCGGCCCGCGGACGCCCCGCAGCCGGTCTACCCGCAGCATCAGCCGTCCTACGGCCGGCCGGCCGCAGCCCAGACCCAGACGCCCCAAACCGGGGTACCCCAGACCCAGACGCCCCAAACCGGGCAGTTCGGCGCGGAGCACACCGCCGCCGCTTACGGCCAGGGTGCCGGCTACCCGGCCTTCAGCCAGTCCCAGAACCCCGGCGGCCAGCCGCAGCACGCACAGGCCCCTTACGGCTCCTACTCCGGTAACCAGCCACCGGCGGGTTCGCCATACGCCACCAACCCGGCCCATGCCCCGAAGCGCAAGGCGGCCTTCGGCGTCCCCACCCTTGTGGCCAGCATCCTGGCCGCCGGCCTGGTCGGTGGCGGCGTGGTCGCCGGGACAACCCAGCTGCTGGGCGACCGCACCATCACGTCCACGGGATCCAGCAACAGCACCCAGGCCGGCCCCGTCATTGTGAACAACAAGGACGACGTCAACGCCATCACCGCGGCTGCCGTGAAAGCCAGCCCCAGTGTCGTGACCATCAAGGCCACCAGCGGCAGCGAAGGCGGCACCGGCTCCGGCATCATCCTGGACGGCGCGGGCCACGTCCTCACCAACACCCACGTCGTCACGCTCGACGGCAAGGCGGCCGACGCCACCATCGAGGTCCGGACCAGCGACGGAAAGGTCTACAGTGCCAAGATCGTCGGCACTGATCCGCTGTCCGACCTCGCTGTCGTCAAGATAGACAACCCCTCCGGCCTGATCCCCGCCACGCTCGGCGACTCGGGCAAACTGAACGTCGGGGACACCGCCGTCGCGATCGGTTCGCCGCTTGGCCTCACGGGAACGGTGACGGACGGCATCGTGTCGACGCTCAACCGCACCATCAGCGTCGCCTCTTCCGCGGCTCCCAAGGAAGGGGCCGACAACTCCCAGGGCGGCGACCAGGGCTTCCAGTTCGCGCCTCCCGGCGGCGGACAGAGCCCCAGCACGGCGAACCAGGGAACAATCTCGATCAACGTCATCCAGACGGACGCTGCCATCAACCCCGGCAACTCCGGCGGCGCACTGGTGAACACCAAGGGCGAGATCATCGGGGTCAACGTCGCCATCGCCTCGGCCGGGGGCGATACCGCGAGCAGCGGCAACATCGGCGTCGGCTTCAGCATCCCCATCAACAACGCCAAGCGCGTCGCCCAGGAGATCATCAGCAACGGCAAGGCAAGCCACGGCCAGTTCGGCGTCAGCGTGAAGCCCAAGACGGCGAGCTCCTCGGCCTCCGCCTTCTCGGTGGGAGCGGAGGTTGCCACCGTTGAATCCGGCTCCGCCGCGGACAAGGCCGGCGTCAAGGTTGGCGACGTTGTGACCAAGTTCCAGGATCTGCAGATCAGCGACCCGAACCAGCTCACCGCGGCAGTGCGCGAGCAGGCCGCCGGAGCCACGGTCAAGGTCACGGTCCTCAGGAGCGGACAGCAGAAGCAACTTGACGTAACGCTCGGCGCGGCAGCCGACCAGTAGAGTCCGAACAGCAGAGCCTTGGCAGCAACTCCGGGAGGCCGGGCGGCAGCAGGTGCCGCCCGGCCTCCCGCCGTCAATGAGGTCTCCGTGCGCCGGCCCCCCGCCGCAAGCGCAGGGAGCCGCAAGCGCACTGACACTGGCCTTAACCGGAGCCGCGCCGGGACCCGCTATATGGTTAGCTAGGAGCAACCCGGCACCCCCGGGCGCTCCATGGCCACGACCCACCGGGCTGGCTGCCCACCCGCATGGAAGGCTGCTGTACACACAGTGGAAGAGATTTTGAAGATCATCGTGCTGGTCAAGCACGTCCCTGACGCTCAGTTCGACCGGCACCTGAGCGGCGCGGGCAGCACCACCGACCGCTCCGAGAGCATCCTGTCCGAGCTGGACGAGTACGCCCTCGAAGCCGCACTCCAGCTCAGCGAGGCCCGCGGCGGCGAGGCGGCCGGCAATAAGGTGATCGCGCTGAGCATGGGCCCCGCCGGTGCAGTCAACGCGGTGAAAAAGTCCCTGCAGATCGGTGCGACGGAGGGTGTTCATCTCAACGACGAGGCCCTCGCCGGTTCCGACGCCGCCGCCACGTCGCTGGCCCTGGCCGCGGCCATCCGCCACCTCGGAACGGATATCCCCGCGGACCTCATCCTGACCGGCATGGCCTCCACCGACGGGGAGACCTCACTGGTTCCGGCCCAGCTCGCAGAGCGCCTGGGTCTTCCGCAGGTGACCTTCGCGTCCTCGCTGGAGCTCGACGGAGCCAGGCTCACCGCCCGCCGCGACGGCGACGCCCACGCGGACACGATCGAGGCCACGCTGCCTGCCCTCGTCTCTGTCACGGACCAGATCAATGACCCCCGGTACCCGAACTTCAAGGGCATTATGGCGGCCAAGAAGAAGACCATCACCACCCTGACCCTGGCGGATATCGGCGTCGACCCCGCGCGGGTAGGACGGTCCGGGTCCTGGACCGCCGTCGACTCCGCCGAGGTACGCCCGGCGCGTACCGCCGGCACCATCATCACCGATGAAGGCGACGCCGGCATCCAGCTGGTCGATTTCCTGGCCGCCCAGAAGCTGCTCTAAGGGGATTTCCACATGGCAAAAGTACTCGTATTCATCGACAACCCCGGCCGGGCCCTCAAGAAGACCAGCCTCGAGCTGCTCACCATCGCCCGTTCCCTGGGCGAGCCCGTGGTGGCCTTCAACGGCGAACTGCACGACGTCGTCGCGGCGGCCCTGGCCGCCTACGGCGTCCAGACGGTCCACCTCCCGTCCGCGACGGACCTCGACGACTACCTCATAGGGCCCAAGGCGTCCTATCTTGCGGCCGCGGTGCAGACCTCCGGCGCCACCGTCGTGCTCACCGAGAACTCGGCCGAGGCCAGGGAGATCGCGGCGAGGCTGGGCATCAAGCTTGGTGCCGGCGTCATCACCGACGTCGTTGCCGTGGACCCGGACGGAACGGCGCACAAGTCCGTGCTGGCCGGTTCATACACCACCACGGCGAGGGCCACCACCCCAGTGGCGGTCCTGACCGTCAAGTCCAACAGCATCACTCCTGAACCCGCCGTCACCGGCACGGCCCCGGCAACCGTCACCGTGGAGGTGCCGGAGGCAGCCGCCGCGGCTTCGGCAAGGATCACGGACCGCAACGAGAAGGCCGCCAGCAGCCGCCCGGACCTGGCCGAGGCACGGATCGTGGTGGCCGGCGGCCGCGGGGTGGACGGCAACTTCGGGCCCGTGGAAGACCTCGCGGACGCGCTCGGCGCCGCGATCGGAGCCTCCCGCGCCGCAACGGACGCAGGCTGGATCGGCCACGACGCGCAGATCGGCCAGACCGGCAAGACCGTCTCGCCCCAGCTGTACATCTCCGCCGGCATCTCCGGGGCCATCCAGCAAAAGGCCGGCATGCAGACCGCCAAGCTGATCGTGGCCGTCAACAAGGACGCCGAGTCGCCCATCTTCGAAATCGCCGACTTCGGCATCATCGGAGACCTCTTCAAGGTCCTGCCGCAAGCCACCGAAGAAATCAAGAAGCGCAGAGGCTGATCTCTTGAGTACCGACGCTGTTTCGGCGCAAAGCCCGTTCCATCCGGAACACCACCGGATGGAGCGGGTGCTTTGTTTCACCGCACACCCCGACGACATCGACTTCGGCGCCGCCGGCACCGTCGCGGCCTGGACCGCCGCCGGCGTCGAGGTCAGCTACTGCATCATGACCGACGGCGACGCGGGCCGCTTCGATCCGGAGAAACGGGACGAGATTATCGGCTTGCGGAATGAGGAACAGCGCCGCGCCGCGGCCCTGGTCGGCGTCACGGACATCCACTACCTCCATCAGCATGACGGCCACCTTGAGCCCACACACGAGGTGATCCGCGACGTGGTGCGGTTGATCCGGCAGCTCCGGCCCGACGTTGTGGTCTCGATGCACCCGGAACGGAACTGGAACCGGATCCAGAAGAGCCACCCGGACCATCTGGCGGTGGGGGAGGCCGTGACCCGGGCGGTGTATCCGGCGCTGGAGAATCCTTTCGCCTATCCGGAGCTGGCCGAAGCCGGGCTGGAGGCCTACAAGCTGCCGTATCTGTGGCTCTTCGCCGGGCCGGAGGAACGCGAGAACCACTTCGTCGACGTCACCGGGCAGGTTGACAGCAAACTCGCCGCGATCCACGTCCACGCCAGCCAACACCCGGACGTCGAGACCATGGACCGCACCGTCCGGTCACTGATGCTCCGGACCGCGGAACGCGGCGGACTCCCGGCTGGTCGCAGTGCCGAGGCATTCCACGTCGTAACAGTCAATGGCCCGGGGACCATCGCCGGTTTCTAGTGTTGCTCCCCGCTGTCGTCTCCCATAAGCTGGCCTCTGTTTAAATCATATTTAATTGAGGAAGGCAGACTTTAATGGCGAAGACTGCGCAGCACCCCGTACTGGTCATCATGGGCGTCTCGGGATCAGGAAAGTCAACCGTGGCCGGTCTGCTGGCCGGCCGGCTGGGCTGGGATTTTGCGGAAGGCGATGATCTGCATCCCGAATCCAATGTGGCGAAGATGCACGCCGGCCAGCCGCTGACGGACGAGGACCGCTGGCCCTGGCTGGAAAGCATCGCCGGGTGGATCCGGCAGCACACCGGGTCCGGGCTCCCCGGCGTCGTCACATGCTCGGCACTGAAGAAGCGATACCGGGATGTCCTGCGCGCCGAAGGCGTGGTGTTCGTCTTCCTCGACGGCAGCAAGGGCCGGATCTCGGACCGGCTGGCATCCCGGCACGGCCACTTCATGCCCCCGGCCCTGCTCGAGTCCCAGTTTGAGGCGCTCGAGGCGCCCACGGAGGACGAAAACGTCATCACCCTTCGTGTCTCCGCGACGCCCGCGGAGGAAGCCCAGGAAATCATCGACCGGCTGCAGCTCGAGCCCGCCGACGCCGGCAGGCCCTGAGCGGCTCAACCAGCCGCCAGGGCAGTCATCCACCAGTCACCACCCTAGGAACACGTTGTGAATTCTCTGATACCCACCCAGCTTCCGGCTGCCGTCGAGGCCTGGACCGGCCTCGACACCCGCCTCATGGTGGTCGCAGCCCTCGGCATCGCCGTCATCGTGGTGCTGATTACCAAGTTCAAGCTCCACCCCTTCCTCGCGCTCATTCTTGGCTCGGCCTTCGTGGGCCTTGCCTCCGGCGTGGAACCGGCCCTGGTCATCAAGAACTTCGAAGACGGAGTGGGCGGCGTCCTGAAAGAAGTCGGCCTGCTGATCGCCCTCGGAGCCATGCTCGGCAAGCTGCTGGCGGATTCCGGCGGGGCCAACCGGGTGGTGGACACGCTGCTGGCCAAGGCCACGGGGAACAAACTGGTGTGGTCCATCACGCTGGTCGCGGTCATCATCGGCCTCCCGATGTTCTTCGAAATCGGGCTGGTGCTGCTGCTTCCGGTCATCGTCCTCGTGACCCAGCGCTCCAAAATGCCGCTCATGCGCATTGCCATCCCGGCGCTGGCGGGTCTTTCCGTGCTGCACGGCCTCGTGCCGCCGCACCCGGGACCCCTGATCGCGATCAGCGCCGTCAAGGCCGAGCTCGGCACCACGCTGGCGCTGGGCCTCCTCGTTGCCGTCCCCACGGTCATCATCTGCGGACCGCTGTTCTCCCGGCTGGCCGCCAAATGGGTGCCTGTCGGCGCCCCCGCCGTCGCGGGCGGCATCGACACCCAGCACGGCGCGGACATGCAGGGCGTTAAACGCCAGCCGAGCTTCCTCGTCACCCTGCTCACCATCATTTTCCCGGTGGTCCTTATGCTCCTCAAAGCCGTTGTGGACATCATCTGGCCCGACGCCGCGACAGCCCCCTGGATCCGGACCGTCTTCGATTTCGTCGGCCAGCCCCTTGTCGCCATGACCCTGGCCGTGCTGCTCGCGATCTTCACGTTCGGCTATGCCGTGGGGTTTACGGGCAACATGATCACCTCCAAGATCGGCGCAAGCCTGGGTCCCATCGCCGGGATCATGCTGATCGTGGGCGCCGGCGGCGGCTTCAAGCAGACCCTGATCGGCGCCGGCGTCGGCGACTCCGTCAAGAAATGGGCCGAGGGCACCAACATGTCCGTCCTTGTGCTGGGCTTCATCGTGGCCGTCGCGCTGCGTCTGGCGACCGGCTCTGCCACCGTGGCGACGGTAACGGCCGCCGGAATCGTCGCACCGCTGGCCAGCTCGCTCACCCCGACGCACGCCGCCCTCCTTGCCCTCGCGATCGGCGCCGGCTCGCTGTTCCTCTCGCATGTCAACGACGCCGGGTTCTGGCTGGTCAAGGAACTGTTCGGACTTACGGTAGGCCAGACCTTCAAGACCTGGTCCGTGATGGAGACACTGATCTCCGTGGTCAGCTTCGGCTTCATCATGCTGCTGTCGGTCATCATTTAGCCGGCTGGGCTGCCAACATCAGTTCCGGCTTAAACTACAAGCCGCGCAGGTCTTGACCCTCTGGAGGTCAAGGCCTGCGCGGCTTTGTTGGTGGGTGGTCCCGGCGCTATGCGCCCAGCGGAGCGGCGGCCACGGTGGGCATGGTGGGCGACGTCGAGCCGCCGGCCGGTTCCACCGTGATGCCCAGGGCCGCGGCGGTGCTGATGCCTTTGACGACGGCCGGCTTGGACAGCGATTCGGCGTCCATCAACCCCTGTGACACCGGGGCCGAGCCGTCCCTGGGGATCAGCCACATCTGGTAGACCTTGCCGGGCGGCGGTGCCGGGACGTCGTTCATCTTTACCACGATGGCATCCCTCGAGGAGGAGACGGACACGGTGGCCGTACCGCCGCCGGTGACGTTCACTGTCGCCTGCCGTACGTCCCCCGCCTGCAGCACCTGGTTGAGCGGGTCGTTCTGGTTCGCCATATAGGCGCCGACGCCGACTCCGCCGAAGGCGATAACGGCTGCGGCCGCGACGCCGACCAGCCAGTTGCGCATGCCCTGCGGCCTGCGTCGCTCTTCTCGGCGCCGGCGGGCGGCGCCGAGCTCATCGGTGACGGACGGTTCGGAAGTCTCCCGGACGGGGCGGGCCACGACCGGCGGAACCCTCGGAGGAGCCTGGTGCGAGTGGCCGCCGGGCACCTGCCCGGAGGCCTGGGCCGGCAGGGACACCATGATCCGGTCCAGCAGGCCGGCGGGCGGTTCTTCCTCGGAGGTGAAACTTGTGGCGAGCGTCTCCCGGGCCTGGCGGACGCGTTCGTTGAAGGCGCTGCGTTCCGCTGGCGGGGCCGAGGCGACGTAGTCCTCAATGGCGGCGCCTTCGACGTCGTCGACGGCGTTCAGCGCGTAGACCTCGGCGAGGTCAACGGCGCGGCCAGAAGCGAGGTCGGTGGCGATATCGGCCGCAAAGCCGCTGGGGACGCGGCCGTTGTTCTGTGCGTTTATGTCGGTCATCTCAACTCACCCCCAGGCAGGTCTTCAGTCGAATAAGTCCGTCGCGGATGCGGGACTTGATGGTGGGGACCGCGGCATTGAGTTTCTCTGCCACTTCCCGGTAGGTGAGGCCGCCGTAGTAGGCAAGCCGCACGGATTCCTGCTGCGTGTCGGTCAGCGTCTCCAGGCAACGGACCACGGCCTCGGCCTCGAGCCGGCTGCCCACCGCATCGGAGACCGAATCGTGGTCGATCTCCTGGCTGCTGGCGCCGTATTTCGCTTCCCGGTCAGTGGATGACTGGGAGGAGCGGACCTTGTCCACGGCGCGGCGGTGCGAGATTGTCATGAGCCACGCGAGCGGGCTTCCGGCCTCGGGATTGAACTTGGAGGCATTCTGCCAGACCTGGAGGAAGACTTCCTGGGTGGTGTCCTCGCTGAGTTCCACATCGATCAGTACACGCCGGGCCATGCCGAAAACACGCCGCGAGGTGAGTTCGTAGAACTCGGCAAAGGCGGCCTGGTCGCCGCGGGCGACCAGTTCCAGCAGTGCGCCGAGCCGGCGGTTCACGTCGGCTGGAGTGCCCGGGGGAGCGGTGGCCTCTGGGTTCGGGGCGTTGGGAGTTTCCATCACCTTCAAGCATAAGGTGCCCGCCGCCGATCGTGGGCCAGGATGGGTTGTTCTTCTGCCGTGGTGGCCCGCAACCCGATGGGCCGGACGTCGTTCCAACTGCACTGTTATCACCTGCCGCTCCTCGCTCCCTTCGCCGCTATCTGCGCCCTTTGGCTGAACCGGGCTTCAGAAGTGATTCGGGACAGCAGCGGAGGCGGATGGGTGGACCATGGGAAAGGTTGCGCCTACAGCTTGGCTCCGGCGAACCCGTTCTGGCGCCATGCCTCGTAGACGGCGATGGAGGCGGCGTTGGCCAGGTTCAGCGAGCGCAGTGCCGGCAACATCGGCAGGCGGACGCGCGAGGTCACATGGGGGTCGTGCTTGAGCTCCTCCGGCAGGCCGACGGATTCACGGCCAAACAGCAGCACGTCGCCAGGCCGGTAGCTGATCTCCGTATAGGAGGCCTCCCCGTCTGATGTGAACGCGAAGACCCGTTCCGGCCTGAGGGCCTGCCAGGCCGCCTCGATGTCCGGGTGGACCGTCACGACGGCGAGGTCGTGGTAGTCCAGTCCGGCCCGGCGCAGCTTCGCGTCGGAGAAATCAAAGCCAAGCGGTTCGACCAGGTGCAGTTCGGCGCCGGTGATGGCAGCCAGCCGGATGGCGTTGCCCGTATTGCCGGGAATTTCGGGGGTGTGGAAGAGGATGCGGAACACGCTCCCATCCTAGCGAGCCGCCGTCGTGGTCAATGCCGCGGTGGAACCGCGGCGGCCCGGCGCTTCTAGTGCATCCCGCGAAGCAGCCGGGCGAGCACCGGGACGTTGACGGTGTTCGGGGCCGGGCCGGAGCTCAGGAACTGCTTGAGCCCGCGGGCCAGGCCGGCGGCGTTGACCACCTGGACCAGCCCATGGCTGTTGTTGTCCCGTCTGTTGTTGTCCCGTCCGTTGTTGTCCCGTCTGTTGTTGTCCCGGCCGGGAGGGCGGTGGTGGTCGATGACCGGTTCGTGCAGGTTGCCGTCCGTGCTGTGGACCACAGTCCAGCCGGTGACGTTGAGTTCCGGGAAGATGTCCTGCATCCGGCGCACCACCTGGGCCAGCTGGGGCGGGGCGATGGCCCGGCCGCCGTGGGTCAGGGCGCTGCCGTTCCAGGCATAGGCGCCCGGCGGCAGCAGCATGGAGCCGATGATCGCCATCCGGTAGCCGGACAGCAGAACATGGTCGATGTGGTTGATGTCGGCAGGGGACTGCAGGCCATTGATGAGCCGTGCGGCCGGGATTGCGGGGAGGATCTGGCGGCTGATGAGCTGAACAGTCCGCATTTCCCGCTGGATCCTCGCTTCGGCCCCGAAGATGCCGCGCTTCCGCGGCATTCCGTGGACCTGCTGGCCTGCCAGATCCGCCGGGATCAGCGGCACCCCGCCGGCCTGCGCCATCTCCTCGAAAGACGGGACGTAGACGGGGGCATCGGCGGCCGTGTTCCGTGGCGTGTTGGGGTGGCGGACGGTAGCGGAGGCACGGCTTCCGGCCGCCGGGGCATCAAAATGTGCTTCCTCTCCGGCCGGACCCGCGCTGAAGTCGCGGGATCCGCTGCCGTAGGAACGGTCGTAGTCGGCGCGGCGCTTCGCATCGATGAGGGTCTCGTAGGCAAGGGTCACCTGCCGGAAGGCCGCGGGGTCGCCGCCGTGGTCGGGGTGCGACTTGCGGGCGGCCTTCCGGTAGGCCACCTTGATTTCCTTCTCCGTCGCCGTTACGGGGATCCGGAGGACCTGGTAATGCGAGCTGTTGCCCTGCGTCAAGCAAGAATCCTTTGCGTTGATAGTGCCGGTTGATCGCGCCCGTCCATCCTGGATGTCCGGCGTGGCCAGTTTAACCGGCTAGGGGAATAACGACCGCGCGGGCGTGGATGGTTCCCGGCTGCTGGCATAATTCAGGCCATGATTATCGCCGTCGCCGTCAACCCGCGGGCATCCTTCGGCCGCGGGCAGCATGCCGGCCGGGAGGCGGCGGATTGCTTCCGCGCCAGCGGGGCCGAGGTGGTGCTCCTGTGCAGGGACAGCTACGCGGAACTCGCCGACGCAGTGGATAAGATTCTGGCATCCGGGGTGGACGCCCTCGTTGTGGTGGGCGGCGACGGCATGGTCCACCTGGGCATCAATGCGCTCGCCCGCTCGGGGGCCCCGTACGGCTCGGTGCCGCTGGGGATCGTTCCGACCGGCACCGGGAACGACATGGCCCGCGCGCTCGGCCTCCCGCGGCACAACGTCTCCGCCGCCTGTGAACAACTGCTGGCGGCCCTGGCCACCGGCGGCCGGCTGATCGACGTCGGGCGGATCGGTTCAGGCGGGGCGTCCCGGTGGTTCGCCGGCGTGGTCTCCGCGGGGTTCGACGCCGCCGTCAACGAACGCGCCAACGCGTGGCGCTGGCCGCGCGGCAAGGGCCGCTACAACCTCGCCATGCTCCGCGAACTGGCGTCCTTCCGTGCGATCAACTACACCGTGACGGCCGACGGCGAGCGCTGGCAACAGGGCGCGATGCTCATCTCCGTCGCCAACGGGCAGTCGATTGGCGGCGGCATGAAGGTCACCCCTGATGCTGTGCTCGACGACGGCTACCTGGACCTGTTCATCGTGGGGCCGCTGTCCAGGATTGGCCTTCTGGCGGTGTTCCCGAAGGTGTTTTCCGGCGGCCACACAGGACATCCGTCGGTGCACATCCGCCGGGTCCGCAGCGTCGAACTGGCGGCGGACAATGTTGTGGCCTATGCCGACGGCGAGCGGATCGGGGCGTTGCCGCTCACCATCGAGGTGGTTCCGGGCGCTGTCCGGGTCCTGGCGTAGCGGGGCACGGCGGCCAGGATCGTCGGCACGGGGTGCAGCCGGTCTAGAATCGTGCGGAGGCCCGGGCGGATTGACCGGCAGGGCACATTGGACGGCGGAGCAGGCATGGGCAGTTGTCCGGAAGCAGGATTGGCAGCGAAAAGCGTCACCATGCCCGTTTTCCTGCGTGGGCAGCGGGCGTACCGGGGGATCAGTGCGTTGCCGGCGCTGATCATCGCCGCAACTCTCGCAGGCTGCAGCGTCGGAGTCCCGGATCCGGCCGCGCCCAAGGCGACTCCGGCTGCGCCGACCCTGGCCACCCCCACCGTGACCCCCGGCCACGACTCCGCGGCCGTCGCCGCACGCGACATGTCCTTCGCCGCCGGGGATAGCCTGGCCGCCGGCGTGCCCGTCCAACTCTCCGATGGGCTCCGCGGGGCCCCCGGCTGGACGCCCGGCACACAGGATGTGGCTGGTGTCAGCGAATATCTGAAGGCTGACGGCTGCGTGGTTTCAGCCCGGGTCCGAGCGAATCAGGGACCGCTCACCGTCGCGGGGGATGACAAGGCGTCCACGGAGGCACTCTTCCAGTACCTGGACCCAACCATCCTGCCGTCCTTCCTGAAGCCGGACACCCTGCGCTGGGGCGGGGAGCCGGGCAAGCCCGCCCCGAGCGTCGAGGTGCTCGTGCTCGAGGGCGGAGCGCCGGTTGGCGGCCGGTCATCGGCCGTCTACTCCCGGCTCTTCAGCAAGGCGGGCTCCTCCGTCTACGTCTCCGTCGCATGCCCGGACGCCGCCAGCCTCACGGCGGCGCGGGCCGACGTCGCGGCCCGCCTCGCCGTCGTCCCGCCGTCGGACTGACCCGCACCGGACCAAGCCGCACCGGACCAAGCCGGACCACGGCTCCGGCCGCCCACGTTCAGGAACGGTTCATGGGGCCCTCTTCGGCGACAGCCTGTTCAGCGCCAGCGCTCCCACCAGCAGGCCGAAATCCCGGAGTGCCACGTCAAAGAAACTGCCCAGCAGGATGAGGTTGACGATAATCCCCAGCAGCCAGACCGCCACGAGCAGCGATCCGAAGCGAGGCCTTAGCGCCACCGCCAGGCCGGCGACGATTTCCACTACGCCGACGATGTACATAATGCTCTGCGCCGGCAGGGGGACCGCGGACGTGACAACCGGCGCCAGATACATCGTCCAGTCGGCCAGCAGATTGGTGAACTTGTCCAGGCCGAAAACAATCGGGGCGACGGTGAAGACGGTGCGCAGCAGCAGGAACGCCTGCCGCTCCGGGGCCGTGGCCGGGGGGCTTGAAGCCGATGAGAGGGCTGGCGAGGATTTCATGGGTTCTCCTTCTAAAAGTGGATAACTTGATTTTAGAATGGTGCGGCAGATTAAGCAATGAACCTTGTTTTTAGAGTTAGGCTGATTCCATGATCCGAGCCCCGTGGAACCGCAGGATTGCGGCCGTCGCCTCCCTGGGCGACGAGAGCCGCCGGACGTTGTTCAACTTCGTGGTCTCCGCCCCGGAAGCCGTCAGCCGGGACGATGCCGCAGCCGCCCTCGGCCTGCCCAGGAGCACGGCTTCCTTCCAGCTGGACCGGCTGGTTCGGGACGGCCTGTTGGCCGTGGAGTTCCGGAAGCTGGGCGGCAGGGGAGGACCAGGCTCGGGCCGTCCGGCCAAGCTGTACGTGGCCGCCGTCCAGGAGATCGCCGCCTCGGTGCCGGACCGTAACTACGACCTTGCCGCCGAGTTGATGGTCTCCGCCATCGAAGATGCGGCGGCCGACGGCGTCTCCGCCCGGGAGGCGCTGGTCCGGGCGGCCTTTGCGCGGGGCCAGGCAACAGCCCGGTCCGCACCCGAAGGGGCCACGTTCGCCGGGTTCCTTGCCTCGGAAGGGTACCGTCCCGAGAGCGACGGCGACGGCGGCCTCGTGCTGCTGAACTGCCCTTTCCATCGGCTCGCCGAAGGCCATACCGGGGTGGTCTGCGCCATGAACGGAGCCTTCCTCGGCGGCGCCGCGGCGGGCTGCGGCCTCGACCCGGACCGCGTACAGGCGCTCGACATCGAGGATCTCAGGACGCGGGGCACGGCGCAGCCGGCGCAGTGCTGCGCCCGGATCAGGCCGCTCTAAGCCCATTAACCGGCTCCGGCCCTGAAATCAGGCCACTTTGAGCCTGGCCTGCCCCTTGGCTCCGGTCAGCAGGACACCGGCGATCACCATGAGTCCGCCGACGATCTGCACGAGGCTGAGCGGGGTCCCCAACAGCACCGTGATGATGGCCGTGAAGACGACCATCAGGTTGAGAAAGTTCCCGGCGGTTCCCGGCGGGGTGGTCTTCAGCGCAAGGTTCCAGAACAGGTAGGAGCCCAGCGAGGGGAATATGGCGATGTACGCCAGCGACCAGCCTTCGGCCGCGGTGTCGGGAAACTGCACGTTCATGGCGACGGCGAAGGGTGCCAGCGTCACGGTCGCAATCACCACCTGCACGGCGGTGGCCGAGATCGCCGGCACATCCAGCCGGCGGGCGACGATCGTGTAAAATCCCCAGACCACAATCGCGCCGATCATGAGGAGTTCGCCGGTGTTGATGGAGAGGCTGAAGACGCGCTCCAGTTCACCCCGGGTCAGTACCAGCAGCACACCCAGCAGGCCGAGGCAGATGCCGAGCCAGCCCAGGCGGGTGGTCCTCTCGCCGAGCAGGACCACCGCCATGACCACAATCAGGGCCGGATTCGCGGCCGTAATGAGCGAGGCATTCATCGCAGAGGTGTATCCGAGCGCGCCGTAGAGCAACAGCGTGTAGCCGCTCATGCCCAGGACACTGAGCAACAGCAGCACCGGCCAGCGGCGCAGCACCGCGCGCCAGTCCGGCTTCTCGATGAAGTGGGCCAGCAGCAGCAGCGGCACGGCCGCCAGGGCCCAGCGCCAGAAGGTCAGCTCCAGTGGGGTCATGGAGGCCACCGCGGCCTGTCCGACGACGAAATTGCCGGACCAGAACAGGGTGGCCAGCACAAGGTAGAGGGACGCTTTCACCGCTCGAATGTACACCAGTACCGGGTCCTGCCGGGCGGCTCCGGCCTGCGCTGCCGCAGGCGGCCCGGCAACGCCGCGGCTAGGGCCCGCGGGTAGAATTGTCCTGTGCCCGTATACCTTGATCACGCCGCAACCACCACCCTGGCCCCGGAGGCTCTGGCGGCACTGACCCGCGAACTGGCCCGGACCGGCAACCCCTCCTCGCTGCACGGATCGGGCCGCCGCGCCCGGCGCGCCGTCGAGGACGCCCGCGAGGTGCTGGCCGACTCGGCCGGGGCACACCCCTCCGAAGTCATCTTCACCTCGGGCGGGACCGAAGCCGACAACCTCGCCGTCAAGGGCCTGTTCTGGGCCCGGCGCGCCGAGAACCCGGCCCGCACCCGCATCCTGTGCGCCGCCGTCGAGCATCACGCGGTGCTGGACACCGTGGAGTGGCTGGAACGGCACGAGGGCGCCGAGGTCAGCTGGCTGCCGGTGGATGCCGGTGGCGTCGTGGACCTTGCGGTACTGGCGGCCGAGCTGTCCCGCGATCCTTCGTCCATCGCCCTGGTCACGGTGATGTGGGCCAACAATGAGGTCGGCAGCATCCAGCCTGTCGCCAGGATCGTGGAGCTGGCGCACGCTGCAGGCGTGCCGGTGCATTCCGACGCCGTCCAGGCCTTCGGCTCCGTTCCTGTGGACTTCCGCGGCGCCGGCCTTGACGCCATGTCCATCTCCGGGCACAAGATCGGCGGCCCCGTCGGCGTCGGAGCTCTCATCCTGGGCCGCGCCGTGACACTGACCCCGGTCCAGCACGGCGGGGGACAGGAACGCGACGTCCGCTCCGGAACCCTGGACACGGCTTCGATCGCGGCCTTCGCCGCGGCCGCCGGAGCCGTCACCGCGAAGCTGCCCGAAGAGGCCGCACGGATCGCCGCGCTGCGGGACCGGCTGATCGACGGCGTCCTCGAGGCGGTGCCCGGGGCCGTGCTCCGCGGGGCTCCCGGTCCCGGCCGGCTGCCGGGCAACGCGCACTTCACCTTCCCCGGCTGCGAAGGTGACTCCCTGCTCTTCCTTCTCGATCTGGCCGGGGTGGAATCCTCCACCGGTTCCGCGTGCACGGCGGGGGTTCCCCGGCCGTCGCACGTGCTGCTGGCGATGGGCCTGGACGAGAGCACGGCCAGGGGCGCCCAGCGCTTTACCCTGGGCCATTCCTCCACCGGCGCCGACGTCGACGCCCTGCTGGCCGCCCTGCCCGGCGCCGTCTCCCGTGCGCGCCAGGCCGGCATGGCCGGGCACGAGTCCACCATCCGGACGGCCGGAACGGTGGCCCGTGAGTCCGCCCGTCAGGCCCCTGGAAGGAGCTGATCCAGCGGGACGGCCGGGTCCGCCAAAACATCAGGGCGCAGCCCCGACTTCGAGGTGATGAGCGCCTTGATCATCTTCTGCGGCCTGCCAGACCGCGGCCAGTTCACGCTCATTCCCGCAACCACCCGGCCGTCGCGCTGCCAGAAGGCGAGGAATTCCTTGGCCTCGAGCGAGCCCCGGATTGTGGGCGGCCCGGTGATCAGCGTCGGGAAACCGGAGTACTCCATGCTGACGTCGAACTGGTCGGTGTAGAAGTAGGGGACCGCGTCCAGCACGGCGGCCTGGCCCAGCATGGACCTGGCCGCGACCTTGCCGCCGTTGAGGGCATTGGACCAGTGCTCGCTGCGGTGGTGCTCACCGGTGAACGGGTGCAGGGCGTTGGCGACGTCGCCAGCCGCGAAGATTCCGGGCGCGGACGTCCGCAGCGAGGCGTCGGTGAGGATGCCGTTCTGCAGTCCGATGCCGGCGGCCCCGGCCAGGGACACCGCCGGGACCACGCCCACGGCCATGACCACCAGGTCCGCGGGCAGGACCTCACCCGCGTCGGTGACGACGCCGGTGACGCGTCCCGAGCGGCCCGTGATCTCCGCGGCTGAGGCGGGGAGCCTGAAGCGGACGCCGTTGGCCTCGTGCAGTGAACGGAAGAACCCGCCCAACTCGGGGCCGATCGCCGCCCCCAGCGGCACCTCCTCCAGCCCCAGCAGGGTCACGGTGTTGCCATAGACGCTCGCCGCCGCGGCCAGTTCCATGCCGATCCAGCCCGAGCCGATCATCACAACGCTCCGGCCGCCGACGGATAATTGCTTGCGCAGGCTGCGGCTGTCATCCACCGTCCGGAAGGTGCCGACCCCATCAAGGTCGCTGCCCGGCAGGGGAAGGGCCCGGGGGCGTGAGCCGGTGGCGAGCAGCAGCGAGCCATACTCCAGCCGGCTGCCGTCACCAAGGCTCACGGTGCGGGCGGCCGGATCGAGGGACGTGGCGGGGGCGCCCAGCCGAAGTTCGACGCCGTTCTCCTCATACCAGCCAGCCGGCACCACCGGCAGGGCGTCGTCCTGCGCCTTGCCCAGCAGGTAGTCCTTGGACAGCGGCGGGCGAAGGTACGGGTTGTGGGGCTCTTCGGCCAGCAGGATCACCGGCCCGGTGAACCCTTCCGCACGCAGGGTCTTGGCGGCCATGGCGCCGGCCAGTCCGCCGCCGACGATCACGATATTCTCCGCCATGTCCCCTCGAATCCCGCTGGTGCGTGCCTCTGATTCTAAAACCGGTAATCCTGACGTTAGAAGGGTGGCGTGGCCCCGTCAAGGGCTTTTGGGGAGGATCCGGCGTGGCGATAGAATGGGGCGGCAGGCGTTGTGTTATTCCTGCGGCCCCGGCCGCGAATTGCCGCCCGTGAATAGCCGGCTGGAAATAGCCGGCCGTGAACAGGCCGTGGCGAAGAGCGGCCGCCAATGCCGGCAACACCCCCGAACCCTAGAGAAAGCCAGTATGCGAGTTCTTGCAGCCATGAGCGGCGGCGTTGATTCCGCCGTTGCCGCCGCCCGCGCCGTCGAGGCGGGACACGACGTCGTCGGGGTCCATCTGGCGCTGTCCCGGATGCCCGGCACTTTGCGTACCGGCAGCCGCGGCTGCTGCACCATCGAGGACTCCCGCGACGCCTGGCGGGCCTGCGACGTGCTCGGCATCCCGTATTACGTCTGGGATTTCTCCGAGCGGTTCAAGGAAGACGTCGTCCAGGACTTCATCGACGAATACGCCGCCGGACGCACGCCCAACCCGTGCATGCGCTGCAACGAACGGATTAAGTTCGCCGCGCTGCTGGAGAAGGCGATCGCGCTGGGCTTCGACGCCGTCTGCACCGGCCACTACGCCAAGGTGATCCGCGACGCCGGCGGCAACCCCGAACTGCACCGTGCCGCGGACTGGGCCAAGGACCAGAGCTACGTGCTCGGCGTCCTGACCCATGAACAGCTCAGCCATTCCATGTTCCCGCTGGCGGACACCCCGTCCAAGGCCGAGGTCCGCGCCGAAGCTGAACGCCGCGGCCTCTCCGTTGCCAACAAGCCGGACAGCCACGACATCTGCTTCATCCCCGACGGCGACACCGCCGGCTGGCTGGCCGAGAAGATCGAGATGACCACCGGGGACATCGTGGACGAGTCCGGCGCGAAAGTCGGCGAGCACCCAGGCGCCAACGCCTTCACCGTCGGCCAGCGCCGCGGCCTGAAGCTGGGCACGCCCGCCGCCGACGGCAAGCCGCGCTTTGTGCTCGAAATCCGGCCGAAGGAAAACAAGGTGGTGGTAGGGCCCGAGGCCCTCCTGGCCATCGACGAGATCCGCGGCATCAAGGTTTCCTGGGCCGGGCTGCCGATCGCCGAGGTGCACACCGGCGAGGAGTTCGACTGCTATGCCCAGGTCCGCGCCCACGGGGACCCCGTGCCGGCTAAGGCGCACATGGAACGCGCGGACGCCGGTGACGGCGGGACAGACGCCGCCGGCGGCGAGCACGGGAGCCTCGTGGTCACCCTGACGGAGCCGCTGCGCGGTGTCGCGCCCGGGCAGACGGTGGTGCTCTACCAGGGCACCCGCGTGCTGGGACAGGCGACCATCGACACGGCCCGGTCACTGCAGCGCGCAGCGCTCTAACAAAAAGGCATTCTTTGCAGGAGCACCGCACATATTCGATGTGCGGTGCTCCGGCTGTCTTAACTCGCGTTCCGTGTCGCCGGGCAGCCGCCGACTGCCGGAACCCGGGCAGGATTGCTGAAGATAATGATGAGTTCCTCCGGTTCGTGTAAATTTTGTGTCTCATCTCACAAGATGTAACGATTCACCGCGTGGTTTTCTGGTTGAATCAAGGAATCAGGACAGCGTGCTGCCCGCCGAGTCATGAGAACAATCATTTCCGGGCCGCGCACCAGTACTCATCGAACAGAAAGTTCACAGATGGCAATGAACAAAAAGGCCCTGCAGAGCGCCATCGCGCTCGCCGGGGTATCAGCCTTCGCACTGACCGCCTGCACGGGCCCGTCCGGCGGCGCAACGTCCTCCGGCAGCGCCGCCGGCGGAGGCAACATCACCTACGGTACGACTGACAAGGTCGTCACCCTCGACCCGGCCGGCTCCTACGACGCCGGCTCCTTTATGGTGATGAACCAGATCTACCCGTTCCTCATGAACTCGAAGCCGGGGACGGCTGACGCCACCCCCGACATCGCGGAGTCCGCGTCCTTCACCACCCCCACGGAGTACACCGTCAAGCTCAAGTCCGGGCTCAAGTTCGCCAACGGCCACGCGCTGACGTCCTCCGACGTCAAGTTCTCGGTCGACCGGATCGTCAAGATCGCCGACGACAACGGCCCCGCGTCCCTGTTCAGTAACCTGGCCTCGGTCACGGCCAAGGACGACTCCACCGTGGTCTTCACACTGAAGGCCGGCAATGACCAGGTCTTCCCGGGCGTCCTCGCAGCCAACTCCGGACCCGTCATCGACGAAGAGGTCTTCCCGGCCGACAAGCTGATGGGCGACGACGAAATCGTCAAGGCCAAGCCCTTCGCCGGTCAGTACACGATCGAGAGCTACAAGAAGAACGAGCTCGTCAGCCTCAAGGCGAATCCCGACTACAAGGGACTGCTCGGCAAGCCGGCCAACGACAGTGCCACCATCAAGTACTACGCGGACTCCAACAACCTGAAGCTGGACGTCCAGCAGGGCAACATCGACGTCGCCGGCCGCAGCCTGACCGCGACCGATGCCGCTGACCTGGAGAAGGATTCCAAGGTCAAGGTCCACAAGGGACCCGGTGGTGAACTGCGCTACATCGTCTTCAACTTCGACACCATGCCGTTCGGCGCCAAGGCAGCCGACGCCGATCCCAAGAAGGCTCTCGCCGTCCGCCAGGCGATGGCCAACATCGTGGACCGCGACGCCATTGCCAGCCAGGTCTACAAGGGCACCTACCTGCCCGCGTACTCCGTCGTTCCCGACGGCTTCGTCGGTGCTATCAAGCCGCTCAAGGACATGTACGGCGACGGCAGCGGCAAGCCCAGCCTGGACAAGGCCAAGAAGGCCTTCGCAGATGCCGGCGTCACCGGTCCAATTACGCTGAAGTTGCAGTACAACCCCGACCACTACGGCAAGTCCTCCGGTGACGAGTACGCCATGATCAAGGAGCAGCTGGAGAAGTCGGGCCTGTTCAAGGTGGACCTGCAGTCCACCGAGTGGGTCACCTACAACAAGGACCGCACCAAGGATGTCTACCCGGTCTACCAGCTCGGCTGGTTCCCGGACTACTCTGACGCCGACAACTACCTCACGCCGTTCTTCATCCCGGGCAACTTCCTAAAGAACCACTACGAGAACTCCACCGTCACGGATCTGATCGGCAAGCAGTTGACCACCGTGGACAAGTCCGAGCGCGAGAAGGTTCTCGGCGAGGCCCAGACGGCCGTCGCCAAGGACCTGTCCACGCTTCCGCTGTTGCAGGGCGCCCAGCTGATGGTCGCCGGCAAGGACATCAAGGGTGTTGAAAAGACCCTGGACGCTTCCTTCAAGACCCGTCTTGGTGTGATTTCCAAGTAGGTCCAATTCCCCATCCGGTTCTGACCAGCCGAAAGGCGGGGCGCCTGCACGGCGCCCCGCCTTTCGTGCTGGGACAGGACACACAGATGCTGGGACTCACGAGGCTCCCGGATCACACACTGAGGTACCAATGACAACATTTATTGAGGCGCCGCCAACCGACGCCGACGGCCTCCTGCCGTCAAAGAAGAAGTCGTCCGGCGGGGGACTGGGCCAATACATCCTGATCAGGTTCTTCCTGATCTTTCCTACCATCCTCATCCTGGTCACCATGGTGTTCTTCCTGATGCGGATCACCGGCGATCCCATCACGGCAGCCCTGGGCGGCCGGCTCCCGCCGGAACAGTTGCAGGAGCGGATCACCGCCGCCGGCTACGACCGGCCCATCTTTGTGCAGTACTTTGAGTACCTCGGACAGCTGATCACCGGAAACTTCGGCACCACGCTGTCCGACAACCGCAAGGTCTCGGAAATGCTCGCCACGTACGGCGCGGCCACCCTCGAACTCTCGATCAACGCCGTGCTCGTGGCGCTGCTTGTCGGCATCCCGCTGGGTATGATCGCCGCGCACCGGCGCGACAAGGCCCCCGACGCCGCGCTGCGTATCTTCGCGATCCTCTGCTATGCCACTCCCGTCTTCTTCTCCGGACTCCTGTTCAAGCTGACGTTTGCGGTCTGGCTTGGCTGGCTCCCGGTGGCCGGACGGGCCAAGACCTCGAGCGAACTGGCGCTCACGGCTCTGCAGGCCCCGACCGGCATCTACTGGCTGGACGCCGTCCGAAGCGGCAATATGGCCGCCCTTGCCGATGTGATGGCACATGCCGTGCTGCCCGCCCTCGCCCTTGGCCTGCTGACCGCAGGCATCTTCCTGCGCCTGGTCCGGACCAACGTGATCGGCACCCTCGGCAAAGACTATGTGGAAGCCGGCCGTTCGCGTGGCGTCAGCGAATTCCGCCTCGTCACCAAGCACGCCTACAAACCGGCCCTCATTCCCATCATTACTGTGATGGGCCTGCAGATTGCCGTGCTCCTGGGCGGTGCCGTGCTGACGGAGACGACGTTCGAATGGAAGGGCCTCGGCTTCCAACTGGCCACCTACCTGACGGCCCGCGACTTTGTCGCCGTCCAAGGCATCGTGGTCCTCCTCGCAGTGATCGTGGCCGTGACCAACTTCATCGTGGACATTGTTGCCGCGCTGATCGACCCCCGTGTGAGGTACTGACATGAGCACCGCTCCCATTATCGAAACCGGCACGGACCGCCGCGCACCCTGGTTCCGGCGTCTGCCGGTCATCTCGCACTTCAACAAAAGCGTCGGCCTGCAGCGGGGAATGCTCGTCGCCGGGCTCGTCCTGACCATCATCTTCCTGCTGACCGCAATCTTCGCGCCGCTGATTGCCCCCTTTGGCTTCTCCCAGATCTCCGACGCCGACGGAAGCTTTCCGTCGCAGGAGCCCCCCGGCGGTAAGCACCTGATGGGTACCACAGTCGGCGGCTACGATGTGTTTTCCCGTGTTGTCTGGGGCGCCCAGACCGCAGTCCTGGTGATCATCGTGGCCGTGGTCATGTCGATTTTCATCGGCGTGGCACTGGGCCTGGTCAGCGGCTACCTCGGCGGCTGGCTGGACCGGATCCTCGTCGTGATTGCCGACGCCGTCTACGCCTTCCCGTCGCTGCTCGTTGCCATTGTTATGGCGATCGTGATCAGCGGTGGCCGGTCGAGCCTCTGGGGCGGCATCCTGGCGGCGGCGATTTCCATCACCGTGGTCTTTATCCCGCAGTACTTCCGCGTCATCCGGGCTGAGACCATCCGGCTCAAGGCGGAACCGTTCGTGGAATCGGCAAAGGTCGTGGGCGCCTCCAACATCCGCATAATGCGCCGCCACGTCTTCAAGAACGCCACCCGCACCCTGCCGCTGATCTTCACGCTCAACGCCTCAGAGGCCATCCTTACCCTCGCCGGCCTGGGCTTCCTCGGCTTCGGCATTGAGCCGACCTCGGCCGCCGAGTGGGGCTTCGACCTCAACAAGGCGCTGGCGGATACCACCTCGGGCATCTGGTGGACGGGCGTTTTCCCGGGCCTGGCGATGGTCCTCACCGTTCTCGGACTGACGCTGGTCGGCGAGAGCATCAACGACCTTAACGATCCCCGCCTGCGGGGCCGTAAGGCAGCCTCCTCCGGAAAAGGCGGCCCCGATTCCAGCACCGCCGCCCAGGCCGCAATCGCAGCAGAAGTGAGAAGTTCATGACCACCAACATTGACAAGCGCGGCACAAGCGCTGGACCGGTCCTCGACATCGACCACCTCAAGGTCACTTTCGCCACCGACGCCGGCGACGTCTACGCCGTCAAAGACGTGAGCCTCACAGTCAACCCCGGCGAAGTCGTGGCGATTGTGGGCGAATCCGGCTCGGGCAAGACCGTCACGGCGAAGACCATCCTCGGACTGCTGCCCGAAACCGCGATCAGCTCCGGAGCGGTGCTGATCAACGGCAACAACGTGATCAGCGTCAGCGCGGCGAAGCTCCGGCAGATCCGGGGCCGGGACGTGGCCATGGTCTTCCAGGAACCGTCCACCGCGCTCAACCCCGTCTTTACCGTGGGCTGGCAGATCGCCGAGGGCATCCGCGCCCACGCCGGTCACGGCGGAGCCGGTCGGGTGAGCGCCAAGGAAGCCAAGGGGCGCGCGATCGAGGCGCTCCGCAAGGTGGGTATCCCGGATCCGGAAACCCGGGTCAACTACTACCCGCACCAGTTCTCCGGCGGGCAGAAGCAGCGCGTGGTCATTGCCGCGGCGCTGGCGCTGAACCCGGGGCTGATCGTCGCCGACGAACCAACCACCGCCCTGGACGTCACCGTGCAAGCCGAAATCCTGGAGCTACTGCGGGACCTCCGCGACCAGTACGGCACTTCGATCGTGCTCATCACCCACAACATGGGGGTGGTGGCGGACCTCGCCGACCGCGTCGTCGTGATGTACCAGGGCGATGTCGTTGAAGAGGCCTCCTCGCGGGTGCTCTTCGCCGAACCGAAGCAGGACTACACCAAAAAGCTCCTGGCCGCTGTCCCGCACCTGGGCAGGAACTCGGCCTCCGAAGGCATGACCGAGCGCGCCCACCAGGGCGGCAAAGTGCTGGTCGAGGCCAGGAACCTGACCATCGAGTACCCCGGCCGGCTGGGCAGCCCCGCCTTCAAGGCCGTCGATGGTGTTAACTTCACACTGTCCGAGGGCGAGGTCTTCGGGCTCGTCGGTGAGTCGGGATCGGGCAAGACCACCATCGGCCGGGCCATCGCGGGGCTGAACCGGACCACGGGCGGAAGCCTGAAGGTGCTGGGCTACGAGATGCTCAATCTCAAGGAACGCACCTTCAAGCCGCTGCGCAAGCAGATCGGCTTCGTGTTCCAGGACCCGGCGGCGTCCTTCAACCCGCAGCTGACCATCGGAGACTGCGTCGCCGAGCCGCTCATCATCCACAGCAACCCGACTCCGGCGCAAGCACGCCAGCGGACCCGTGAGCTGCTTGAATCGGTGCAGTTGCCGGCGTCGTACGCGGAACGGTTCCCGCACGAACTCTCCGGCGGACAGCGGCAGCGCGCGTCCCTGGCGCGCGCGCTGATCCTGAACCCGAAGCTGCTGATCGCCGATGAGCCGACCTCTGCGCTTGACGTTTCGGTGCAGGCAAAGGTGCTGGAACTGTTCAAAGAGATCCAGGCCGAATTCGGCTTCGCCGCCCTATTTATCAGCCACGACCTTGCCGTCGTGGATATCCTGTCCCACTGGGTCGGTGTGCTCTACAAAGGCAAGATGGTGGAGCAGGGACTCGGCAACCAGGTGATGGGCAACCCGCAGCACGCCTACACGAAGAAGCTGATCGCCTCGCTGCCGGTTCCAGACCCGGATGAGCAGGCCCGGCGCCGGGAGGCATTCCGCGAGGTGCTCCACAGCTAAGCCTCCGGCGGGTACCCGCTGACCGGACATGCCCACCGTTCGCTGCGAACGATGCACACTAACCGTTGCCACTTGGAATACCTCCACAACCATGGATCGTCCTGCCTTACCTGACGCATCTTCCGGTTAGGACTCCGGCGGTTCGCCAAAGATGGCCGCTATGGGGGTCCCCGGGCTCCGGCACGACGCTCCCGCCCAGTTGCTTCCACACGCACCACGCAGCATCCGCGGAATCCGGCGGTTTCGTGGGGCTGATGCGCGTTCCGGAGCCGGGCAACTGGGCTGGAACGTCGCCACCCGGGGAGCAAGGACGTACGCAGCAACCCCGCCGCTGAGCATGCTCAGCGGCGGGGTTTCGTGGTTGCGGACAGGTTATTCGGGGCATAGTGGGGTGCGGGGCGGCCGCCATGGCAGCGATTCGCCAAAGATGGCCGGGATGACGGTCTTATACCGGCCATCTTTGTCGAATGGGCGCCCGCCACGTGCGCCCGCCAGTTGTCCCCGGACCTGACATACCTGGAAATCAATCGATGGTGCGCCGCGGCAACGCGCCGCGGCTCATGGTCTCGCAGCGGAACCTCGCCATCAGCACCGGATAGCCAAAATCACCAACATCGCCAAAGCCACCCGACGGTGATGGTGGCAGTAGGCCGTTGGCCGGAAACGCCAACCGCGCCCCCAAACCCGCCAGGATCAAGCCACGACCCACGACTTTGCATCAGATCCCGGGGCAGGCGCCGGAGAGCGAGCCCGGCAATACACCGGGGAAGGCGCTGTACAAGGCGCCGGGAAGGCATCCACCCAGGCCAGCCGGGGCGGCGCTTAACAGGCGGATTGATTGGCGGCACTGCCCCTAGACTGGGTCAATGACCGAGCAGAACCAGACTCATCCCGATGCCGATTCCTATGATCCCGGGGCCAGCTCGCTGGCCGGTCAGGTGGATCCGGCGGTGATGGCGGAACTGTTGTCGATCCGCTCCAGCATCGACAACATCGATGCCACCCTTGTGTACCTCCTCGCCGAACGCTTCAAGGCGACACAGAAGGTCGGATTCCTCAAGGCCACCCACAAGTTGCCCGCCGGCGACCCTGGCCGGGAAACCGCCCAGATCGCCCGCCTGCGCCGGCTCGCCGCAGAGGCGCACCTGGACCCGGCCTTCGCCGAGAAATTCCTGAACTTCATCATCGGCGAGGTCATCCGCCACCACGAGGCCATCGCTGAGGATCACGAGGCCGCAGCCCAGGCCGCCAGTTCACAGGCGGCCAACTCCCAGACACGCGTCTCCGCGGACCCTGCCGTCTCCGCGGACGCCTAGCCGTGCCCGCCCCCATCCGCCCTGAGCCGGACCAGGTCACCGCCACAGCCCTGGGCCCCTGGCCCGGAGAAGACCCGGTTGAGGCCGCACGCATCATCCGCGGCGAACTCGGCAGCCCCCACCTGCCTTTCCTCGCCGAGCTGCCGGACCGCGGCGTCGGATCGGACGCCCTCGGCCGGACCGCCTCCCTGCTGGTGGACGTGTCCGTCGATGTGCAACCGTATGGCTGGCGGATCGTGGACCGGCCAGGCAAGGATCTGAAACGGGCGCGCTCGGCCCTCTCCACCGACATCAACATCCTGGCCGACGTCATCGGAGCCGAGGACACCCCGGCCACGGACATCAAGATCCAGCTGCGCGGCCCGCTCAGCCTTGCCGCCGGCCTGCATCTGCACAACGGCGAGCGCGCCTTGCTTGACTACGGCGCCCGCCGCGACCTCGCGGACTCCCTGGCAGCAGGTGCCGGCAGCTACCTCAGCCGGGTTGCCTCGGCGGCCCCCGGGGCCCGCATCGTGGTCCAGATCGACGAGCCGGAGATTGCGTCCGTGCTGGCGGGCACCATCCCCACCTCCAGCGGCTACCGGACCCTGCGCTCGGTTCCAGGCCAGGAAGCCACCGACTCCTGGCAGGTGGTCATCGACGCGCTGCGGGAAGCCGGGGCCATCGAAATCGTCGTCGCGGTCCCTGAAATCGAGGCGCCGTTTGACCGGATTCTGGCTGCGGGTTCGGACGGGATCGCCGTGCCGCTCCGTGCCCTCACCTCCCGTCAGTGGGAGCAGCTGGCCGGTGCGGTAGAAGACGGAAAACGGCTCTGGGCCGGAGCTCTGGACCTGGCCCGGCCCGGCGCGGCACTGCCCCGCGTCGCCGACGTCGTCGAAACCGTCTGGCGGCCGTGGCGGCAGCTCGGCCTGCCGGCGTCCACGCTGAGCGCGGTGCGGGTCACGCCGTCGGACGGGCTCGAGGGGCATTCGCCTTCCGCTGCGACCGCTGCGCTCGTGCGGCTGACCCAGGTGGCCGACGGGCTCAATCAGCTCGCCCTCGGCTGATCCTCGTCGCGAGCCGGAAGCCCGCCGGAAGCCCCGCCGGTAGCCCCGCCGGAAGCCCCGCCGGTAGTCCCGCAGGTAGCCCCGCTGTCAGACGCGGCGCTCCCAGCGGTCCGGACGGGCGCGCTCGGGAAGGTATCCCGGGGCAGTGGCGCCGCCGGGGTAGGGTTCCAGCCGGTAGTCGAAGTGGCCGGCATAGACCAGCACCAGGCCGATCTGCGGCTGGATCACCTTGACCTGGATCCGGTGCTTGCCCGTGCCGCCCTCGCCCGGCTCCCACCACTGTTCGGCGTAGGCCTTGGCATCCAAGGCAGCGGGCAGCGGAATCCGCAGTGGCCCCAGGAACAGCCGCGACGACTCCGAGACCCCGCGCAGCCTGCCGCCGGCGGTGACGCTGAGGTTGAGGTCCGTGACGAGCCTGCGGTACCGGCCGACGTAGTCCACCAGCCCGTGCCTGCTGCCGGGATCATCGAAGCTGGTGGTGTCGTGGAACAGTCGGGTGGTGCCGGGGAAGAAGATTTCCCGCCGGGCCGTCAGGCTTGACCGGCCGAACGGGTCCAGGTGGGCGTGGTTCTCGATCCGGAACGGGATGCCTTCGCCGTACTCCGGGAAGAACGCCTGCTCCCCGCCGGCCAGGCGCAGCAGCGGACGCAGCTAGCGCTGCCGGCAGCCGACGACGTCGAACACACCCTCGCCCACGCCGTAGCGGCCGGAGCCCGGGGCGAGCGAGAAATAGTCCTGCAGTTCCGGCTGCAGACGGCCAAAGTCGCGGCCGAGGGCGAGCTCGTAGATGGGGGTGCTCACGGGTTCCTCCTGGTCATTCTGCCCGTCCTGGCCGGACGTGTGCCTGTCCACAGCATGCGGGACAATCCGCGGAATGTCACAGCGGGCCGTGTTGTGTCGGGCCCGCTCATCACCGCCGGCGCTCACCGGGTCCGGACGGCACAGGCACATCCCTGGCCTGAAGTTTGAGCGTCGGGTCACACGCGTCCGGGCGGATTCCCGTGGTCGAAATGGTGGCGGCGGCGGCAGGCTGGCCCGTCCTGCCGCCGGAGCGCACGCCATGCCGGTGAAGCGCCGAATACGACAAAGCCATTTCAATAGGGGAATATATAACTATGAAGGCACGCATTCTGGTAGTGGACGATGACGAGGCGCTCGCCGAGATGATCGGTATTGTGCTGCGCAACGACGGGTTCGAACCCGTCTTCTGCGCTGACGGCGGGCAGGCCCTGGAAGTTTTCCGTTCCTCGAAGCCGGACCTTGTGCTGCTCGACCTGATGCTTCCCGGCATAGACGGCATCGAAGTGTGCCGCCAGATCCGCGCCGAGTCGGATGTGCCGATCGTTATGCTGACGGCCAAGTCGGACACCTCCGACGTCGTCCGGGGCCTGGAATCGGGCGCCGATGACTACGTTCCGAAGCCTTTCAAGCCCGCCGAACTCGTGGCCCGCGTCCGTGCTCGCCTGCGTCCGGGCGACCAGAAGGCACCGGAAACCCTGCGCATCGCGGATGTCACCATCGACGTCGCCGGCCACCTCGTCAGCCGCGGCAGCGAGCGGATCTCGCTGACGCCGCTGGAATTTGATCTGCTGGTTGCCCTGGCCCGCAAGCCCTGGCAGGTCTTCACCCGGGAGCTCCTTCTGGAGCAGGTCTGGGGCTACCGCCATGCCGCCGATACGCGGCTGGTCAACGTGCACGTCCAGCGGCTGAGGTCCAAGATCGAGCGTGACCCGGAAGCCCCCGAAGTTGTATTGACGGTCCGTGGTGTCGGTTACAAAGCAGGTTCCTGAGCCCTCGGACGGCACGCCCAGGGCCCTGAGCGAGCGGGTCCTGCCGGAGAACACCGCCCGCACCCCGGCCGACACTCCGGAATCTGACGCCGCACCGGCCGCCGTCGGGCCTGATGCCGCAACGGAACCGGGCGCCACCGCCGGGCCGCACCCCGCCGCCGGACACATCCCCGGCGCGCAGTCCCTGGCTTTCCGAACCCGGATCTGGGTCCGCCGAGCCCGCATTGTGGGCGTGCGGGTGGCACAGCTGGTGCGCACCGGTGTATTCGGGCTGGTACCCGGCATCCGGAACCTGGTGCGCTCGGTGCACCGGAAGTGGCGTCGGTCCCTGCAGTTCCGGACGGTGCTGACCACGCTGATGCTGGCCATCGCTTCCTTCGCCGTCGTGGGCGCGTACCTGTCCAACCAGATCGCCAACAACCTCTTCCAGGAGCGTCTCGCCCAGGCCGAGTCGGAGACCCGCTACAACGTCAAGCAGATCCAGGACACGTTCGACGGCGCGCAGGTCACCGACCAGTCCAGCGTGATCACCCTGGTCTACGACACCCTGAACGCCGTCGAAGGCCGCGGATCGGTGATCCAGCGCCGTTACGTCTTCGAAGCGATGCCCGAACAGACCAAACCCCGCAACCGCTGGGTCGAATCGAGGGCCTCGGACCAGCTCACCATCAGTGTCATTCCAGCGGAGCTGCGCAAGGCCGTGCAGGATTCGGGCAAGGAACAGTTCTGGGCCTCCACGGAATTCCCGGTGGGCACCGAGGACCGGCCCGGCATCGCCGTGGGCAACAAGGTCACCTTCAACGGCACCGTCTACGAGCTCTACCTCATCTACGACCTCAACACGGCGCAGAAGACCCTCGACGAGATCCAGAACGTCCTGCTCGCGGGCGCCGCGGCGCTCGCGCTCATGATCGGAGCCGTCGCCTGGTACGTGACCCGGAACGTCGTCAGCCCGGTCAGCCACGCCGCCCTGGTCTCTGAAAAGTTGGCCGCCGGCCAGCTGCAGGAGCGCATGGTGGTAAAGGGCGAGGATGAGGTGGCACGCCTCGGCGCCTCGTTCAACCACATGGCCGCGAGCCTCCAGGAACAGATAACCCAGCTTGCCACCCTGTCCCAGATGCAGCAGCGCTTCGTTTCCGACGTCTCCCACGAACTGCGGACCCCGCTGACCACAGTACGGATGGCCGCTGAGGTGCTTTACGACGCCCGCGAGGACTTCGACCCGATCAACAAGCGCTCCGCCGAGCTGCTCTACCACCAGGTGGAACGCTTCCAGTCCCTGCTGGCGGACCTGCTGGAGATCTCCCGCTTCGACGCCGGCGTCGCCATGCTCGACGCCGAACCCACCGACATCGTGCAGGTCATTTCGCACGTGATGGAAGGCGTGGCCCCGGTCGCCGCCGGGTACGGCTCCAGGGTCACGCTTAATGCCCCCGCCGAGAGCATCATCGTGGAGATGGACGACCGGCGGTTCGACCGGATCCTGCGCAACCTCGTCCTGAACGCCCTGGAACACGGCGAGGGCCGGCCCGTGAGCATATCCGTGGCCGCCAACGATGCGGCCGTGGCCGTGGCCGTCCGGGACCACGGAATTGGCATGAGCCAGGCCGAGGCAGCCCGCGTCTTTGACCGGTTCTGGCGCGCCGATCCGGCCCGCGCCCGGACCACGGGCGGCAGCGGCCTGGGCCTGTCCATCGCCGCAGAGGACACCAAACTCCACAACGGCTGGCTCCAGGGCTGGGGGAAGAAGGGGAGCGGCTCCAACTTCCGGCTGACCCTCCCGCTGCGCCAGGGCGGGACCATTACCAGGTCCCCGCTGCAGCTGGAACCCACCGACGTCGGGATCCCCGGCAACGGACGGGAACGGACCATGGTCCTGCTGGACCCTGTGCCGGTCCCGGAGCGGCGCCCCGCCGGTGAGGACAATCCCGACGGCGGCGCTGCCACCGGCACGGCGGACACAGGCACCACAGACACCACCGGCCCGACCGGGACGACCGGCGCCGGAACGAAGGAGTGGTCATGATTGGAGGCCCGGGGAAGTTCACCCGCACCGGCGCAGTGCTGCTGGCGGTCCTGCTGTTCCTGCTGACGTCGTGTGCCCAGATCCCGCGCTCGGGGCCCGTCGGCAAGAGTACGGACGAGAGCGCCGGAAACCCGAAGAACGCCCCGGTGTTCTTTCCGTCCGCGCCGCGTCCGGGCGCGGGCCCCGAGACGGTGATCGAGGACTTCTACCTCGCCGGCAGCGGCTACGAGGACGACTATGCTGTGGCCCGCCAGTACCTCACCCAGGCATCGTCGGTCACCTGGAAACCGGACCAGCGGGCGCTCGTCTTCCGGTCCGCCCGGGTGGTGCCCACCGGCGTCGAAAATGTCTTCAACTATGAGCTCGACCTTGCCTACACGGTCGATGCGGACGGGGTTGCCACCCAGCTGCCCGAGGGGACCAAGGAGAACATTCCCGCCGCACTGACCCAGGTGGACGGCGAATGGAGGATCGCCCAGATCCCGGACGGGACGGCAATCCCGGAGGAGACCTTCAAGGTCATTTACGGGGCCTACCCGATCTACTTCTACGACCCCACATTCACCTACGCGGTCCCGGATGTCCGGTGGTTCATCAAGAAGAAGACCGTCAAGGCCATGACCAGCGCTCTCCTCGGCGGGCCAGCCCCCTATCTCAAGGGCGCAGTCGTGAGCGCTTTCCCCTCCGGCATCAAACTTGCCCGCGAGTCGGTCCCGGTGGTCTCCGGCGCCGCCCAGGTGGACCTCACCGCCAAGGACCTCGTGGAGGCCTCGAACGAGGACCGGCTGCGGATGCAGACCCAGCTGGCCCTGACTTTCCGCAGCCAGCCCGACGTCATCAACGTCGAGCTCCGCGCCAACCAGGATCTGGTCCGCGTCGAGGACAACGGATCGGTCCTGCCGCCGATCCGGGACAAGAACGTCCCGTCGCACCAGATTGCCGTCAACAACAAGGACCTGGTCCGGTACGAGAACAACAGGATCTCCCCGCTCCAGGACATCCAGTCCGTCGCCGCACTGGCGCCGCGGGCGCCCGCGGAGTCTCCCAGCTCGCAGTCGGCGGCGTTCCTGAACGCGGCCCGGACCACGCTGTACTCCATCGTGCCCGGCCAGCCCGCCAGGGCGCTTACCACCCGTGCCAGCCTGACCCGGCCCTCCTTCGGCCGGTACGACTGGGTCTGGACGGCCGGCCCCGGGGCCAGCGGTGCCACCGAAGTGATAGCCTTCCGGCCCGTCGGCGTGGCCGAAGCGTCCGCCGTGCCGGCCGTGACCCTCGCGCCGACCTGGCTTGCCGGGCGGATTGTCAAGGAGTTCAGGGTGTCCCGCGAAGGCGCCCGGGCCCTCGTCATTTCCGAACAGAACGGCAAGACCAAAGTCCAGGTGACGGGCATCGTCCGGGCGGCAGACGGCACGCCCAAGGACCTCACGGCGCCGATGACACTGCAGACCTCCCGGGAGCCGGACCAGGGCGTGTGGGTGGACGACACTACAGTCGCCGTGATGAACGGCTCCGCGGGCGAAAGCGTCACTCCCGAACTGCTGTCGCTCGCGTCCGCCCAGCCGCAGCAGCTGTCGCCGTGGCCCGGGCTGACCGCACTGAGCGCAGGAAACGGCCCGGAGGAAATCTTCGCCCAGTCCGCGGAAGGCATCTTCCAGCGGCTCGGGAACGGCTGGTCGCCGCAACTCAAGGGCCCGATCGATCCGTCCTTCCCGGGATAGGCCGGTTCCGCCGCCCGTCCAACAGCTGGTTTCCACACCCCGTTTTCCACATAGGGGCTGCAGACGCTTCCGGGGCTCCCGGCGCCGCGGGAGCCTTGGCGGGTGGAATCACCCAGACAGCCGTACGGCAGATGCGGGCGCACGGACCACCGTGGCGCCGCGGACCCGGACCTCGCCCCGGCGGCACCGACGGCGGCCAAACACCGCGGTGACTACCGCCGCCCGCTCCTGCGGATGGCGGACCTGGCCGGTGCGGCCGCTGCGGAGCTGTTGGCTCTTGCCGTACCGGTGGACTGTGTCTGCTGCGGTGCGGAGGACCTCGCCCTGTGTGGCGGCTGCGAGCGGCAGGTCCGCCTCCTGACCCGGACACCCTTCAGGGCCGAGGCGCAGGCCCCCGCCCTGATGGATGTGGATGGCTCGGTGCTCCTGGCCGTCGTGGCCGCCGGCGCGTACCGCGGGGAGCTGGCGCAGGCCCTGCTGTCCTTCAAGAGCCATGGCCAGGGGCAGCTCGGGGATGTGCTGGCCAGGGGCCTCGCGCGTGCTCTCAGGGCTGCCGCAGGGGATGCTGGGGGACTGCTGCTGGTCCCGGTACCCACGAGCGGCGGCGCCTACCGGAAGAGGGGGTTCAGCCCCGTCCATCTCCTGCTTGGCCGGCTCGGCGCCGGCAGCCCGGCGGGGGGACTCCGCGGATTCACCGTCGTCGACGCCCTGCGCAAGGCCGGTCCGGCGGCCCGGGCCCGGCCGATTGCCCGGGCCGGGACCATGGGAGCCGCGGCCGGTCCGTCGGGCGGGCAGAAAGGACTCGGGCGCGGCGCCCGGGCGCAGCGGGTACGCGGATCCATGCGGGCCAGGGGAGGGCTGCACCCGCCGGATCTCCGGGGCCGGCACTGCATCATCGTTGACGACGTGCTCACCACCGGGGCAACGCTGGCCGAAGCCGCCCGGGTGGTGCGGGCCGCGGGTGGCCTGGTCCGGGGCGCCGTCGTCCTCGCCGCGACACGCCCGCCGGTCACCACCGGGTTCGTTGCCGCTGGCCGCATTGTTGCGGGAGCGACGGACGGCAAAGAAAAAAATAAACCAAAAAAGGATGAATAAGAGAAGGCTATGAACTAACGTCGAAGATGGGTACCAAGAACAGATGTACCTGTCGATAGCGGCTCGGAAAGGGGCTCGACTGTCAGTCAAATCAGCCCCAGGAAGTGCAGCTGTCGTGTCACCGAAGTCATTTGGAGGGCACCATGGAGTTCATGATCAGCGGACGCAATTTGACGGTCTCAGACCGGTTCCGCGAGTACGCCGACGAGAAGATCTCGAAGATCGCCTCGCTGGGGGACAAGGTCCAGAGGGTGGACGCAAAGGTCTCCAAGGAGACTAAGGCCCGCCAGACCGATGAGATGCTCACGGTTGAGCTGACAGTCCTGGGCCGCGGCCCCGTGATCCGTGCCGAAGCCAGCGCCGCAGACAAATTCGCCGCGTTCGATCTCGCCTACAACAAGCTTCTTGAACGCCTGCGCCGGGCCAAGGACCGCAAGAAGGTCCACCACGGCAGGCACACTCCCAAGTCCGTCACCGAGGCGACGGCAACCCTCGAGCCGGCCAGTACCCGTGAGCCCATCTACGAGGAAGCGAGCCACTGGCAGGAGCCCAAGGCAGCTCCCGCCGAGAAGTCACCCTATGAGGTCGAGAACGACATCCCGGCCGGAGACTCACCCGTGCTGATCCGCCGGAAGGTCTTCCCCGCAGCATCCCTGACCCTCGACGACGCTGTCGACAACATGGAGCTCGTGGGCCACGACTTCTACCTCTTCGTGGACAAGGAATCCAAGGCGCCGTCCGTGGTTTACCGCCGCGACGGGTGGACCTACGGAGTAATCTCCCTGGACCAGACCTGCGAACCGGGCAAGGCCCAGCTGGAAGAGCAGATCATCGCGTACCGTTCCGAGGATGAGCCGGCCAGCGCATAAGGTGGTGCAGACCATCCGATGAAAGGACTGACGTGCACGAATCGCTGAGCCTCAAGCAGGCCCGGCGGATCGCACTGGCAGCCCAGGGATTGGACAAAGTACGGCCCGCCGGACCCGTGACTGCACGGGCGGTGGGCCGTACCTTTGCCCGCCTGAACCTGGTCCAGATCGACTCCGTAAACGTTCTTTCCCGCAGCCATTACCTGCCGTTCTTCGCCCGGCTGGGGAACTACGACCGCGCCATCCTGCAGCGGATGGCCGGCACACACCCGCGCCGGATGATGGAGTACTGGGCCCACGAGGCCAGCTTCATTCGGCCGGACCATTTCCAGGACCTTGTGCTGTGGCAGAGCCGGAAGTGGGTCGACGCGCACGCCATGGACCAGGAACTGCGGAGCGGCGTCGCGGCCCGGGTGCTCGAGGCTCTCGCCGCCGGCAAACCGATGACCGCCGCCGAACTCACGGCCCGGCTGGGTCACGTGGAGGACCGGCAGCAGGAGAACTGGGGCTGGAACTGGAACGCCGTCAAGAGGGTCCTGGAGCACCTCTTCGAGGAAGGCCTCATCTCCGCGGCCTCCCGCACGGACTCCTTCGAACGCCGTTACACCCTCACCGCCAGGGTCCTCCCGCGGGCCCCGGATGCCCCGGCCGGCGCGGAGCCGGACCCGGCAGCCGCGATGGACCGGCTGATCGACGCCGCCGCCCAGGCGCACGGGATCGGCACGGTGCGGTGCTTTGCGGACTATTTCCGGTCCCCGCTGCGGCCCGCCGCCGTCGCCGTCAACAATCTGGTCGGGGCGGGCAGGCTGAGGCCGGTCACGGTGGCCGGCTGGAACAGGCCCCTGTACCGGCACGTCGAGGCCAAACTTCCGCGCACGGCCAGCGGCCGGGCACTGCTGAGCCCCTTCGACTCCCTGGTCTTCGAGCGCCGCCGGCTTGAAGAGCTGTTCGGCTTCCACTACCGGATCGAGATCTACACCCCCGAGCCGAAGCGCCGCTTCGGATACTATGTGCTGCCGTTCCTGCTCCGCGACGGCATTGTGGCCCGCGTCGACCTCAAAGCGGACCGCACCGCCGGGCTGCTGCTGGCCAGGGCCGCCCATGCCGAGCCCGGCGCTCCGGCCGACACCGCCGTCGAACTCGCCGCGGAACTGCGGCTCATGGCAGAGTGGTTGGAACTGGACCGGGTCGTTGTCTCCCCCGCGGGGGACCTGGCCCCGGCGCTCGCGGACGCCGTGTCCGGGACATCAGGGGGTCTATCCGCTCTGAGGGAACAGGCGTAACCGGCGCTTTGTCTCTCCCGTAGACTAAACACGCCAGAATTCGGCAGCTTGAGACTGGGAGCAACTTCACGTGGCATCACTTATCGAAAAACTTCTCCGTACGGGTGACAAAAAAACCCTGAGGCAACTGCGGAACTACGCCGATGCCATCAATGCCCTTGAAAGCTCGTTCCAGACCTTCACCGACGCCGAACTGCGAGAAGAGACGGACCGTCTCCGCGCACGGCACATCGACGGCGAGAAGCTGGACGATCTCCTGCCCGAGGCGTTCGCCGCCGTTCGTGAGGCAGCCTCCCGCACCCTCGGCATGCGCCACTTTGACGTCCAGCTTATGGGCGGCGCCGCCCTGCACCTGGGCAACATCGCGGAAATGAAGACCGGTGAAGGCAAGACGCTGGTGGCCACCGCTCCGGCCTACCTCAACGCTCTCGCCGGCAACGGCGTCCACGTCATCACCGTGAATGACTACCTGGCCGAATACCAGTCCGATCTTATGGGCCGCGTGTACCGCTTCCTCGGCCTGAGCAGCGGCTGCATCCTGTCCAACCAGGACCCCGCTGTGCGCCGCGAACAGTACGCCTCAGACATCACCTACGGAACCAACAACGAATTCGGCTTCGACTACCTGCGCGACAACATGGCCTGGGACAAGTCGGAACTGGTCCAGCGTGGCCACCACTTCGCGATCGTCGATGAAGTGGACTCGATCCTCATCGATGAGGCCCGTACGCCGCTCATCATCTCCGGACCCGCGCAGGGTGACACCAACCGCTGGTACGGCGAGTTCGCCAAGGTGGTCATGCGGCTCAAGGCCGAGACCGACTACGAGGTCGACGAGAAGAAGCGCACCGTCGGCGTCCTCGAATCCGGGATCGAAATGGTCGAGGACTACCTCGGCATCCACAACCTGTACGAGTCCGCCAACACCCCGCTCATCGGCTTCCTGAACAACGCCATCAAGGCCAAGGAACTCTTCAAGCGGGACAAGGACTACGTCATCCTGGACGGCGAAGTGCTGATCGTGGACGAGCACACCGGCCGCATCCTCGCCGGCCGCCGCTACAACGAGGGCATGCACCAGGCCATCGAAGCCAAGGAAGGCGTCGAGATCAAGGCCGAGAACCAGACGCTCGCCACCGTCACGCTGCAGAACTACTTCCGCATGTACGGCAAGCTCGCGGGCATGACAGGTACCGCCGAGACCGAGGCCGCCGAGTTCATGAGCACCTACAAGCTCGGCGTCGTCGCCATCCCCACCAACCGGGACATGACGCGGCTCGACCAGGCTGACCTCGTCTACAAGAACGAAGCCGTCAAGTTCGACGCCGTCGTCAAGGACATTGCCGAACGGCATGCCAAGGGCCAGCCGATTCTGGTGGGCACCACCAGCGTCGAGAAGAGCGAATACCTTTCCCGGCTGCTGGCCAAGGAAGGTGTCCGGCACGAGGTCCTGAACGCCAAGAACCATGCCCGTGAAGCCGCGATCGTGGCCCAGGCCGGCCGCAAGGCTGCCGTGACCGTCGCGACCAACATGGCAGGCCGCGGCACCGACATCATGCTCGGCGGAAACGCCGAGTTCACCGCCGTCGCCGAACTCGCCAAGCGCGGACTGGACCCGGAAGAAAACTCCGAAGAATACGAAGCCGTCTGGCCGGAAGCCTTCGAGGCAGCCAAGCAGTCGGTCAAGGACGAGCACGAGGAAGTCCTCGACCTCGGAGGCCTGTACGTGCTGGGAACCGAACGGCACGAATCACGCCGGATCGACAACCAGCTGCGCGGCCGCTCCGGCCGCCAGGGCGACCCCGGTGAGTCCCGGTTCTACCTGTCCCTGACCGATGACCTGATGCGCCTGTTCAACTCCGGCGCGGCCGAGCGGCTCATGAACAGCTCGGTGCCGGACGACGTCGCGCTCGAATCCAAGCTTGTCTCCCGCGCCATCGCCTCGGCCCAGGGCCAGGTGGAGGGCCGTAACGCCGAACAGCGCAAGAACGTCCTGAAGTACGACGACGTCCTGAACCGCCAGCGCGAAGCCATCTACGGCGACCGCCGTCGCATCCTGGAGGGCGATGACCTGCACGAGAAGGTCCAGTTCTTCCTCGAAGACACCATCAGCGCCTTCATCGACGAAGCGACCAGCGAAGGAACCGGCGACGACTGGGACTTCAACCTGCTGTGGACCAACCTCAAGACCCTCTACCCGGTGACTGTCACCCCGCGCGACCTGATCGACGAGGCCGGCGGAAAGTCTCGCATCACCGTGGATTTCCTCAAGGAAGAGATCCTCTCCGACGCGCGCCTGGTCTACGGGGCCCGCGAGGACGCAATCGGCTCCGAGAGCATGCGCGAACTCGAGCGCCGCGTGGTCCTGTCCGTCATCGGACGCAAGTGGCAGGAACACCTCTATGAGATGGACTACCTGAAGGAAGGTATCGGCCTGCGCGCGATGGCCCAGCGTGATCCGCTGGTGGAGTACCAGCGCGAGGGCTTCATCATGTTCCAGGCCATGATGGAGGCCATCCGCGAGGAGAGCGTCGGCTTCCTGTTCAACCTGGAGGTCGAGGTGACCCCCGCCGAGGATGTGGTCGTCGCCGACGCCGCGGGCGAGCATACGGAGCACCACGAGCCGCGGATCCGCGCTGCCGGGCTCGAGGCCCCGGAGAAGCCCGCCCAGCTGCAGTACACCGCTCCCGGCGAGGACGGCGCGGCCCAGACCCGCGTCGAGGCCAAGGCATCCGGCCGCTCCGGCAACCCGGCCAAGGCCGCCGCGCAGGACACCCCGCGCCGGGCCGGCAAGAAGAAGCGGCGCTAGCCAGCCGCTGACCGAGGGCCGCGGGCAGCGGGCAGACGGCCGACGACTGGGGGCAGTTGACTCCTTAGAGGCCGCCGAACCGGCGGCCACCTGAAAGAGGACCGGAACAGATGTTCCGGTCCTCTTTGGCTCTTCCGTCTCCTCCTTTCTTAAGCCCCAGCTTTGTTCCACAACGGGCCGCCGGCACGTCTGCCGAAGGGCCCAGGCACGGGCGGTCAGCCGATCTCCAGGGCGGTGACGCGCCAGACCAGCTTGTTGCGCTCCAGCCGCAGGGCGACCGCGCGGACCCGCGACTCCTCGACCACCACGGCGCTGGCTTCATAGACGTCCTCTGAGACCCGGCAGGCCCGGACCGAGCGGACGGAGGGGTTCCGGTGCAAACGGCCCGCGGTCGGTGAGCTACCGGACGGAACCCTCCGGGTCAGGGCCGCCCGGTGCTGCAGGGCCGTGAGGCACCGCTGGTCCAGCCGCCGGGCAAGCTGCTGGACCGGCCGTGTGCCGCCCAACACTTCAATCGCGGCCTGGACTGTGCTGCGGGCAATCGCGCAGATCTCGCGGCCTTCGTCTACCACCCGCAGGTTCGGTGCCGCCGGGCCGTGGCCGGTGGCCGGGGTTGCCGCAGCGGAAACCAGGCGGAGGGGTGCGACGGGTGAAACGGGGGTCTCGGCGGTTGCGCGGATCCTGGTCATTGCGCTCATGATGGTTCCTTTGCTGGTGGTTGGTGATCTCGCTTGCTGCAGGAAATACTGTGGTTGCCCTGCCGGGGCGCGCCCCGGGAGTCAGCCACCGGGCGGAAGCCTGAGTACCTGGCCGGGCCGCAACACATGGGGGTTCGCGCCGATGACGTCGCGGTTGGCCCGGTGCAGCAGGGGCCAGTCCAGGGCGATGTCGACGTCGGAGGCGAATGGTCCCAGCCTGGCCGCGGACAGGCTCCACAGCGAGTCCCCGGCGACGACGGTGACTTCGGTGTGCCGCTCCGCGGGCTCTTCGCCGCGGAGCTGTTGCCCCGCCAGCGGCCCGGGTTCCACGACGGGTGGGAGCGGCCTCCACTGCGGATCGACACCGGCGGTCGGGACCGGGGAAGGCGCGGCTGTCGGTGCGGGAACCGGCGTCGGGGTCCAGGCTGCGGACACGGCCGGCGGAGCCGGGGCCGCGCCGGGGACAGCGGGCGCGGCCGCAGCGGCCAGCGGTGCGCCGAGCAGTTGGAGGCCGACGGCGGCGAGGGCGAGGCGGCGCATGAACGCGGGAGCGAACCCGCCGGCGGCCGACGCCGCCCGTGTCCTTCCGCCGCGTTCCAGCAGGGCCGCGGCGACGGCGGCCGCGAGGGACATCACCCACCATGTGATGACGATCAGGCCGGCGGTGTTCGCCACGATGCCGAGCTGGTCCTCGAATCCGAGAGACTGCTGCCGGGCGGCGGAGGCACGCCAGCGCTGCACGAGGGTGTGGCCGGTTCCGGCCAGGAAGAGGCCCAGCAACAGGATAACGGCGGCGACCACTGCGTCGGCCCGGAGCAGGTGCCGGGTCCCGGAGTTCGCTGCCGCTGCTGTAACCATGGCATTCACCTTCGTTCATTTTAGTATCTTTAGATGTTATTTGATGCCGTTTGAAGTATTTAAAGACAGTTTGGACCCGTCTCCTGTGTTTTGTCTAGAGGTGCCTGCGTAGGTGCGGGGATTGACCGCGGCGAAACGGCCGCCTACGCTGACGCCATGCGCTGGGATGCCCTGTTCGACGACATGGAGGCACAACTGGCCGCCAACGTGCGGCTGGAGCTTGACGCGGAAACCGCGGAGCGGACGCGGGCGGATGCGGCCGCGGTCGAACTCGCGGACCGGCTCCGCGGTTCCCTGGGGCTCCGGATCGGCGTCCATCTCGCGTCCGGGTCCATGGTCGAAGGGATCTTGAGCCACGCCGGCAGCCAGGCGCTGGTGCTCAACGAGCCGCGGCACCAGCTGCTGATCCCGTATGCGTCGGCCGTGCGGTATCTCGGGCTCTCCCGGCTGGCGGTGGCCGAGCCGTCCACGGTCCGGCAAAGGCTCGGACTGGCCAGCGCCCTTCGTGCCCTGGCGAGGGACCGGGCGGGACTGGCCGTCCTGGTATCACGCGGGTCAGCGGCGGAATCCACGCTCCACGGCGTGATCGACAGGGTGGGGCGCGATCATCTGGATCTGGCTGTAACAGCGGAGGGCGAGGACCGGCGCGCCGCGAATGTCCGGCAGGTGGCGACCATTCCCTTTGCCGCCCTGGCGGGCCTCAGATCCGTCCGTTCGCCGGAGGATTAGCAGCGCTGTCGCTGCCGTGCGGGCGGGACCTTAGACCGACTTGGACCTGGCTTCCGCGATCATGCGGCTTGCCTCGGCGTAACGCTCCTCGATGTACTGCTCAAGCATCTTCTCCTCCACACGCCACTGGCCACGTCCACCCACCTGGATCGCCTTGAGCTCACCGCTGCGGACGAGGGCATAGGCCGCCGGAGCGTTGATCTGGAGCTGCTCGGCCACATCTGCGAGGGTCAGGAATCGGGGCATAACACCATTTTGCCACCGATGGGCCCGACTGGTGCTGTTATCCACAGTTTGCATTTGTTTGCTTCCGCATCTTCCCGTCCGGGCCACCAAGACGACACAATGATGGTGCCCGGCACTAACGCCCGGGTGGCGGCTACAGGGGGAGCAGGGCGCATGAGTGTGAGCACCGGGGCCGGCGGGGCGCGGCTGAAGAAGCCTTCGTGGAAAGACCCCCGGCTCCTGGTCGGAATCCTGCTCGTCCTGGCCTCCGTCGTCGGGGTCATCTCCCTGCTGGGAGCCGCAGACCAGACCACGGAAGCCTTCTCGGCGCGGGAACCGATCGCGGTGGGGGAGAGGCTCACCGCGGACAAACTCAACCGGGTCAAGGTCCGCCTGGGCGATGTGGAGCAGCACTACCTGACTCCTGAATCTGGACTGGCCGAGGGGCTGGTCGCCGTCCAAAGGATCGGCAAGGACCAGCTTCTGCCCCGCGAGAGCCTCGGACGTCTTGATGCGCTGGACCGTAAACCGGTGGCGGTCACTATCGATGAAGCCCTGCCCGGCCAGGCCGTGGCCGGGTCGCGGGTGGACGTCTGGGTGGCCAATCCCGACACCCGCAACGGCTTCAGCCCGCCCACGCTGCTGCTGCCGGGGGCGGCGATTGCCCAAATCACGACGGGCAGCACCGCGCTCGGCTCGGCGCGGTCCACCGTGGTCATGGTGCTGGTTCCGGACGAGCAGATGCCCCAGCTGCTGGGCGCCCAGGCGAACAAGGCGAAGATCTCCGTGGTCTGGAATCCGGGCGGTACCGGCCGATGAGCATCCCGGTGGTGACCGTCGGACGCTCCAGCGAGGACCTGGTGGGCGGCCTGGAGCGGCTCCACGGCCCGGTGTCCGTGGTCAGGCGGTGTGGCGAACTCGCCGAACTGCTGGCGGCCTGCCAGAGCGGTCTGGCCCGCGCCGCCGTCGTGGCTGAAGGCAGCGAGGAGCTGACGGCGTCGCTGGTTGACCGGCTCGCCGCCGTCGGAGTCGCGGTGCTGGCATTGACGGACAACCGGGAGGAGGTGGCCCGGCTGCGGGGGATCGGTGTTGCCGCCGAACCTCCCGGCGTCGGTGCCGCCGCCCTGGCCAGCCGCATCACGGCAGCGGTGGCGCAGCTGGGCGGGGCGGGCGTCCGGCCACGATACGGCGCTGATCTCGCCTTCGCGGATGGCGCTTTCGCCGACGCCCCCTCCGCCGGCGGAGAGCTGTCCGACGGCGGAACGGCCGGTGCGCCGGAACGCGCCGGGACCGGGCAGCTCATCGCGGTCTGGGGTCCGGCCGGCTCGCCGGGCAGGACCCTGGTTGCGGCCAACATCGCCGGCGAACTGGCGGCCGAGGGGAAATCCGTGCTGCTAGTCGACGCCGACAGCTACGGTGCCAGCGTGGCGGCCCTGCTCGGCCTGTTGGACGAAGCCGCGGGCCTCGCACAGGCCTGCCGGCTGGCGGACCAGGGCCTGCTCGACGGCGAGGCGCTGCTCAGGATTGCCACCCCGGTCGCCACCCGCTCGGGGACGTTCCGGGTACTCACCGGGATCACACGCGCGGACCGCTGGACCGAACTCCGCGCCGCAGCACTGTCCCGGGTGCTGGCGAGGGCGAGGCAGGTCGCCGATGTGACCGTGATCGACACCGGGTTCTGCCTGGAAGCGGACGAGGAGCTGAGCTTCGACACGATGGCTCCGCGCCGGAACGCCGCGACGCTGCGAAGCCTTGAACTGGCGGACACCGTCTTCGCGGTGGGAGCCGCGGACTCCATCGGGGTGCCGCGGCTGGTCCGGGGCCTGGCCGAGCTGGAGGCCGCCGTCCCCCAGGTGTCACCGCGGGTAGTGATGAACAAGGTCCGCTCGGCCGCCGTCGGGCGATCGCCCGAGCGGCAGCTCCGCGATGCCTGGGAACGGTACGGCCCGGCGGCGCCCGTCTCGGCCTTCCTGCCGGCGGACGCGGCGGCGTGCGACGCGGCGCTGCTGGCCGGGTCGCTGCTGCTCGAAACGGCCCCCGACTCGGCCCTTCGGAAGGCGATCGCCGGACTGGTTTGTGCACCTGCCCAGCGAAACCGCCGATCCTCTGTCTTTTCTTCCACAGCAAAGCGCCGGCTAAAGAGTTAGGCTCGCCATGAGAGCCGCAAAGATGCGGCCATGAATTTTTTTGATGGAGGCGTTTGTCGATGTCGTCTGGGTCCAGTGTGCAGGATCAACCCGTTTCGATTGGTGCCGGAGAAGGCTACCTCGGGGACTACTACGAGCACCTTGCGGACGATGACGCGCGGGGGTACGCACACGAAGTGCTGACCGCCAGGGCCGAGTCGCACCGGCAGGCGGCGGCGAAGCGGCTCCCCGGCATCGCCAACATCTCCATCCACGACGAGCCGGACTGCAGCGTGGTCTACATCGTTACCGACGATATGCCGTTCCTGGTGGACTCGGTCAACGCCGAACTGGTCCGCCAGAAGTCCCCGATCCACCTCGCAATGCACCCGCTCTTTGTGGTGACGCGAAACCGCGGGACCGGCGAGCTTGTCAAGGTGGCCCGCGTCCCCTCCCATCTGGGCATCTCCAGCGGCGACACGGCTGCGATGCCCAACCTGTCCCACCTGATCGCCGAGGGTGACAACGCCTCCCACATGGAGTCCTGGATCGCCGTCGAAATCGGCCGCGTGGACGATGAAAAGCGCCAGCAGCTCGTCGACGGCATCGGGCGGGTACTCCGGGACGTGCGCGCCGCCGTCGAGGACTGGCCGAAAATGCGGAACAAGGCACACCAGATCGCCGAGGACCTCGACAAGGTGGCCAACCCGGCGCAGATCGCCGAACTCCGCCAGGCCCAGGAGCTGCTTCGCTGGCTCGACGACGGAAACTTCACCTTCCTCGGCTACCGCGAGTATGACCTGTTGACCGAATCCGACGAGGATGTGCTGGAGCCCAGGGACGACAGCGGCCTTGGGTTGCTGCGCGGCAGCGCCGACACCCGCCACCAGATCCAGCACCTGACCGAGACCGGGCGCAAGAAGGCGCGCGAGAAGCGGGCCCTCGTGATCACCAAAGCCAACTCCCGCTCCACGGTGCACCGCTCGGCGTACCTGGACTACATCGGGGTCAAGAGCTTTGATGCGGCCGGAAATGTCAACGGCGAGCGCCGCTTCATCGGGCTTTTCGCGACCACCGCCTACGCCGGCTCCGTCCGCGACATCCCCGTGGTCCGCGAGAAGGTCGCCGCAGTGCTGAACGACGCGGGCTTCCCGCCGGACTCCCACTCCGGGAAGGACCTGCTGGGTATCCTCGAAACGTACCCCCGCGACGAGCTGTTCCAGATCGAGATCCCCGACCTCGCGGCCATCGCGACCGGGATCCAGCGTCTGCAGGAACGCCGCCGCACCCGGCTGTTCCTCCGGCCCGATATCTACGGCCGGTTTATGTCCGCCGTCGTCTATCTTCCCCGCGACAGGTACACCACGAACGTGCGGCTGCGCATCGAGCAGGAGCTGCGCCAGACTTTCGACGCCGTGTCCATCGACTACGAGGCCCGGATGACCGAATCCGCGCTGGCACGCCTGTTCTTCCGGATCCGGCTTCCCAAGAACGCCGACGTCAGCAACATCAACACCGAAGAGCTGGAGAAACGGCTGGTCCGCGCGGCCCGCTCGTGGAGCGAAGGCATCTCCGAGGTCCTGCGCACCCGGGCCGCGGGCGGCGGTCTGGCCGGTGCCCAGGCGGCCACCGCAGGGGCGGCCACCGCGGGGGAGGACACAGCCAAGGAACTCGCATCCGTGTGGGCCGAGGCCTTCCCGGCCAGCTACCGCATCGACTACGAAGTGGAAGATGCCCTGGAAGACATTGCCCGCTTCGAAAAGTACGGCGCTGCCGCAGAGCTGGCAGGGGAGGCCGCCCGGGAACAGCCCGGCGTCCACGTGTACCTGCCTGAAGGCGCCGGCGCCTCGCTTGAAGAGGACGCACGCGTCAAGCTCTACATGCTGGAGCCCAAGAGCCTGAGCCAGATCCTGCCCTACTTCCACAACCTCGGACTCGAGGTCCTGGACGAACGCCCGTTTGAAATCGAGACGGCGGACCACCGTGACTTTTTCCTCTACGACCTTGGCCTGAAGTATCCGGCGGGGGTGGACCCGCAGGCCACCGGCCAGCTGCTCGCGAACTCCTTCGGGGCCGCTGTGACCGGCGCCGTGGAATCGGACAGCTTCGACCGGCTGGTGCTGCGCCAGGGGATGCACTGGCGCCAGGTCGTTGTGCTCCGGGCCTACGCCAAGTACATGCGGCAGATGGGAAACACCAACTCCTTCGGATTCCTGGCGGACACCCTGCTGGCGAACCCGGACGTGACCCGCTGCCTGAACGCCCTGTTCCAGGTCCGCTTCGACCCGGCGCTGGCCGAGGCGGAACGACTCGCCCGGCAGGACGAGGTCCGCGCCGCGCTGGACGCCGCCATCGAACAGGTCGCCACCCTCGACGCCGACCGTGTGCTGCGCACCTTCAAGAACCTGATCCAGGCGACGCTGCGGACCAACTACTACCAGGACAAGCCGCACCTGAGCTTCAAACTGAATCCCGCCCAGATTGAGGGATTGCCGTTCCCCACACCCATGTACGAGATCTGGGTGTACTCGCCCCGGGTCGAGGGCGTGCACCTTCGCTTCGGCAAGGTGGCCCGCGGCGGCCTGCGCTGGTCGGACCGCCGCGAGGATTTCCGCACCGAAATCCTCGGCCTCGTCAAGGCCCAGACCGTCAAGAATGCCGTGATCGTCCCCACCGGAGCCAAGGGCGGCTTCTACGCGAAGCAGCTCCCGGATCCGGCCGCCGACCGCACCGCGTGGATGGCCGAGGGCGTCGAGAGCTACAAGACGTTCATCCGAGGACTCCTGGACATCACGGACAACCTCATCACGACGCCGGCGGGCGAAACGCTCGTGCCGCCGGCCGACGTCGTCCGTCACGACGACGATGATTCCTACCTGGTCGTCGCGGCCGACAAGGGAACGGCCTCGTTCTCCGACATCGCCAACGGCCTCGCCGCCGAATACGGCTTCTGGCTCGGCGACGCCTTTGCCTCGGGCGGTTCTGTCGGTTACGACCACAAGGCCATGGGCATCACGGCCCGCGGCGCCTGGGAATCGGTCAAGCGCCACTTCAGCGAACTGGATCTAGACACGGAGTCCGAACCGTTCACCGTCGTCGGCGTCGGTGACATGTCCGGCGATGTCTTCGGCAACGGCATGCTGCTCTCGAAGCACATCCGCCTGCTCGCGGCCTTTGACCACCGGCACATCTTCCTCGATCCCGCCCCCGACGCGGCGGTCTCGTTCGCCGAGCGGGAGCGGCTCTTCAAGCTGCCCCGCTCCTCCTGGGACGACTACAACAAGTCGCTGATCAGCGAAGGCGGCGGCGTGTTTGCCCGCCAGGCCAAGGTCATTCCGGTCACCGCACAGATCAGGGCCGCGCTCGGGCTGCCCGAGGGCACCACCCAGCTGAGCCCCCCGGAGCTGCTGCGTGCGATCCTGCTGGCCCCGGCCGACCTGCTCTACAACGGCGGTATCGGCACCTACGTCAAGGCGGGCACCGAAACCAACGCCGAGGTGGGGGACAAGGCCAACGACGCCATCCGCGTCGACGGCCGCGACCTGCGCGTCAAGGTGGTCGGTGAAGGCGGCAACCTGGGCATGACGCAGCGCGGACGCATTGAGGCGGCGCTGCAGGGCGTCATCCTCAACACCGATGCGATCGACAACTCGGCCGGCGTGGACTGCTCCGACCACGAGGTCAACATCAAGATCTTCGTGGACCGCATGGTCGCCGCAGGCAAGCTGGACCCCGCCGAGCGCGCGGAGTTCCTGGCCTCGATGACGGACGAAGTCGGCCGCCTGGTGCTGGAAGACAACATCGACCAGAACATCCTGCTGCTCAACGACCGCATGCGGGTGTCCGAGTGGAGCCCCAGCTACGAGCGGCTGATGGACTGGCTGGAAAAGTCGGCCGAGCTGAAGCGTGACCTGGAGGCGCTGCCCACAACGGAGACGCTGCGCGAGCGCCTGGAGCAGGGACAGGGGCTGACCTCGCCGGAGCTTTCCGTGCTGGCGGCCTACGCCAAGATCGAACTCGCCTCGTCACTGCGGGACAGCGACCTGGCCGAGGACCCGTGGTTCAGGGAGACGCTGCGGGCCTACTTCCCGAAGCAACTGCGGGAACGGTTCGACGCCGAACTGGACACCCACCCGCTGCGCCGGGAAATCATCGCGACAGTGGTGGCCAACGACATGATCAACATGGGCGGCATCACCTTCGCGTTCCGGGCCATGGAGGAGACTTCGGCCACCGAGGCCGCCGTCGCCAAGGCCTTCGTCGCGCTCCGTGAGGTCTACGAGCTGGACATCATGGTGGGCGAACTCAACGAGCTGCCCGCGTCCTTCCCGACCGAGCACTGGAGCACCGTCCACCTGGACATCCGCCGGCTCCTGGACCGGGCTGTCCGCTGGGTCCTGAGCCAAAGCAACGCGGCCCGGCCGATCGCCGACATCGTGGCGGAGTTCAAGCCGCTGATGGACCCGATGCGCGCCCGGCTGCTGGACTACCTGCGCGGCGAGGACCGTGCACGGGTGGCCGAGTGGCTCGAGAAGGCCCGCGGCTGGGAGTTGCCGGAAGACCTGGCCCACCGCTGGGCGGAGCTGTTCGAGAGCTTCGTGCTGCTGGACATCGCAAAAATCGTCCATGTCAGCCCCGAACCCGTGGAAAACATCGCGCACGTCTACTACACGGTGTTCAACCGATTCCACGCCGATTCCCTGCTGGAGCGCATCACCAAGCTGCCCAGGAAGGACCGCTGGCAGGCGCTGGCCCGTGCGGCGCTGCGCGATGATCTGTACTCGACCGTCTCGGACATGACGACGGCGGTGCTCGAGTCGACACCTGCCGGAATGCCGGCGGATGAACGGCTGATTGCGTGGGAGGGCCAGAACGTCGAGCAGCTGGGCCGTGCGAAGAGCATGTTTGACGAGGTCAACGCGCTCGAAGCCGATGACATGGCCTCGCTGTCGGTAGCATTGAGGCTCTTGAGGTCAATCGTTCGACGCTAGGGGGCAGCCGCTCCCGGCGGCGCAAATGGAGGTGCTGTGGCAATCTTTACGGACCCTATCAGGGAGCACGCTGATTTCGGGCCGGGGGATGCCGAGTGGCTTCACCTCCTCGTGGGCGACTGGCAGATGGTCGCCGACCTGGCGTTTGCCGACCTGGCGCTCTGGTTTCCGCATCCTGAGCTCGGCTACGTGGCGCTTGCCCACGTCCGCCCCTCCACCACACATACGGTGTTCCACGCCGACTTCGTGGGGGAGGGGATCAGATCGGATCTGAAGCCGCTGGTCGACAAGGCGTGGGGGAGCCGCACGATCGAGCGCTCCAACGAGACCAACTGGAGCAGCGACATGGCCCTGCGGGTCGAGGCCGTGCCGATGGTCCGCAACGGCCGGACCCTGGCCATTGTCACCACCCACATGGACCTCTCCAGCTCGCGGATGCCCTCCCGGCTGGAGCTGACGTACCGGCAGTGCGCCTACGATCTGCTGCGGATGGGCACCCTGGGGCTCTGGCCGGACTTCGCCTCGCCCACCGGTTCGCGCCGCGGCGCACCGCGCGTTGGCGACGGCCTGATCAGGCTCGACGCGGAAGGAATCGTCCAGTATGCGAGCCCCAACGGCGTGTCCGCCTTCCGCCGGCTCGGCGACGGCGAGTCGCTCGAGGGCCGCAGCCTGGCCGAGGTGACCGCCGGGCTGCTCAAAGACCGGCGCCTGGTGGACGAGACGCTGCCGCTGGTGGTTACGGGGCGGATGCCGTGGCGGAGCGAGATCGAGTCGCGCGGGGTCAGTCTTTCCCTGCGCGCGATTCCCCTGCGCGATGAACAGCAGCGCTTCGGCGCCCTGGTGCTCTGCCGCGACGTCTCCGAGCTGCGCCGGCGGGAGATGGAACTCGTCACGAAGGACGCCACGATCCGCGAGATCCACCACCGGGTGAAGAACAACCTGCAGACTGTCGCGGCGCTGCTGCGGATGCAGTCCCGCCGGATGGTCAGCGATGAGGCCAAGCAGGGGCTTGAGCAGGCGATGCGGCGGGTGGCAACCATTGCCCTGGTGCACGAGACCCTGTCCCAGGGGCTGACCCAGAGCGTGGACTTCGATGAGCTCATCGGCCGCCAGTTCCGGCTCTCCGCCGAGGTGGCGTCGCCGTCGCAGCAGGTGAAGACGCAGCGCTCGGGGCTGTTCGGCGAGCTGCCCAGCGACTTCGCCACCCCGCTGGCCCTGGTGATCAACGAGCTTGTGGCGAACGCCGTCGAGCACGGGCTTGAGGGCCGGACCGGCACGGTCTGGCTGATCGCCGACCGCTCCGAGAGCGAGGACGGGGAGGAGCTGCTAACCGTGACCGTCGCGGACGACGGCGTTGGCATCCCGGCAACCCCGTATGTCGAGGGCCTCGGCCTGCAGATTGTCCGCACCCTGGTCACGAGCGAGCTTGGCGGGACCATCCAGTGGAAGGCCAGGGACGGCGGCGGAACCGCGGTCCAGATCGTCCTGAGCCTGGCCCCGCGCTAGGCTCCGGCCGGGGCGTGTTGCTTGGGGCTGCCCACAAGGGGTGACCGGTTTGGCCGGCCGCCGGCCGGTTTGTCTGGCCGCAGACCGGTTTACCTGGCAGCCGAACCTGGCCGTTAAACGGCCAATGGCCGCGGACTGGATCGTCCGCGGCCATTGTTGCCGTGTCGCCCGGAGGCGGGAAAGTGTGCAGCCCGGAGGCCGGTTGTTTGTAGTCTGCCTGCTAGGAAGCGCGGCGGGCGCGTGCTGCGCGGCGCTTCAGGGCACGGCGCTCGTCCTCGCTCATGCCGCCCCAGACTCCGGCGTCCTGACCGGATTCGAGTGCCCACTGCAGGCAGGTGTCGACAACGGGGCACCGCCGGCAGACACTCTTGGCTTCCTCGATCTGCAGCAGGGCAGGACCGGTGTTTCCTACGGGGAAGAAAAGCTCCGGGTCCTTGTCAAGGCACGCTGCGCGGTTACGCCAATCCATGCTGATCAGTCACTCCATTCCTGGGAACTCGTTAAATGCCTTTGTGAAATTATTCACTAGAGGCTTCATAAGAAAGGGGCCCTCTGGGGCCCCCTTGGTCATCTGGATTAAGCGTGTCATGTTAACGCTGCGTAAACAAGGGGTACTTGGCTGCAAAATGCCGTGGGATCGTGAGCGATGCATCACATTGGCTGGCGGCGCCCTCACATCTAGTCGACTATGTCCGGTACTGTGCCAGTGTGTCAAGACCCTTTGAGAACCACTCCGGCCCCGACGAGAATCCCGCGGAAAGTGCCGCGGAAGGTCGCGAGGACGGTCCCGCAGCAACGCCCCCGGTGCTGCCAACTGGCGCGGCACCTGGCGGCCAGCCTGCCGGCGGAACCTCGCCGACCGGATCCGACGACGCAGCGTCCGGGCATCCGGTGCGGCCCGCCGGCATCCTGGTGGTCGCCATCATTGTGGCGCTCGAGGCCTCTGCACTGCTGGTTGCCGCGGTCTGGTACGGCAGTCAACTCCTGACCGGAGCCCCGGTGCTCTCCTTCTGGGGCGCGGTGTTCACGCTGGGTCTGTTGCTGGCCTTCTCCGCATGGCTCTTTGCCGTGGCGAGGTTCCTGTCCCGCGGGTACCGCTGGCCCAGGGCAGGTGCCCTGGTGGCCCAGCTCTTTGTCCTCACCATCGGGTTTCCGACCCTGACCGGCGGATACCCCCTGGCCGGCGTGGCCATGCTGCTGCCGGCGGTCATTGCGATCGTGCTGCTGTTCGACAAGCGGGTCATTGCCTTCGCGTCCCGGGCCGGCGGCGCACCCCCTGCCCTTTAGCGGCTCCTGTTCTGAGGTGCCGCCCCTGCGCTGGCCCTGGCCTGTCGGGCAACAGTCCGCAGTGCACTGTGTTGCCTGGTCGTGCAGGTCCCTCTAGTCAGGCCGAACCCTCCCTGCCGCAGGCAGTCGGGTCGACGGCCAGTTGCACCGCTGTGGCCTGCCCGTCGGAGATCACGACGGCGCGCCCCGGGGGAGGGCTGTGTTCGGGTTCCACCCGGACCCCGAACAGGTCTCCATCCAACGGGCTCCGCGGCGCAATGAGGATTCCCGTTCCCTGGCTGCGCGCGTGGAGCGCCAGCGGCGCCCGTTGCTGAAGAGAATGACTGAAACCCGCTGTCAGGATCACTGTCCAGCCCAGGCTGTTCAGTGCCAGCAGGTGCCTGTTGGTTTCGGTGGACTGCAGGTCCAGGTCGTCGGCCAGCAGGATTGATGTCCGGTCGAGGGTCCCGGCGAGGGCGCTGGCATAGGTTCCGGACCAGTACTGACCGGGATCCGCCCCGGCCGCGGGCCGTTGCCAGCTCGCGGACGGGTTGAGGCCAGGCAGGGCTGACAACAAGGAACTCTTCCCGGATCCCGGAGCGCCGAGGACGGCAAGGACGCTGCCGGGCGTCAGCTGGACATCTGTCGGCCGGAGTTCGTCCCCGCCGATCCCAAGGCACAGGCGCCCGCGGACCTGCGGCCCTTCCCTCGGGACGGCTTCCCCTGCGCGGGCGAGAACCTCGGGGACAGTCACAAGCCGGGGGAGCGGCTCGACCCGGAACGGCCGGCTCCGTACGTCCGGCTTGGGACGATGCCCGATGGCGGGCGCGTCGAAGAGCTGCCCGATATGGCCGGCCGTTGAACGGCCCTCGACGAACGGGCCGAAAGCCACCATCCGGCCGGGAACCATGTCGAGTGACGGCAGCCGCGGCCAGGCCAGCCGTCCCTCCTCGGTGGTTCCGGCAGGAAAGTAGAGCCGGTTGGGGATTGCCGCAAAGAACCGGGCCGTGACCAGCTCGCGTTCGCCGGAAGCGATGACGGTGATGCCCGCCGCCGGACCGTCCCGAACGATGTCGTGGACGAGGTCTTCGGCCCAGGCCAGCGGGCCGGCGCGGAAGGCTGAAAGCCAGGACCCCCATCCGGCCAGGACCAGAATCAGCGGCGGGGAGCCGCCGTCGGCGCCGGTGCTCAGCCTCCCGGTCAATTCTCCGGCCAGGCGCTCCAGGACGCGGACGGCCCTCCGCAAGTCATGAACTCCCACGGCCGCTCCGATCCTGGGAGCTGCTGTGGGACCACTGACGGAACCACTGAAGGCACCGGCGGCGTCGAGGAGATAGAGGTGCGTTTCCTGTTCCACCGACAGCAGCTGGTCTACGGCGAGGGCCAGTGCCACATCGGTGCCGCCGGCACCACCCCCGATGAGTCCAAGGTGGCCGTGCTGGGCAGGAGACCAGCGCAGCTCGTCGGTGCGTTGCTCTTCGGGCAGGTCCAGCCATCCCAGCCGGACCGGTTCCCGACCCACGCCGGCGGGAAGCAGGTCTGTCGGGAACGGCACCTTGGCCGTGATCGGATCGGCAACGGGCCGGTGCGGCGGGCGGCCGCCCAGGGCTTCCCACAGCGCAGTTGTCGCTTCGATGAAGGGTGCCAATGCCCGGGACGGCGTAGGACCTGCAGCGGCCTCAACCTGTGGGGAGGAGCCGGCGGGCGGCCGGCACACGAAATCACCGGCCGTCATCACGCTCACGACGCCGGTGGCCGCCTCCGGCAGCGGTGTGACCGTTGCCGTCTGGAACTCTTCCGGCCCGTCGTTTCCACGGACCAGGTAGGCACGGCCCGGGCCGCCAATGGGGATGGTTGCCGCGAGCCGGGAATTCATGATGTCAAGGGACTCCATCTCGGACTGGACTCGCAAGGCGATACAGCTGGTCACATTCGCCCGGATATCGGCGGTGATGGCACCCTGGGGGCGCTGCGTGGCCATAACGAGATGAATCCCAAGCGAGCGGCCGATCGCCGCGATGCGCAAGAGCTCGGACAGTGCCTGGGGCGCTTCCTCCACCAGCATCCTGAACTCGTCAATGACCACCACCAGATGGGGGAGCGGGAGCCCCAGCGGTTTCAGGGCGTCGTACGCTTTGAGATCGGGAGCCCCGCAGGCGGCGAGCAGCTCCTCCCGTCGGCGAACCTCGGCGCGCAGGGAAACCAGGGTGCGGGACACCTCATTCGTGCCCAGATCGGTGAGCAGCCCGACGCAGTGTGGCAGTCCGGTCAGCGATCCGAGCCCGGATCCGCCCTTGAAATCGATGAACAACAGATTGAGGCGGTCCGGCGGATGGCAGGCCGCGAGGGCGGCCGCAAGGGTCCGCAGGAACTCCGACTTGCCGGAGCCGGTGGTGCCGGCCACCAGGACGTGCGGGCCGTCCGCCTGGAGGTCCAGCCGCAGAGGGCCCGAGCCGCCGACGCCGACCAGGACGGGAAGACCGGGGGACCCCGCGGACTGTGCCCAGCGCCGGGAGGTGTCCGCCGTCGAGAGCGGGAGGATCTCGGCCAGGGAACAGACATCCGGAATGGCCGCTGGGGGCGCATCTCCAGGGCCGACCGGCCCGCCGAGCCGGCGGCAGAATCGGTCGAAGACCGGACCCGGCACACGATCAGGTATGAATTCGAGCGTCGAGCGGTCCGAGGCGAGCACACCGGCGCGCTCGCCGAGTATGACGGACTGGCTGGCGGCCGGGTCCGTTTCGGCTGAAGCGTCCAGCCCGCCGCATTCAATCACCTGCCACCCGTGACTGACCGCCGCAGCACGCAGCGCAGAGGCTCCGCTGCCGTCCACGATGATCAGCAGTCCAAGGTCATAGCCCCGGCCGTGCCCGGCGTTCAGCGCTGCCAGCGTGAATGCTTCATGGCCTGACAGGGTGACGGCGGCCAGGAAGCGCGCACAGAGGGGAAGGGAGCGCGGCGCACCATGGACCAGGACGCGGGTGCGCCGGGCGAGGGGATAGGAGGCCAGCTGCATAAGGAAGGCCCGGACCAGCCCGGCCACCGCGGGTTCCGGGCCGCGGAGAGTTGTTACCGAGACAGCAGGGTCCAGTGTGACGGGCATCAGACCGGGTGGCGGCGACCGGACGGCGGAACCGGGCGGTTCCAGCCGGAGGTTCGCTGTCTGCTCCGCCAGCCCGAGCCGCAGCCAGACGGGCGTCGGAGGCGGCGAAGACTGCCTCGCATCGGATTTCACCGCTGAGCCGCGGAGCGAAAGTTCCGCGGCGGAAGGCGCGGACCGCCGTCGTCGGTCCTGATCCTCCCGCGCCGCGGCGGCGACGGCGCCCTTCAGCTCTCGGAGCTGCTTTCGCCCCGCCACCACCGGAACCAGGAGCGAGACAGCGGAAACGGCGGTGAAGGCCAGGAACATCCACATGCCGGTGATCACGGCCAGCCCGATTCCGATGGCCAGCGGCAGGACGGCGGTCGCCATGAGGACTCCGCGGTTGGCCGCCGCAGAGTGGTTGGCCACTAGGAGCGGCTCCGCGACGCTGCACCCTGCCGAGGCAGGCACTCCCGCATCCGAGGATCCGGCGAAGATCAGGGAGAGTGAGGAGTTACCGCAACGGATCGAGGATGCGGTGGTCACCGGTGTCGCCCGCACCCTGCGGCCGTCGACGGTGGTGCCGTTGGCGCTGTTGAGATCGACGAGGGTCACAGCGGAATCCGAGACCTCCAGCCGGGCATGCTCGCGGGACAGCTCGGCATCCGGGATCACGATCTCCGTTCCGCTCCGCCCGATCCGGAAGCGTCCGCGCCGCAGCGGGATGATTATGCCGGCGCCTGGCCCGCTGTGCACGGCGAGCAGCAGTGGCGCCGTCCCATGCACTGCCTCATTTCGGCGGGGTGCGGGCCCGTCCACCAGGACGGCGCCGTGGACGAGGGGCGGCATGCCAACAGTCATGGGCGCGAGAGGTGCGCCGGCCACGGTCAGGGCGCCCGTGCCATAGCGCCGCGACACCGCTGACTGTAGCTCCGCACCGGAGCAAGCGGCAGGCAGCTCGAGGGCCAGTTCCACGGGCTCCGGGGCGAGCGCGGAGCCCGGCGCCGGGACCAAAGTGCAGTGCAGGATCATCGGCCGGAGTCCTTTCCCTCGGCATGGTTCATCCCCACGCTAGGCATGATTGAAGCCCCGTGAGGATAGGAATCCGGCTATGTGGATAACGGCTCTGACCTTGGAAAACAGCCGGGGGACCGGGCCGAAGGCCGGCACCGCCGTCGTCCCCGATTCGCCGGTTCCTACCCTGCCTCGGGTAGGCTGGAGCAGCAGACAATGCACAACGTTGCGCTGCCCACATTCGAATCAGGAGATTTTGTGACCGCTGACCTCGTTATCGTAGGGTCGGGCTTTTTCGGCCTGACAATCGCAGAACAGGCCGCCACCGAGCTGGGCTTGAAGGTCGTTGTCATCGACCGCCGCCACCACATTGGCGGCAACGCCTACAGCGAAAAGGAAGAGCAGACCGGCATCGAGGTGCACCGTTACGGTGCCCACCTTTTCCACACCTCGAACGAGCGTGTCTGGGAGTACGTCAACCGTTTCACTACGTTCACAAACTACGTCCACAAGGTGTACGGCGTTCACAAGGGCGAGGTCTACTCCCTGCCGATCAACCTGGCCACCATCAACCAGTTCTTCCGCGCCAACCTGACCCCGGGCCAGGCGCAGGAACTGATCAAGGAACAGGCCGGGGAACTGGCCGGTACCGATCCGCAGAACCTGAACGATAAGGGCATCCAGCTCATCGGCCGTCCACTGTACGAAGCCTTCATCAAGCACTACACCGGCAAGCAGTGGCAGACGGATCCGAAGCACCTGCCCGCCGGGATCATCTCCCGCCTCCCGGTGCGCTACAACTACGACAACCGCTACTTCAACGACAAGTACGAGGGTCTGCCGACGAACGGCTACACCGCGTGGATCGAGAAGATGGCGGAGCACCCGAACATCGAGGTACGGCTCGACACCGACTTCTTCGACGAGTCGCACGAGTACAGCAAGAACAAGGTCGTCGGCAACATCCCGGTCATCTACACCGGGCCCGTCGACCGCTACTTCGATTCCTCCGAGGGCGACCTCTCCTGGCGCACCATCGACTTCGAGAAAGAAGTGATCGACGTCGGCGATTTCCAGGGAACGTCCGTGGTCAACTACAACGACGAGGATGTTGCCTACACGCGCATCATCGAGCCGCGCCACTTCCACCCGGAGCGCAATTACCAGACGGAAAAGACCGTCATTATGCGCGAGTTCTCCCGTGCGGCGGAGGAGGGCGACGAGCCCTACTACCCGATCAACACGGCCGCGGACCGTGAACGGCTGCTGAAGTACCGCGACCTGGCGGCCGCCGAGAAGGACGTCCTGTTCGGCGGACGCCTCGGTACGTACAAGTACCTGGACATGCACATGGCCATCGGGTCCGCCCTGACCATGTTCGACAACAAGATCCGCCCGCATTTTGAGGCCGGCGCCAAGATCGAAAGCGGAGGAGTGGACGCATGATGACCACTGAAGGGTCATCCTCTTGGAGCGCTCTTCAGAGGGTGATCCTCCCGTCGGCCGACCAGACGGACACCATCCCGCTTTACGTGGACGCGGGTCCTGCCAGCGGCATCCGGCTGCGCGAGAACGACGAACTGGCGCGCTGGCCGAAGCTGCCCGAAGACAAGCTTCAGATGTTCAGTTCCGGCGGACCGCAGGCTCACTTCGAGGATCTGCTCACGAGGCGTTCCATGCGAGTACGTTCGGGCGAGGAGATCTCCTTCGGTACTTACTTCAACGCCTTTCCGGCGAGCTACTGGCGCCGGTGGACTTCCGTCCGGGACCTCCGACTGGTCGTTAGGACAAGCGGTAGTGGAGCGGTCACCGTCTACAAGTCCAACGCCCGGGGCTCCGTTCAGCGGGTCGATGGCCGCCACGTGGACGGCGAGTCCACCTCGGTGTTCGAGCTCTCCCTCAAGCCGTTCGGCGACGGCGGCTGGTACTGGTTTGACCTGGCTGCCAGCTCCACGGACCTCGTGCTGGAAACCGGCCACTGGGAAACCCCGGACCGCGTGGACCGCCGTGGCCAGGTGACTCTGGAAATCACTACGATGAACAAGCCCGATTTCTGCCTCAACAACGCCCGGATCCTCTCGGAAAACCTTGACGTCCTCAACGATGTCAAAGAGATCCTCATCGTGGACCAGGGCACGCAGAAGGTCGAGGCCCAGGCCGGTTTCGCCGAGGTCAGTGAAGCACTCGGCGGTAAGCTCCGGGTGATCAACCAGGCCAATCTGGGTGGGTCCGGCGGCTTTGCCCGCGGCATGTACGAAGCGGTCGAGAACGGCAGCGACTACGTGATGCTGCTCGACGACGACATTGTCGTCGAGCCCGAAAGCATCGTTCGTCTCCTGACCTTTGCCGACTACTGCCGCAAACCCACCATCATCGGCGGGCACATGTTTGACCTGTACAACCGCAGCGTCCTGCACACCTTTGGCGAGGTCGTCGACCCCTACCGGATTGTGCCGGCACAGCCACATGCCGATATGGAGCTCCGCCACGATTTCAGCGTCGCCAACCTCCGGCAGACGGCCTGGCTGCACCGCCGGGTGGACGTCGACTACAACGGCTGGTGGATGTGCCTCATCCCCACCAAGGTGATCAAGGAAATCGGACTATCCCTCCCGCTTTTCATTAAATGGGACGACGCCGAATACGGCCTCCGGGCCCGGGAAGCGGGCTTTGCGACGGTATCGCTGCCGGGTGCAGCGGTGTGGCATGTGTCGTGGGCCGACAAAGATGACATGGTCGGCTGGCAGTCTTACTTCCACGAGCGAAACCGGCTGATAGCCACGCTCATTCACAGCCCCTACCCCAAAGGTGGCCGGGTGTTGCGGGAATCGGTCCAGGCCGATGTCAAGCACCTCGTCTCCATGCAGTACTTCACCGAGCATGGACGCATCGAAGCCCTGAAGGACATCTTCAAAGGACCGCATGACCTTCACCAGGTACTGGCCTCCCGGCTTCCCGAGATCAACGCCCTCAAGTCCCAGTACCCGGATGCCCAGCTCAAGGACGACGTTGATGACTTCCCGGCGCCGAAGTTGGGCCGCGGCCCAATGGGGGGCGCCCCGATCGGCATGCCGCGCAAGAAGGACCTGATTCCCTGGGGCATCAAGACAGTGTCGCGCCAGCTGGTCAAGACGCCGGCGCCGGAGAGCGCTGAACGCCCACAGGGCTTCCTGGCCCACCGCGACAACCGCTGGTTCAGGCTTGCGCACTACGACAGCGTCGTAGTGTCCAATGCCGAGGGGACGGGTGCATCCTGGTACCGGCGCGACCCCAAGAAACTGAAGTCGATGCTTGCCGAAGCGAGCCGCCTGCATCTTCGGCTTTACCGAGAGTGGGACCGGCTGGCGGACCAGTATCGGACCGCGCTGCCTGAGATCACCTCAATGGAAGCTTGGAAGAAGACCTTCGCTTCCCACTCCAAGGATGGCGAGTAGATGGCGGGTCAGATCGACCAGCTTGTCAAGCCCGGAAGTGGCCGCGGGCTGCTCGACGTCTACGGCGATCGCTTCCTGCTGAAGCTTCTGGTGCGCAAGGAAATCAAGATCCGCTACCGCGGGTCCGTGCTCGGGCTGCTGTGGTCCTATGTCAAGCCGCTGATGCAGTTCCTCATCTACTTCATCGCACTCGGCATCTTCCTGAACCTGGAGCGAGGCACGCCCAACTACGCGATCTACCTCTTCTCCGGGATCGTGCTGATCAACTTCTTTACCGAGGCGCTGTCAAACGCCACCCGGTCCATCGTTGACAACCGTGACCTCATCCGAAAGATCTACTTGCCGCGGGAGCTCTTCCCGGTAGCAACGGTGTGGGTCTCGGCCGCCCACTTCCTGCCGCAATTGCTGGTGCTGATCGCTGCCTGCGTTTTTGTGGGCTGGACTCCGTCGATCCTGCAGATAGCCGCCGCGATCCTGATCTTCGTCATGGTCGCAGTGCTGGCTACTGGCCTTGGCCTGATGTTCGGCGCCGTCAACGTCTACTTCCGGGATTCCGAGAACATCGTGGACATGATCGTTATGGTCGTCACGTGGGCTTCACCGGTTCTTTACGTGTGGACCATGGTCGAGCGCGTCCTGGGCCCGTGGTTCTGGGTCTACCAGCTGAACCCGATGACCACCGCCGTCGAAGTGTTTCACTGGACCTTTTGGGAGCCGACGCTGAAGGCGGACCAGCTTGTGAGCGACACCATGCCGCCGGACCTGCTGAACTTCTGGCTCCCTGTCTCCTTGCTCATCTCCGTCGCCATCCTGTTCCTTGGCCAGTTGATGTTCCGCCGGCTGTCCGTCCACTTTGCACAGGAGCTCTGAGATGACGTCGCACGGCCACGTTGCCATCAGCTGTATTGGCGTCCGCAAGCAGTTCGTCCTGCGGCATACCCGCTCCCTGAAGGAGGCCTTGGTCTGGTTGGTGCGGGGCCGCAAGGGTGATCTGTCGAAGAAGTTCCTTGCGTTGAATCATGTGTCGCTTGAAGTCAAGCAAGGTGAAACCGTTGCCCTGCTGGGTCTCAATGGTTCCGGCAAGTCCACACTCCTGAAGCTGATTTCGGGCGTATTGCAGCCCGACGGCGGCACGGTGCGGACCAGAGGGCGCGTCGCCGGGCTCATCGAGGTTGGCGCTGGCTTCCACCACGATCTCAGCGGGCGGGACAACGTCTACCTCAACGGCGCTATCCTTGGCATGTCGGAAAAGCAGATCGATGAGATGTTTGATTCGATTGTCGAGTTTTCTGAAATCGGTGAGTTTATTGATACCGAGGTGAAGTTCTATTCCTCCGGAATGTATCTGCGCCTGGCATTTTCCATCGCGGTACACACAGACCCCGAAGTCTTTTTGATTGATGAAATTCTTGCCGTTGGTGACGAACCGTTCCAGCGCAAGTGCATCGCTAAGATCAAGGAGCTGGCCGAGCACGGCAAGACGCTGTTCGTCGTGAGCCACGACCTGGATCTGGTGGCGACCGTCTGTGAGCGCGGGGTGCTGCTGGAGCATGGTGAGGTTGTCATGGACGGCAACGTTCACGACGTCGTTGGAGAACTGCGTCGCCGATCAGCGCCGGTGTAGTTCTCCGCAGCGCCCAGTGATGCACGGCGACCCGCGGTGAAATTCTTTTCTGTCCCTCCGTTAGCGAAGACTGACCGCGCACGCGATCTTGGCGGGCCAGCCCTCACGTCTCCATCTGCTAGGAGGTGACGACCTGGCAGCCGGCGCGATCAGCGGGAATCTGTGGGACCCTGGGATTCAACGAATACCGGGACATGGGGTCGGGCGGCGGTTGCAGGCCGAACGGCGCCTCCCAGTGAGGGGCCGCCAAGAGGTCCCGCCGGGCTACCGACGAGCGAGCGGTACAGCAGATATCCGCCGGCCGCCAGGACTGCCATGTAGGCAAGGGTAAGGCCCTGCCACGTCAATGGGGGCTGCCACTTCGGATCAAACATTTCAGTCCAGTTGGTGCGTTCGACGATGCCGACCGTGTAGCGCCGGAATCCGAAGAGCATCATGTACACGTGGGCCAGTCCCATCAGGACCAGCGACCAGCGCACTGCGGATTTTTTCCAGGGGGTGACTCTGAACGGCATGAAGCGGGCTGCCACTCCTGCGGCCAGTAGCAGAACGACAACAAGGGCCATAAGGTAGCGACCCTGCCAGATCCACCCGAGGCTTTGAATCGTGGACGCCTGCAGCCATGCAGGGAGCACGATTACCAGAGGCACCAGGATGGCAAGACCCCAACGGCCCCTGACAGGGCGGGAAGTAAGTCCGACCAGGAGCAACAGTCCGAACGCCATCACCCACGTCATCTGCACCGCGGCGGGGGCGGGGGTGTCGAGCCAGCCCAAGACGCCCACATATTCAATGACATAGTTGAATGTCCGGTCCAGCATGGTGGCGAACGCCTGGTCTGGCGCGATTTCAGTCGGGCTGGCCAGCAGGCTGTCGAAACTCTTGGCGGTCACGAGCCAAAAAAGGGCAAAGCCGCACGAAAGCGCGGTGACGCCAGCGGCCAGCCACACAAACCTGTCTTTAAGGATCAGAAGGAACCGACGGCCCCCGAAAGCTGCCGTGGCCGCTCCGACTGCAAGAAGAAGCCAAAGCAAGGAAAGCGGGCGGGTGTTGGCAAGTAGCGACGCTGCGACCGCCAGCGCCACGATATTCCAGCGGACGGCCCTCAGCCGTTCGGCATTCTCAAGTATGACGCAGAGGTGCATGAACACGGCGGCCGCGGTGGTGATTTCTAGGGCGTTGGGATTGATCCCGCCGCTAAGGAACAAGACGCCGGGCGTGACGGTCACTGCGACGGCTATGAGGGGCATGCGTGGACGGCGCAGCGCCGAGGCTGCCGCAAAGACCGAAGCCAGGATCGCGGCGTTGAGCAGACCACTGAGGATGCGCATCGTGTAGATGGCCGCTTCGCCGCCCATAACACGGGAAGGCAATCCTACGAGGACGTAGTAGACCGGGTTGTAGTTACCGGCGCTTGTTTCGCCTGTACCCAAGCTGCGGTCCAGGCTCACCTTAGGGGCGCAGGCGGGGGTCTCGGCAGGCTTAAAAGCGCTGCATTGCTGCGTTCGAATGTCGGCGATATAGCGGGGCACCTGAACCTGGAGCTGTGCACCCTGGACTCCCGTGGATTCCCCGCTGAACTGCCCGCGCGCAACGGCGGCTGCTTTGATAGTGTGCGCCGGTTCGTCGGGAAGGGACATGATCGGGGTAGCCAGGCACCAGATTGTTGTCAGGAGGCCCAATATCACGAACGCGGCGACTAAGACCGGCAGTTGGCCCAGACGGGAGTTTCGGTCGCGGCGGGGGGGAGTCATAAGGGAAGGCACAGGTATCATGGTAGCTTCAGGTTACTAGGTGACGGCCGCCGAATGCGCCTCAGGCTGGCCCGCGGCGACTCCCGTAACGGTAAACTGACTGTGACGGGACGGACTCAGTTTCCCCGCTTGTCCATGCATTCCATGACTAGAAGCGAAGAGAGACCCGCAGACGCTATGGCATTCCGCCCCGAAAAAACGACCTCCCGAACGCCGGCGCGCCAACAGATCATGGAGTTCCTGCACCGCAGCCCGTTTCTGAAATTTTTGATCGTCGGGGTGTTGTCATTTGCGTTGGATTTGGGACTTCTTGTGGGCCTGCATGAAGGGCTGAACGTCGACCTGGTGATTGCTACCCCAATCGCTTTTCTCACCAGCCTCATCTTCAACTTTGCCCTCCAGCGGTCGTTTACCTTCCAGGCCATGAACAGCCGGAGCGTAAGTGCCGCAAAGTACATAGCTTTGGTCATCGTGAACGTAGTGGTTACGGATCTCATCGTCACCGGTTTCGACAGGTTGGACTGGGCCTACGGAATCGGCAAGGTTGTGGCCACCGTATTGACGACCGGATGGAACTTCCTCCTCTATCGGCACTGGATCTTCCGCCATGAACCTGCCCGGGACGCTGAGCGAGCGCCGGATGCTGAGCCGGCACCCTAGTCATTTTATCGGCGCCCCGCCTGTCGCGCCTTGCCGGATCGACTGACCCGGACTTTTCGCGCCGTGGACCGGATGAATCGGCCGGCGCCCGGCGCCGCTGGCTGGCCCGGGGGAGCGCCGGCTGTGACGGGTTTCCTGCGACCGGCGGGACGGTTCGTGGCTGTTCAGTTTCACCGAAGGTGCGACGAGCCAGGCACTGCCCTTCCTGATTGAGTCCTCGACTCCGGAACCACTCGATTCAAAGCCCACGCCCCCTTCCGCCGGCGCTGAGCGCCTTAGTGGCCGCGCCAGGCAATCTGTGAACTGGTGTTTGATCCATAGCGACGGCTGGGACGATACAGGAGGTCTGGGCCCCGCTGCCACTCAAACGGCTACGTGTGCAGCCCACATGCCGGCGCCCCAACCGGACCGGTGATCTTCCAACGACTACGCATCCTGGGCGCCTGGATGCACTCTCCCCGAAGTGAAAATGCAACGTAACGTATCAACCTGGGGTTTGGTTCTGAACTGACAAGTCACAGTCAGGCGACGCCAATGCGTTTCGTTGCTGGAGAACAGCAGGGGTCAGTGTCCGGTTGCTCAGAATTATGAGTCGTGGCGGCCCCGTGACCGAGGCAGTTGGATCAGTACGGCCCCCGGAAACAGGAACCGAAAAAGCCCGGAGGCCGCTGTCACCATAACGGCAAGGTACATAAGGGTCAGCAGGAACCATCCGAGGGGTGGTTGCCACTGCGCGCCGTTGATCAGGGCGTGCCAGTTTCCGCCGCCAAACGTCCCCACCACGTAGCGTCGGAGGACAAAGGCGAAGGCCAGAAGATGGCAGAATACTGCGGCCCACAGGACAACTCGGGCAACACTTTGAGCGCCGGACGATTGGGGGAAACGCAGTCTGCGGGCCGTCATGCCAACCGCGATTAGGAGAACGACCACCAGTGGCAGGTTGTACCTGCCCTGCCAGACGAATCCCATGGACTTCCAGATGGACGCCTGAAGGATGGCTGGCACGAAAATGAGCATCGTAAGCGCTGCCCAGGCGCCAAGCGTGGTCTGGAAGGGTCGAATCAGCATTGGCAGAAGGAATGCAACGACGAAAACCATGCTCCAGAACATGACGACGGCCATCGGCACGGGCGTGTCAAGCCAACCCATGACTCCGATGTACTGCTGGACGAACTCGGGGGCTTTCTCGACCATGGTCAGGAAAGCGCGATAGATCGAAACGCCGGGTTGGGGGTTGGCGATACCCTCCGGGGCCACGCCGGAGTTGGCCGGTGCGTGCAGCATCAAGTAGATCCAGTAGATCCCCAGGAGGACGCCGGGCACAGTGAGGGCCACCCCGGTGAGTACTAGCCGGTTGCGGAAGGCAGCCTTGATATCGGCGCCCCGGAACAGAAGCACACCCGCGACCAGGGCGCAGAGCAGCCAGATCAGTGACACTTGACGGGTGTTGGCGAGCACTATTGTCGACGCAATGACAGTGACTACTGCGGGCAAGACGTGTCTCACCCGATGGGCATTGTCGAGCGTGACCACGAAGCCGCAGAATGCCGCCATGGTGGCCGCGACCTCGAGGGAATTTGGGTTGATGCCCGCGGCGAGGAAGAGAACCATGGGAGTCACCGCGAGGCTAGCCATGAGAACAGGGATCCGGGCTTGCCGCAGTTGTGCAAGGGCAGTGAAGCCAGCCGCGTAAAACGCTGCTGATAGCACTGCGCTGAGGATGCGCATAGCGAACAACGCCGGCTGTCCGGTGAGCAACAAACTCGGCAGCCCAACGATCCAGTAGTACATCGGATTATAGGATCCAGCTGAAGTGACGCCTATGGCTTCCGCGTTGGCGTCTGAGGGGATTGCGGGGGCGCAGTTGGCCGCGGTGTCCTGACGGAATTTGTAGCAGTCCTGTGCGTGAAGATTGGCGATGTAGGCGGGCACCCGTACGTGAACGCCGTGTCCGAAGGACGTCCCTTCTTCAATGGTGATCTGGCCGCGGACAACAGCGGCGGCCTTGATGGTGTGGGCAGGCTCGTCGGGAAACGCCATAAGCGGAGTTGCGAGCGACCACAGCGATACTGCTGCAAATATCAGCAGGAACAACTTGCCGAACAACGTCCATGGCGAAGAACCGGAAGGCGTTCTTGCGGGCACAGAGTCTTCTCCGTCCAGAGCAGGAGTTTTGTCCTGGTTGTGCACTTGAACCGCTGCCATTGCCTCTACCCTTTGTCCGAAGTGATGGCCCGGACGTGCTTCAGGGCCGCGGCGGTCGTCTGTTCGCTGGGGGGCAATGAGCTGGAGTAGACAACGGCATCCCTCTGGCCCTGCCTGCTCAGGACAGACTCGCCCCAGGAACGAACGAGGCCAGCCGTGGCATCGTTGCGGTACCGGGTGCAGAAGTACTGGTTCTCCAGTACGGCGAGGGCATATCCCTTGCTGCCGTCGAGCCGTTGCTCCACGACGCGAGGGACGGACTCCACGGTCTCGCCGGCGGAAATCGCCGCCATCGTGGACTCATTTCCGAAATCCTGGTAGACGCCGCCGAATTGGAGGCGGGCCACGGAAAACCGTGAACCGATGATGGCTGTATCAAGGACCGTGATTGCTCCGGCGGTCTCCTCGACCTTCTGGGCTGCATCGGTGACTTTGTCCTCGCTGGCCTTGACCGTACCGCTGGGCCATTCACTTCCGCTGGCGTCAGGCCACGAATCCGGCGCCTCGGCGGCCAGATATTCGTTCACAGCGTGTGTCACGTCCGAGGGAGACTTCTCAAGGATGGGGACCACATCAATGGAGGGAAGGGACACTCCCGGATTGGCCGCGACAAGCTGCGGATCGTTCCACTTCGTGATCTGTCCCTGCAGGATGCCTGAGAGGAGGGACGCACTAAGCTGCAGGGTCTGGATCTCGTCCAGGTTGAAGGCAACTCCGACGGGCACGACGGCGACCGGTACGGAGATGAGGCCATCGCGGCCGCAGACCGACTGCCCGTTGGACGCCGTACCGGCGTCCAACGCCGCATCTCCGGCGGCGAAGTAGGAGAGCCCGTTCATAAGGGCAGTCTTGCCGACCTCCGCGCCGTCGGGGGAATAGGCGATTGACACACCAGAGTGATCGTTCTTCCAGTTCTTCGCCCAAGCGGCAACCGCGCCCTGCTGGGACGCTGTACCAACGCCGATCAAGGCGCCTTGAACAGTTCCAGCTGGTATTTGCCCTGCGCACGCGGACAGAACAGTGGCCACTATACTTGCCGCGGATAGAGCCCGGAGACGCGAAGCTCGTGAAGGCCGGGAACGGGAGCTACAGGAATTTGGCACGGTTATAGCCTACTTGGCTGAGTGCCGCTCGTCTGACTCTGCGCGCGCTTCGCCTCGTGTTTGCGCAATCAGAACCGCCACCCGGTACTACCGGCCGCACCACAAACTCCGGCTGTCCCGTAGAATATGCAAGGCCGGAACGCGCGAGGCGATTGGCATACCGATGCCTTGATCTGATGAAGGTGGAGCTGCCGGCCGCTCCCGGAAGGTTTGAATGTCCTGGTGGTCTGTGGTTCCGGAATTCATCATGGCAGTCTTAATCCTGTTTGGCCCCGGCCTGTTGATCGGAGTTTCGGCAGGTCTCGACCGATTCGCACTGGCGGCGCTGGCCCCGGGTTTTTCCGTCACTGTCATAGCAATGTCGGCCGTTCTGGCTGATTTCGCCGGAATTCCATGGTCAATCGGGCCGGTCGTGCTGGGCACGTTTCTGTGTGTGGCCGGCGTCCTGTTGATCTGCCGCGGATGGCTCAAGATTCGGCCCCTGGGTTTCCGGCGACATCCCGCAGACGTGAGGCTTTGGCCGGCCAACTGGAGTGGCACCCTCTCGGTGACCGCCGCCGTCGTTTTGGCAGCTGTGACTGTCGGTGCACGGCTTATCGGGGCCTTTGGCGAGCCGGAGGCGTTCTCGCAAACCTTCGACAACGTTTTCCATCTCAACGCTATCCGCTACATTCTGGACACCGGCTCCGGCTCTGCGCTCACCGTTGGCGCCATGACAGGCGGAGGGTTCTACCCGACGGCCTGGCACGATCTGGCGTCTCTGACGGTCCAGTTGACGGACCTGCCAATCCCCGTTGCCGTCAACCTGGTGAACGTCTGCATCGCTGCACTCGTTTGGCCGCTGGCGTGCATCTTCCTCGCACGCGTCATCCTTGGGCCGACTTTTGTCGCCACTTGGATTGCGGCTGTGCTTTCGGCGGCGTTCGGCGCATTCCCGCTCCTGATGGTGGATTTTGGCGTGCTGTATCCGAATTTCCTCGGGATCAGCATCCTGCCGGCCGCGTTGGCGATGGGCCTGCAGTCGTTGGGCCTCGGCGCGGCGCCGGGGGAGGGACGGGCGCTGCCCGTGATCTCGCTGGCCCTGACGCTTCCCGGACTCGCGCTGGCCCACCCCAGTTCCATCATGGCGCTCCTCGCGTTCCTCGCCCCGGCAGCGTTGTTCCGGTGGTGGTTATCCTTGCGTGAGGGCGTACGCCGGCGCGGGGTCTCCTTCGGCTCGGTGGGCATCCACGGTGTGGTGCTCTTGGGTTCAGTGCTCGCCGCCGTCGCGCTTTGGATGACGGTCCGGCCGCCCAAGGAAGCCGCTTTCTGGCCCGCGGTCGAGGGTCCTTTCCGTGCCGTTTTCGAGGTGATCACGAGTTCGGCCATTGGCCGTCCGGTCTCGTGGGCCGTCATGATCCTGGCACTGGCGGGGCTGGTGTACCTCGTGCGCAAACCGGGCATGTGGTGGCTGCTGGGAGTCTACGTTGTGGCGGGGCTGCTTTTCGTTGCTGCGGCGTCGTTCCGGTCCGGACGGATCAGGGACTTCCTCACTGGCATCTGGTACAACGATCCGCCACGACTCGCTGCGCTGCTGCCTATTGCTATCCTGCCGGTGGCCGTTGTAGGTGGCGCTGAACTTTGGAAGTGGTTCAAGAAGCGAGCCTTGTGGGCCACTGGGGACTGGCCGTTCGGCCGCCGGCGTCTTGTCCTTCATGGGGGGGGAGCCGGCCTCCTCGCTTTGCTTCTGGTCACCACCCAGCAGGGTAACGTCGACGCCGCGCAAACCGCCGCCGCCAGAATGTACCGTGTGGAAGCCTCGTCGCCCCTCGTCAGCTCCGATGAGCTTGCACTGCTGGGACGACTGGACAGGCACGTGCCGCCCGGAGCGGTCATCGTGGGGAACCCGTGGAACGGCAGTTCGCTGGCCTACGCCCTTGCGGACCGGAGGGCCCTGCAGTTCCACATCCTCGGGGCAATCCCGCTGAGCGCCCAGCTGCTCTACGACCGGCTGCGGGATGCGGCCACCGATCCCGCCGTGTGCGACGCCGTCAGGGAGCTGAACGTCGGCTATGTCTTGGATTTCGGCCACCATGAGGTCAACTTTGGGGACGAACGGCGGGATGTCTTTACCGGTCTGGACGATCTGGCCGGCAGCGGCGCAGCCGAGCTGATCGATTCCCAGGGAACCGCCCGGCTGTTCCGGATCACGGCCTGCGGCTAAACGTCGACTTCAGAGATGCTGCCACTGGCCGGAGCGGCTGGGTTCCGCCGGTTCCTGCCGGCCGAATACAACAGTGCGACCCCCTGAACAGCGCAAACAACAAACTCCCCAATGGCCAAGCCAAGCGCGCCGCCTGCCCCCTGCATTAAGGTGCTGAGGAAGAGCATCGCTGGCAGGCCTATCGCCGCTCCGGCCACCGTACTCCAGAACACAGCCCTGATACGGCCCGCCGGCACCAACCAGTGCGATCCAGTGGAGGTGTTGATGGAGACGAAGAGGAATGCCACACCAAACCAGAGACAAGTTGCAAGGTCGGCGGCCAGCGGCGGGCCGAAGAGCAACTGCGTGACGAATGGCCCCAGCAGGGCGAAGCCCGCGAGACCCGCGATCCCCAGGATTGTGTGGCTGAGCAGGGAAAACTTCCGCCTCTTGAGCTGATCGCCGTCGATCTCCGCCACCCAGCCCTGAAGGCTGCTGCCCAAGGCGCCCACGGCCATGAGACCGATGCGGAAGAGCTTTTCGGCGGAGACGAACACCGCAAGGCCAGAGGGGAAAGCCGCGGCCGCTACGACAAGGACCGGAGTGGCTGAGTATGCTGCTGCGGCCATTGTGGTTCCGGACGCGGCCCGTAGAGCCCAGATTTCCTTGATGACGGGGAGGGCATGAAGATGGGCATAGTCCTGTCGCTTGCTGTGCCGGCGGGTGAAAAAGAACGTCCCGAGCAGTCCACCGGCCAGGATTGCGGCCGGATACAGGATGATCAGGCCGGTGGCCAAAAGCACGGGGATGCAGACGATGGTGGAAATGATCCTGGGCACCACATCGTAGCGGGCGATCTGGCCTGCGTCCCCGGTGGCAATGCAATACCATGCCGGCGACAAACCCGCGGCCGCTTGGGCCCCGGCCATCAGGAACGTCTCCCAGAAGTGCCCGGTGCCGCCGTAGAGGGCAGCGATGCCTGCCAGGACCGGTAGGCAGGCCGCGAACGCCACGAGTCGTGTTAGCAAGCTGATGGCATAGAGACGCCGGCGGAGCTCGGGGTTGTTGGTCCCGGCGACGCGGGCCGGCCCTGACAACGTCCAGCCCAGGGCCACGAGAATCGCGGCTAGAGAACCGACGGCCTGTCCGATTGCAAGGGCGTTCCATGTGCCCTCGCCACCGACCCGGGCGATGTAGGGCAGCAGCAGGAAAGGCGCTAGCGAGGCAAGGAGGGGAAGACCCGCGAAGGCGCCGATCCTCCTGGCCATGGCACGGGAGTGACTCAACAGACGACGCTCCGTCCCGGGAAGGCGGGGTCACGCACGCTACGCATCCAGGTAATCGTAGGCATCCTTGCCGAAGCGCTGTTCGACAAAGATGTCCGACACCTCGCGTTTGAATCGGTCCTTTTCGCCCAGGATAGCCGCCCGGTATGAATCCTGCTTGGCGATTTCTCGGGGAAGGTCCGCCATCAGTTGCGGCAGGAGGGCCGCGGAGTAGGACACTTCTGCGGGGCCGGGCGTGATCTTGTGTTCCCACGGAACCGGCACATCCGCATAGAAGGCTCCCGAGCCTCTCCGGCCGACGACGGTGAGCGCCCCCGAGAGGGCGGCCTCACGGGGCATCCGGTCCTTTCCTGGGTGGAAGCCCAGATCAAGGTAGATTCCGCACTCTCCCAGAGTTGACGTGACTTCGGTCCGGGTCATGCCTTGAATGGGGCGCCATTCAATGGACGGGTCGCAGACTTTCATGACCTCACGGATGATGTCCCCGCCCTTGACCGGGTTGAAAGTCACCAGGCGGTGGTTCCTGGAACCGTCCTCGCCTCCGGAGAGGAACTCGGCGCTTGGCGTGTAGTCGGAAAGAAGGGAGGGCACGACGTTGAGGTGGGAGAAGAGGAACGCCCAAGCGTATGAGGACTGTACCGCGTGAACAATGCGGCTCCGCTTGATGCTGCGCGGATCAACGCGGTTCTTCACTGCGCTCAACCGCGGAACCAATGTCTCCTTGAGCGAAGACCATGGACCGGAGGTCGACCTCAGTGCGGTGCGTCCTGCAATGAAGGTGGGTGAATAATCGATACTGAGCCACCAGCAGATCGGGGTGGCGCGCTTGTAGGCATGCAGATCGGCCACATATACCTCAGGAACGACCACAAAGTTGCCTTCGGCGTCCACGGGCGCCGGCGCCTCGGGTGCGTTGTAGATCTCGAACTGCTCCGCGCGGGGGGTTGCTGCCGTAGCGGGGTGAGGGACGAGGTAGGCGTCCTGGCCGAGTTCACGGAGCATGTCCACAAGCTGGTGAAGGGCTTCGGGCCCTCCCGTGCGCAGCCCACGGGGGTAGACGACATAGATCTTGCGTGAATTCTCAGACATCAACAGAACTTTCGGGTAGGGGCGGGAGCGGGCCGGCGGTACGGATACTCAGCGCAGCCGGGCGGCCAATTGTTCGTCAATCTTGCCCAGGCGGCCGCGCAAGGCATCGTGGATGCCACTGACGGTGGCAAGAACGTGTTTGCGGCGGTTGGGGCCGTAAACGAGGCGCACGACGTGGCTCTGGAGCTCCATCCCCATGCGCCTGATCACCCATCGCGGCTGTCGCCTGAAGTATTTGCGGGCCATGACCAGGGAATTTCTGGTGATGTAATAGACCCGGAATGGCGCATGATAGTGGACAAAGAGTCTTTTCTGACCGAGGCGGGCGTGCCAGCCAAGTATCCGTAGCGGGCGGGCGTCGCCGAGGGAGTGTTCCAGATTGCAGCCAGGGCCAGCAATAGCCCGGAGGCCGGCGTTGCGGACCCGCGCATTAAACTCCGAATCAACGCAGTCGATGAAGAGCGACTCGTCGAGGTATCCAAGCTGATCGAATACCGTGGCGCGGATCAGGGTCCCCGACTGCATGGGGTCAAAGACTTCGGCTTCCGGCCCTGCGGTTAACACAGGCAGGGGTACGCCGTTGTGCAACTGCGCGCAGACCATAGCGACGGTTTCAGGATTGCTGGAACTCTTTTCGGCACCCAACGCGTGGCGGATGTAATCCCCGCTGAATCGTGAATCCTGGTCCATGGTGACCACCCACTCGGGCGACCAGCGTGTGCGCGCTGTCTTAATACCGGTGTTGAGGGCTGCAGCGATTCCGGAGTTCACACCAAGGGAAATAGCCACAGCACCCAGGGCCTCCATCTCGCCCAGTACGGCCGTGACGTCCGCGGACGACCCATCGTTGACTACGACGACATTCTGTACGTAACGCAGAAGCCAACGAACGTTCTCGACGGCGGCCGCCGCCGGGTTGAAGACTGAGACTATGGCTGCCACGTTTCCGAATTTGCTGGGGGACATCGGGGCTTCGGTCATAGGGGTCGGGTGCAATTCAGTGGCCTCCGAGGATAGTTCGTCCGGCTTGCTGCCTGGTTCGACGCTCACAGTGCGGCCGCGTTCCTGGCACGATGCCCGGCGACGGCGATGTTCTTCGCGAAGGCTATCCGGGCTCTCAGGATCTTGGCCAGACCACGCATGCCCTCGGGCGTGAGATTCTTCCCGTGCAGACGGTGCAGGATCGTGTTGGTCTCGACGTAGGCGATGGACCGGTTCATGTTTCCAACAAGTGCGATCCATTGATCGTGGGACTCGGTCATGTGCGTCGGAAACGGCAGGATTTGCCCCAGGAGCTCCCGGCGGAAGGCCATGGCACAACCCCAGTGCAGCCGGTAGCCCACGAGTATTCCGATGATGTTCCGCACCCTGTGCCGGGAATCCTTGGCGCGGAGACGGATCTCGTGGAACCGCCCGGCCGGACCTTCAATATGCTCGCAGTTACTGACGACCATCTGGTGTCCCTCGAGCGCACCGACCATGAGTTCAACGCGGCCAGGGATCCAAATATCGTCCTGATCCGAGAGGAAGACGTATTCTCCGCGGGCCTCGCCCAGTGCGCGTTCGAAGGTGCGGACGTAACCGGCGTTGGTCGCCGCCTCGATCAGACGAATACGGGGGTCTTCGATGGCCCTAACGATTTTCGCAGTGGTATCGGTGGACGCATCGTTGACAACCACAAGCTCATCGTGACGGCCCAACTCTGCAAGGATGGAGTCAATCTGCTCTTCGATATGAAGGGAGCCGTTGTACGCAGCCATGCACACAGAGATACGGGGCACAACGGTTGAGGGGTCATCCATGCGGTGGGAAGTCTCTTTCTTCTTGCCTGGGGGGTGTTTGGCGGGCTCTGACCAAACACCACCAGTCTAGCAAGGTGCCGCTGCGGCCCGGATTGGCAACGTCTGCCCATATAATCGGATGACCGCCGTCGGACGTACATATGAATCCACGCGCATATCTGTGAAGCAGCCCATTCGATACCAGTGGCTGAACCCACCGGAAGGAACCAAAGGTCCATGACCGTTGATGTGATGTTGCCCTACTATGGCGACGTAGACCAGATGAAACTTGCGGCCCAAAGCGTCATGAGCCAGCAGTATCAGGACTGGCGGCTCATGGTCATCGACGATGGCTATCCCGACCCGGAACCTGCGCGTTGGTTCGCTTCCATTGCGGATCCCCGGGTCGTGTACCAGCGGAACGAGGAGAACCTTGGAGCCAACGGCAACTACCGCAAAGCACTCGGCCTTGTCGAGGCGCCGTACGTCGTGATCATGGGTGCCGACGACGTCATGCTGCCCAACTATCTGGAGGTTGTTGTCAGCGCCTTCGCGGCGTACCCCAATGCCGACGTCGTGCAGCCGGGAGTGCAAGTCATTGACGAGAAAGGCATTGCTTGCACTCCTCTAGCGGATGCAGTCAAGAAGGTCTACGCACCCAAAACGAGCGAACGAATCGAGCTTAAGGGCGAGAAGATGGCCACCAGCCTCGTGCGCGCGGACTGGGCCTACTTCCCCTCGCTGACATGGCGCTCCGCAACTATCACCCGCATCGGCTTCACCGAAGGCCTGGACGTCGTTCAGGACCTCGCTCTGTTGCTGGACATCGCTGCGGAGCATGGGTCCATGGTTGTCGACCCGGTTCTGGCTTTCCTGTACCGCCGGCACTCCGCCTCCGATTCGTCCGTCCGGGCACTCGACGGCCGCCGCTTTGACGAGGAGCGTCGCTTCTTTGCGCTGCAGGCTGAGCGTTTCGCCGGCCTTGGCTGGAACCGGGCGGCCCGCGCCGCCCGGTTCCATACCACATCGAGGCTCAACGCAGCGTCGATGGTTTTGAGATCTGTATCCAAGGGCCGCATGGAGTCACTGCCGCGTCTCATGAAGCACATCGTGAGCTAGCGACAGCTGCGAGGCCGCCTGAAACGACGGTGGGTGGCACGCCGTAGCGTGCCACCCACCGTTTTTTGTTTGGCCCTACTTGTCCGAGAGGGGGCTGCCGTTCGCAACAGGGTCCTGCGCGGGACGCCGGGATTCCGGAGGCCGGAGAGACCGGAGGTCCTGGAGATCGGAGCGCAGGATGGCGACTTCTTCGGCAAGGATGCGCACCTCATCCTCTGCCTGGGACTGCTCGTGGGACAAGTGGAGGCAGACGCCCACCAGGAGAATCAGGGTCATGATGAACAAGAGGTTCGCCGGGATCTGGATTCCAATAAGGCTGCTGGCTTTGTCAAGAAGCTGGGGAAAGATCGACAGTATGAGCGTGCCGATGCCCACGATAATCCACAGGACCGCATATTTTTCCCGCAGCTTCTGCCTGCGCAGCATCTCAAACACGTAGATGAGGATCGCCACGACGACGATGAGGCCCATTATGAGTGCCATTTGAAATCCTAGTTGGTAGAAGGGGTTGACCGCTTACGAGTCAACGCGAAGAGCAGGGCAAGACCCGAGCGGCCTAGATACATCGCTGCCTTGATGGGGTCGTGGCTGGGCTGTCCGCCCTGACGTTCGCGCATGGAGACGGGTACCTGCCGGACCTTGCACCCGGATCTGACCGCCACCACGAGGGAGTCGATGGTGTCGCCGAGATATTCGGCGGGGTAGTGGTCCACATACTGCCGGATGGCCTTTTCATTCGCGGCGCGGAAGCCGGATGTGACGTCCGTCAGACGCGTGCCAGCGATGCGGGACAGGCTCCAGGCCAAGACATTCATCGCCCACTTCCTTGGGCCGCGGACCGCATACGTGCCCTTGTCCGCAAAGCGGGCGCCGATGGCGATGTCGGCTTCGCGCAGACCGTCTAGCACGGATTTGATGTCGCGGGGGTCGTGCTGGCCGTCAGCGTCGACTTGGATTACCTGGGTATAACCGTGCAATTTGGCGTACTTGAACCCGGTCCGCATGGCGCCGCCGACGCCCATATTGAAGGGGAGTCGCAGCACGCGGGCGCCGGCTTCTCCTGCCAGCGCGGCGGTATTGTCGCGCGATCCGTCGTCGATGACGAGCACATCGCATTCCGGCCCATACTCGAAAACCTCCCGCACAGTGGTGCCGATGACCTCGGCCTCGTTCCAGGCGGGCATGATAACGAGGGTCTCGTGCTTTCTTGCCGAGCTGATATCAGATGGCTGAGTCATGACCTAGTCCGATGGTTGAGGTAATCCCGGAGTCTCTCCGGTGTGGGAGCAGACAGAAAACCGGCCGCACTCAGTTTATCAAGGGCCAGCGTGCTGTTCGTGGGACGCGGGGCGGCGTCCTTCCCCTTGAAGTATTCGCTGGTGCTAACGCCTGTAACACCGTCCCGGGATCCGGCGCTGAGTTCGTAGACGTCGGCCGCGATGTCGGCCCAGGACTGGGGGTCGCCGTCGCTGCTGAGGTTGTAGGTGCCGTACCGGGCGCCGGTTTCCAGCAGATGGCGGATCCCTGCGGCGATGTCCTCGGTGAAGGACAGACGGCCGATCTGGTCGTTGACCACCTTGGGCTCCACACCGCGGGCAGCCAGCGAGGCCATGGTGCGGACGAAGTTGCTGCCCTCGCCGATCACCCAGCTGGTCCGCACGATGTAGTGGCGCGGCACCACGCTGACGACGGCGTCGCCGGCTGCCTTGGTCTGGCCGTACACGCCCAGCGGGGAGAGCGGCTCGTCCTCGGTATGGACGTCCCGGGTGCCGTCGAAAACGTAGTCCGAGGAGATCTGCACCAGCGTCAGGTCGTGTTCGACGGCGGTCCGGGCCAGGCGGGCGACGGCAGTGACGTTGATCCGCCAGGCGGCCACCCGCCCCTCGGGTGTTTCCGCGGCGTCGACGGCGGTGTAGGCGGCCGCGTTGATGATCGTGGAGTAGTTTTTCCAGTTCAGTGCGGTGAACGATTCCTCGCTGTCCAGGTCAAATGCAGCCCGCCCGGCGAACTCGACCGAAGGGTCGCCGTCGTACAGTTCCCGTAGCGCTATCCCGAGCTGGCCGTCCGCGCCGAGGACCAGGATCTTCTTCGGCGGCATCGGTGTGACGTCCGCGAGCCGCGGGTGGGCCCTGTCCTTCTCCGAGAGTTCGGCCTGATCCAGCGGAACGGGCCACGCGATCGCGGCGGTCTCGTCGGCGAGGTTCAGGAAGGTGTACTGGTCCTGCGCGTCGGCGGACCAGTGGTCGTTGACGAGGTAGGTGTAGGCGGTGTTGTCCGCCAGGGTCTGGAAGCCGTTCCCCACGCCCCGGGGAATGAAGATCGCCTGGCTGGCATCGAGTTCGGCGGTGAACACGGTCCCGAACGTGGGGCCTTCGCGCAGGTCCACCCACGCGCCGAAGATCCGTCCGCTGGCCACGGAGATGAACTTGTCCCACGGCTCGGCGTGGATCCCCCGGGTAGTCCCGGCCTTTTCGTTGAAGGAGATATTGTTCTGCACCGGCCGGAAGTCCGGCAGGCCGAGGGCCACCATCTTTTCGCGCTGCCAGTTCTCCTTGAACCAGCCCCGGTTATCGCCATGGACCGGCAGGTCGTACAGGACAACACCGGGAATCGGGGTGTCGTGGGCGGTGAGCCTTTTCGAGAACTCGATCGTCATCGTCTACTGGCCCTGTTCCTGGTACTTGGCCTCGGTTGCGGCTTTCTGCGGCCGCCACCAGTCCTCGTTCTCCCGGTACCAGCGAATGGTGTCCTCGATGCCGGCGTCGAAGTCGGAGAAGCGCGGCTCCCAGCCGAGCTCGGTGCGCAGCTTGGACGAGTCAATCGCGTAGCGCAGGTCATGGCCGGGCCGGTCCACCACATGGTCGTAGGCGTCCGGCGCTTCGCCCAGGTGCTTGAGGATCAGCTCCACAACGTCTTTGTTGTTTTTCTCGCCGTCGGCGCCGATCAGGTACGTCTCCCCGATCCGGCCCCTGGCGATGATGGCCAGCACAGCGGAGGAGTGGTCATTGGCGTGGATCCAGTCGCGGACGTTCTCGCCCGCGCCGTACAGCTTGGGCCGGATCCCGTCGATGACGTTGGTGATCTGGCGTGGAATGAACTTCTCCACGTGCTGGAACGGACCATAGTTATTCGAGCAGTTACTGATGGTCGCCTGCAGCCCGAAGGACCGCACCCAGGCACGGACCAGCAGATCCGAGCCCGCCTTCGTGGACGAGTACGGGCTGGACGGGTTGTACGGGGTGTCCTCGGTGAACCGCTCCGGATCGTCCAGTTCCAGGTCGCCGTAAACCTCGTCCGTGGAAATGTGATGGAAACGCTTGTTGTGCTTGCGGGCCGCCTCGATCAGCGTGTAGGTGCCGATGATGTTCGTGTCCAGGAACGGGCGGGGATCCTGCAGCGAGTTGTCGTTATGGGATTCCGCAGCATAATGGACCACCACATCGGCGTCGGCCACCAGCCCGTCGACGAGTGCCGCGTCGCAGATATCGCCCTGGACGAACCGGAAGCGATCCGCCGGCAGGCCCGTGAGTGACTCCATGTTCCCGGCATAGGTGAGTTTGTCCAACACTGTCACGTGTTCGTCTGTGTTCTCAAGTACGTAGTGGACGAAGTTGGAACCGATGAAGCCGGCGCCGCCGGTTACGAGAAGTCGCTGCATAGTCCTCTACGTTACCGGATTTGCCGCTGCCTTTAGCGAACGGGATGATAGGGGTATGCGCGGAATAATTCTTGCCGGCGGTACCGGCTCCCGACTCCACCCCATTACCATGGGAGTGAGTAAGCAGCTCGTCCCGGTATACGACAAGCCGATGATCTACTACCCGCTGTCTACTCTGATTCTTGCTGGCATCCGAGACATCCTAATAATTACCACTCCGCAGGACGCCGAACAATTTCAAAGGCTACTGGGCGACGGATCCCAGTTTGGCGTCAGTCTCAGCTATGTGCAGCAGCCATCGCCGGACGGGCTTGCGCAGGCGTTCATCCTGGGTGCCGAGCACATCGGGGATGAGCCGGTGGCACTGGTCCTGGGCGACAATATCTTCTACGGCCCCGGGATGGGTACCCAGCTGCGGCGCTTCGAGAATATCGACGGCGGCGCCGTCTTCGGGTACTGGGTTGCGGACCCCAAAGCGTATGGAGTTGTCGAGTTTGACGGATCCGGCAAGGCGATCTCGCTGGAAGAGAAGCCGGAAAATCCCAAGAGCCACTACGCTGTTCCCGGACTGTACTTCTACGACAACGAGGTCGTGGATGTCGCCAAGAACCTCAAGCCTTCCCCCAGGGGTGAGCTGGAAATCACTGACGTCAACCGCGTCTACTTGGAACGTGGCAAGCTTCAGGTGGAGATCCTGCCCCGCGGGACTGCGTGGCTGGATACCGGCACGTTCAATGACCTGAACGATGCCTCCAATTTTGTTCGCACCACTGAGAACCGTCAGGGACTCAAAATAGGTGCGCCGGAAGAAATCGCCTGGCGCCTTGGGTTCCTGAGCGACGACGAACTGCGCGTCCGTGCAGAAGGCCTGGTCAAGAGCGGTTACGGCGCTTACCTCCTGAGGCTGCTGGAGTTCGGGCGCTAGCCAGGCAACGCGCCGGACGCTGGAGATTGCATACGCCGACGAAAGAGGGCGCACCGATCGGTGCGCCCTCTTTCGTCGGCCCGCTTTGGTCAGCCGCTCCGGGGACTACACCCGAACGGTTTCAGTGAGAGCCGCGCCCGCTATCTCTAGGGGGGTGTCGATCTGCTCCAGCACCGGCGCCACTTCCGCCGAATTTCCTGAGGCGGCGCTAGTGTCTGGTTCGATCCGGTTGTTCGTCGGAAAAAGGTGTCTGTAGGTGAGCGCCGCGCCGGCGCACAGGGCCACAAGATACATTGCTGATAGCCACTGCCACGTGAGCGGCGGCTGCCACAACGGTTCCACCATTTCAGTCCAATTCGTGTGCAGTTGCACTAGGCCGACAGTGAATCGTCTCAAGGCGTAAATAAACATATAAATATGGGCCACGACGGCCGCTCCGATGATCCAACGTCCCAGGGACTTGGCTGTTGCCGAGCGGCCGAACGATTGTGAGCGTAAGGTCACACCGCAGATGCTGATGAGGAGGACGACCAGCGCCAGCAGGTACCGCCCCTGCCAGATGTAGCCCAGTTCCTCGACGACTTGGGACTGCAGAATCGGGGGGAGGAAAACGATTGCCGCGAGAACCATCAGGATGGCCCAGCGTCCGTGGACGGGGCGGCAGCTTAGACCGCCTAGGAGGACGGCTGCAAGGGTGAGGTGCCAGAATATCTGCACGCCCTGGGGGGCCGGCGTGTCGAGCCAGCCTACGATGCCAATGTAGCCATTGACGTAGTCGAAAGTGCGGTCGAGCATACTCGCAAAAGCCTGGTCTGGCGCAATTGTGCTGGGCGTCCCACCGAGGCTCTTGAAGCTGTCGCCGAGCACAAGCCAGGCGAGTCCGGCTGCGCAGCCGAGGCCGGTCAGTACTGTCATGGCGAGACCAAACTTATCCCGTACAACGGCGACGAATGGACGCCAGCCGAAGATGATGAGGGCGGCTATGAAGGCTGCGGCGAGCCAGATTAAGGCCAGCGCACGGGTGTTTGCCAGCACGGCGCCGGAGATTCCGACGGCGATCATGGGGCCACGTACCGTGGAAAGGGACTTATAGCTGTCGAAGGTCGCGCAAAGGCTAAGGAAGAACGCGGCCGTTGTCACGATCTCCAGCGAATTCGGATTGATGGAACCGCTGAGAAAGAGAACCATCGGAGTCAGGGCAACTGCTGAAGCGGCGACCGGCCATTCACTGCGCCGCAGCCGCGTGGCAGCCACGAAGGCCATAGTCATGAACACTGCCGACATCAGGCCGCTCACGATTCGCATGGCGTAGAGCGCGGGCGCCCCGGCTAGAAGCCGGGATGGTAGGCCGACGAGTAGGTAGTAGAGCGGGTTGTAGTTGCCCGCAGTGGTGGCCGCTTGGGCTGGTGCCCTGTTGCCCGGATCGATCTGAGGGGCACAGGCCGCCGTGAGATCCGGTCTGAACGCTGTGCAGGTCTGCGCTCCCAGTTCGGCGAAGTACGCAGGAACCGACACGACCGCCGGGTCGCCTTGAGAGCCGCTCGTTTGGGCCTGAATCTGACCTCTTGCCACGGCCGCGGCTTTGATGGCGTGCGCAGGCTCGTCCGGCACGGACATCAGCGGTGATGCAAGCGCCCACAGGGTTGTCAGCGTACCCAGGATGAGAAAGATGGAGACAGGCAGCAGAAACGGCCGGGCGTGGAAAGCGGTCTGCCGCCGGCCGCGGGAGAGTGAGCGCATATCTTAGAACTTATCATCAGTGCAGCGACCTGCATTACGCTCGGGTGGACGAAACAGGTGGTCGAAGAACGCCGTGTGACTCCTGCCCACTGGGGGTTTGCCAGCAGGCAGGAGTGACTTCAGACGGTCAGAAGTTGGCGACCAATACGCGGCCCAGGTAGCCCTCACTCGGGCGCATTCCGGTTCCTGCGTAGCTCCACAGAGAGCCGTCGGGGCGCCTGGCGACGAGATCCGGAAAGGCGTCCGAGTTCAGGTTTCCGGCTCCAACGGCCGCGTCGTACATAGTCCACCCCGTGCCGATCCGTCTCGAGGCTTCCGGATAACCTTTGCCGTCGCCGGTGTACAACCACAGGGTCCCGTCCGGCTTCCGCGCCAGAATATCGTTCTTGCCGTCGGAGTTTACATCGCCCGGTCCAAGGATTTGGTCAAATATTTCCCAACCGAACTGGCCGACCCTGATTGCTCCCTGATAGCCGTTGTTATTTGCGTCGACGCGTCCGGTGCCGGCATAAAGCCACAGGGATCCGTCACCTTGTCGGGCGAGGATGTCATTTTTGCCGTCGCCATTGAAGTCGCCGACTCCCGTAAGGGCTGTGAAGACGTTCCAGCCGAAGTTGCCAATCTTGACACCGGCCGCGTAGCCCCTGCTTGTGGAGTCGACCCGGCCTGTGCCCGCGTACAGCCACAGGGTTCCATCCTTGCCGCGTGCGATCAGGTCCGGCTTGTTGTCACCATTAAAGTCTCCTACGCCGATCAGGGCATTGAACATCTCCCAACCGAAGTCCCCGATTCGCTTGCCAGCGCCGTAGGCTCCGGCGCCATCGCCCGGGTAGAACCAGAGCGTGCCGTCCGGCCTCCGCGCCAGCAGGTCAGCTTTGGCGTCCCCGTTGAAGTCCTTGGTCCCCGCGAGGGTGTCGAAGACCTCCCAACCAAAATCGCCGATCTTCCTTTGGGCCCGGTAGCCGAGGTCCTTCATGGCAGTTCCGGCGTAGAAATAAACGGCTCCTCCAGCATCGCTGGCGACGAAATCCGCCATGCCGTCGCCGTTGGCATCTTCGGTGCCTGAGATGCTGTCGTAGATGCCCCAGCCCGTACCGATCTGGCGGCCGCCGACCAAAGCTGCGTTTCCTGTATTGGAGTAATACCACAGGGTCCCGTCTGGCCGGCGGCCGGCAAGGTCGTTCGTGCCATCGCCGTCGAAGTCTTTAATAGGGATCAACTGGTTGAAGATCTGCCAGCCAAAGTCAATTTTGCGGGATACTCCAGGCCGTCCGGTCGCAGTGCCGGAGTATAGGTAAAGATCGCCGTTGGGAACCCGCGTCACTAAGTCGGCTTTGCGGTCGCCGTCAAAGTCTCCGACGCCGATGATGCTGTCAAACGCTTCCCAGCCGAAATCTCCCACCTTTACTCCACCTTGGTAGCCTTTTTCGACGGCTGAGACCGTCCCGGTTCCCGCATATAACCAAAGGGACCCTTCTAGTTTTCGGGCCAGCAGGTCACTCTTGCCGTCGCCGTTGAAGTCGCCGACGCCCACAACTTGGTCAAAGTGGTCCCAACCGAAGTCGCCGATTTTACGGCCCGCGCCGAATCTGCCCGTTCCGTCGCCCGGGTAGAACCACAACGTGCCATCCGGGGCGCGCTGGATCAGGTCCGGTGTGCCGTCCCCGTCGAAGTCTCCGGGCGATACGAGTTTGCGGGTCTGATCGGTGGGCACGGGCGGTGGAGCGCCGGTGGCGAAGCGCTGGAGGCCGGCGTAATCGCCATTCCAGACGTTGGAGTCGCCGCCGTTGGCAAAGGGGCCCTTCTCGCTGTACTGCCAGAAACTGAAGTTGCCCCAGCTGGACGGCAGGGCACCCGGGCTGTCACTGGGTGAACCGGGAAAGCGCGCGATCCACAGCGGCCAGTCGCCGAAACCGGAAGGGCCGCCGACGCAGTAGTTCCACCACGACGTGGTGGTGTACAGGACAGGCAGCCGGCCGGTCAACGCCTGCATGGTGTTGCCGAACTCGCGGGCCCAGGAGGTCAGCTGGCTGGGGGACATGTCGTAGCAGGTATTGCCCTGGTAGTAGCCACCAATGGTCTGGCCGGCGTACGGATTCCCCTCAAAGTCGAGCACAGGCGGAAGCGTGTACCCGTCGGCGCTCCAGCCCCCGCCGCCTTGGACGAAGATGCGCGCCTGGTCGGCCCCGGAGGAGGCCGCGGGATTGGCGTAGTGGTAGGCGCCGCGGATCATGCCGACGCCGCGGGACTCTTGATACTGGGCACCGAAAATCGGGTTCGAGTAGTAGTTCCCCTCAGTCGCCTTGATGTACGCGAAGCGGGCGCCCATGTTCCACTGCTGCTGCCAATTGACGCCGGCCTGGTAGTAGCTGACGTCGAGGCCCTGCACACCGAAGCCCGGCATCCAGGTGCTTTGCGTCGTCAGCGCCTCCGTGGCCGTCCTCTTGCCGCCGCCGGCCGCTGCGCCGGAGGTGCGCGTTCCTTGACCCATCTCGGCCCCGCCGGCCTTGGTGGCTACGGCCATGGCGGTGCGGTAGGCCGCTGACGAGCGATCAGCGGTCATCTGCGGACTGTTGGTGGACGGCGGCGCGGTGTTCTGGGCCGGAGCGTTCGCCGCCGTCGGCGGGGCCGTGGCGGCCGGTACCGGAGGCGCGGTCGCCGGGGCCGCTGGTGCCGTCGGGGACGGCTCGACGGCGGTAGCCGGAGTCGCCAGCCCGGGCCCGGCAATGAGGGAGGCGGCGAGGAGAAGGGCACCGACTCGGCTGCCGCGGTGACGGTTGGGGGGAGGTAGGGTCCGCTTCATTTTCCGCTCCGGAACAGCGACACGCTCGTGGCCGTGTCATGGTGATCTCGCGTCCGCGGGATTGCCAGGGGAAGCTGACCGGGAGGTGAGAATGTCTGACTTGTCGCGCTTACCCTAACACCGGAGAAATAGTGAAACCAGAGTTTCAGGTGTTACTGATGTGAAAGTTGTTGTATCGAAAGCTTGAGTTTTTCCACATACGACCGAACGGGCCCTTGTCCGGCCGGGTAGTCACCCATAGCTTTAACCCAATTGCACCGTCCAGGGGACAGGGCGGCAGTCATATTGGGGGCCATTGTGGAGGCTGTGCGCATTGTCGAGGACGAGGTCCGCGAGCTGATCCGGAGGCGCGGCCTGGACCCTCTCCGGCAGTCCGGCGAAGTGCGGCGCCTCGTCGAGGCGGCAGTATCGGACTACGACGAACGCGCCTTGTTGGCGCCCCTCCCACCCATCGGACCGCTGGAGACCGCCCGAAGGTTTGTCTTTGACGCCGTGGCCGGATTCGGGGCCCTGCAACCGCTGCTGGACGACCCGGCCATCGAGGAGATCTGGCTCAACGCACCGAACGAGATCTATGTGGCGCGCAACGGAGAATCGGAGCTCACCTCGGTCTCGCTCACGGACCAGCAGGTCAGGGACCTCGTGGAACGGATGCTCAAGAGCTCCGGGCGCCGTCTCGATATGTCATCCCCCTTCGTGGACGCGGCGCTGCCTGATGGTTCCCGCCTCCATGTCGTAATCCCGGACGTCACCAGAAAGCACTGGGCCATCAACATCCGCAAATTCGTGGTCAAGGCCAGCCGCCTGGAGCACCTCGTGGAGCTCGGCACGCTGACCCCGCACGCGGCGCGGTTCCTCGGGGCGGCCGTGGCCAGCGGTCTGAACATCCTCGTGTCGGGCGCGACGCAGGCAGGGAAGACCACCATGCTCAACTGCCTGGCCGCCAGCATTGGCACACGGGAGCGGGTCATCACGGTGGAGGAGATCTTCGAGCTTCAATTCCCGCTCCGCGACGTCGTCGGACTGCAATGCCGGCAACCGAATCTCGAGGGTGAGGGCGAGATTCCCTTGCGCAGGCTGGTCAAGGAGGCGCTTCGGATGAGGCCCGACCGGCTGGTGGTGGGCGAAGTGCGGGAAGCCGAAAGCCTGGACATGCTCATCGCCCTAAATTCAGGTCTGCCAGGGATGTGCAGCGTCCACGCAAACTCGGCCCACGATGCGGTGACCAAGATCTGCACGCTGCCCTTGCTGGCCGGCGAGAACATCTCCAGTGCGTTCGTGGTGCCCACAGTCGCCTCCTGCATCGACCTCGTGGTGCACTGCAGCCGGCACACCAACGGCCGCAGACAGGTGACCGAGATCCTGTCTCTTGGGCGCAGGGTGGAGAACGGCATCATCGAATCCTCCATGGTCTTCGCCCTGGCTGACGGCCAGCTGCAACCAAAGGCCAACTCCATGCCTGCGGCTGAGAAGTTTGCGCGCGCGGGATACGACGTTGCCGCACTGCTGGAGCCGCGCTGATGGCGGCGCTTCTCGGCGTGCTGGGCGGCGCCGGACTCCTGCTGATCTGGTGGTCGGCCTGGGAACAACCACAGCCGGCCAAAGCCAAGACCAGAACGAGCAGGCTGGAAGACCTGCTGCGATCGGCCGGCATAGAAAAGGTCAGCGGCCCCGGCCTCCTGGCCAGCTGCCTCGGGGTGGGGGCATTCACCACAATCGTGTTCTTCGCTGTGACCCGGTCATGGCCAATCGCGATGTGTTTTGGGCTATTTGGCGGCTGGCTGCCGATGGCGATCGTGAAGTGGCGCGCCCGGAAGCGCATCGCCGTCCTGCGCCTGCTCTGGCCCGACGTCGTCGATCACCTTCGCTCCGCCATCCGAGCGGGCCTGTCGCTGCCGGAAGCCCTCATCCAGTTGGGGGACAAGGGCCCGGCGGAACTCCGCCACGTATTCCGCGACTTCGGCTCCGACTACCGCTCGGGCGGCCAGTTCGATCCATGCCTGAACAGGCTCAAGGAGCGGCTGGCTGATCCCGTGGCCGACCGGATCGTCGAGGCGCTCCGCCTGACCCGTGAGGTGGGCGGATCGGACCTTGGCCGGCTGCTGGGCACCCTGGCGGAATTCCTGCGGGAGAGCGCCCGGACCCGGAGTGAGCTGGAGGCCAGACAATCGTGGACGGTCAATGCCGCCCGGCTCGCCGTAGCTGCGCCGTGGATTGTCCTGGTCCTGTTGGCAAGCCGGCCCGAAGCCGTGGCCGCCTACAACACTCCGGTCGGGGCAGGCGTCCTGCTCGGTGGGCTCGCGGTCTCGCTCATCTCCTATGCCATCATGCTGCGCATTGGAGCGCTTCCGGAAGACGAGCGGGTGCTCCGGTGACCGGGCTGATGGCGAGCGCCACCGTCTGCGGCCTGGTTCTGGGCGGCGGACTCTGGCTGCTGCTGGTGAGGCTGCCGTTCATGCGGCCCACCACCTTCGTCCAGCGCATCGGGCCCCAGCTCAAGTCCCACAACCTGGAATCGCGGCTGCTGCGCACTGCTCCGCGAAACGTCACCCTCTTCGGGCCGCTCGAACGGATCCTCCGTCCCGTCATCCGCGACGCGGTCTCATCGCTGGGCAGGATCAACCTCGGCTCCCCGGCGTTGAACCGCCGCTTGGCCCGGGCCGGGAGCAGCAAGTCCTCGGTGGACTTCCGGGCGGAGCAGCTTCTCTGGGGTGTTGGGGGCTTCATGGCGGCCGTCGGTGCAGTCATCCTCTTCGGCGCTGCCGGTCGTTTCAGCCCCGTCATTGCCGTTGTGGGGGTCCTCGGTGGCGCCGCCGGCGGCTTCCTTCTGCGGGACTATCTGCTGGGCGCCCTCATCCGAAAGCGTGAGTCCCGGATGATGGCCGAGTTTCCCAGCGTCGCAGAACTCATGGCCCTTGCTGTCAGCGCCGGGGAGAGCGCCACCGGCGCCTTGGACAGGGTGTGCCGCAGCGCCCGGGGTGAGCTGTCAAAGGAATTCACCCGGGTCCTCACCGAGACCCGGGCAGGCAAACCCCTTGTGGAGGCCCTGCAGGAGTTCTCGGCCCGCACCGATCTTGGTCCCTTGCTCCGCTTTGTGGAGGGGCTGATCGTGGCAGTCGAACGCGGGACGCCCCTGGCCGATGTGTTAAGGGCCCAGGCCCAGGACGTCAGGGACACGGCCAAGCGCGAACTGATGGAGTCGGCCGGAAAGAAGGAAATCGGAATGATGGTGCCGCTCGTTTTCGGAGTGCTGCCACTGACGGTCGTGTTTGCCGTCTTCCCGGGTCTGGCCGCCATCAGTCTGGGCCTGTAGGGCCAGGAACGAAGCATGCAGGACAGATGCAGACGCAGGCCAGAAGAAGACGCAGGAAAGAAGAACCGCAGCACCCACAGAATCAGGAACAGACCTCGAACCACCAACAAAAAGGGGACACAGTGAAACTCATCGGGATCCGCACGGCGTTGTTGTTCTGGACGTCCAGCCTGCTGCTCCGGCGGTCTGCAGCTGTCCGAGTGCGGAGGAGCAGACAGCCGGCCGGTCCCGGGGACCACCGGGAGCGCGGCGACGTCCCGGGCTGGGTGATGATCACCCTGATGTCTGCGGTGCTGGTCGCTGCACTCCTTGCGCTCGCGGGCCCGGCGCTCGAAGCACTCTTCAACCAGGCCATGGACAAGGTGGGGCAGTAGCAGGTGAGTGTGTCCGGCGGAGGCTGGAGCTGCCGGCGCTACAACTTCAAGGGCAAGGGCAAGGGCAAGGGCAGGGGCATCGGGCACAGTAACAAGGCCGGATTCCCCCACACCCCGGGCAGAGCCGATGAACAGGGCTCGGCGGTGGTGGACTTCGTCCTGGTGGGTGGCCTGCTGACCCTGTTCTTCCTCGCCATCATCCAACTCACCCTGGTTCTCCACGTCCGGAACACCCTGATCGACGCCGCAGCCTCGGGTGCCAGATACGGCACGCTGGCGGACCGCGGCTCCGCGGATGCCAAGGACAGGACGGCCCAGCTGATCGGCGTGGCCCTCAACCCGGACTTCGCCCGGGACGTGACCACGAGCGAAACCAGCTACCAGGGCATCCGCACCCTGGAGGTGACGGTCCGTGCCCCGCTGCCGGTCATCGGGCTGATCGGCCCCCGGGGAATCCTGGAGGTGACAGGGCATGCAGCGATCCAGCCGTGAATCCCTCAACAGTGTCATCCAGGCGGACGATGGCGACGGCTCCGAACGGGGGAGCGCGGTGGTCGAGTTCACCTTCCTGACACTGCTGCTCATGGTCCCGCTGGTCTACTTCATCATCACGGTGGGACAGCTCCAGGGCGGCTCCTTCGCGGTGGTCGGCGCCGCGGACCAGGCGGCCAAGGTCTATGTTGCCCAGCCGGACGCCGCGAGCGGTAGGGCAGCGGCCGAGCAGGCCGTCCTCCTCGCGCTCGCCGACTACGGGCACCCGGCGGAAAACGCCAGGCTGGACACGAGCTGTGCACCGGCGGACTGCCTGGCCGCCGGATCGGCGGTCACCATTACCGTCCACCTCACCGTGCCACTGCCGTTCGTGCCGTTCAGCGATGCCCTGCACCTCAACGCCGGCCAGCTCAGCGCCTCCGCCACCCAGCTGGTCGGACGCTTCCGATGAACCCCGCAGGGATGCGGCACGGCAACGCAGCCGCGAGGCGGCGCCGGAACCCCCGCCGGCAGCAGGTGCGTCAACCGCGCCAACGCTGCACCAAGGAACGCTGCACCAAGGAACGTTGCACTGACAACCGCTGCACCAGGGACCGCAGCGCACAGCCCAGCGAAGACGGCCAGCTGATGGTGCTTATCATCGGCTATGTGCTGCTCGCCCTGCTCGTCGCGACCGTTGTCACCGCCGCCTCCAGCGTCTATATCGAGCACAAGAAGCTGCTCTCGGTCGCCGACGGCGCCTCGGTGGCAGCGGCGGACAGCTTCACCCTCGGACAGCTCGAGACCGCCGCCGGCAGCCCCACCGCCGTCCTGAACAGCGGACGCGTCCGCAGCGCGGCTGTCGACTACCTGGACCGCAACGGAGCCTTCTCCCGGTTCGCCGGACTCGAAGTGGCCCCGGCAACCGGCAGCCCGGACGGTTCCACCGCCGTCGTGGTGCTGAGCGCCGCCGTCCACCCACCCGTGGTCAACTTCCTGGTCCCCGACGGCATCAGGATCGAGGCAAGTTCGACGGCGCGGTCCCGGCTCACCCGCTAAGCCGGCGCGCGGCACCGCGGGGCCGGCAACCAAGTCGGGGCGGCCAGCAGGGATAGCGTACGCTTAAAAAACCATGGCAAACATTGATTTTCCCGCAGAAATCCGCGCCCTCCGCGCCACCTACACCTCCATCGAGAACGTTTCGAATGTCGAGGCGCTGAAGGAAGACATCGCTGAACTGAGCGAGCGGGCCGGCGAACCCAATCTGTGGGACGATCCCGCCGCCGCCCAGGTGATCACCTCGAGGCTCTCCCACCGCCAGTCCGAACTCGCCCGCCTGGACTCGCTCGTCTCGCGGATCGAGGACCTTGAGGTCCTCGTGGAGCTGGGCCAGGACGAGGACGACGCCGCCTCCATGGGGGAAGCCGCCACCGAGCTCGAATCCATCCGGAAGGCCTTGAAAGACCTGGAGGTCGTAACGCTGCTCTCCGGCGAGTTCGACGAGCGCGAGGCCGTCGTCACCATCCGCGCGGGCGCCGGCGGCGTGGACGCCGCGGACTTCGCCGAAATGCTGCTCCGGATGTACCTGCGCTGGGCCGAACGTCACGGCTACCCGACCACCATCATGGACACCTCCTACGCCGAGGAAGCCGGGCTGAAGTCCGCCACGTTCGAGGTCAAGGCGCCCTACGCCTATGGCACACTGAGCGTCGAGGCCGGCACCCACCGCCTGGTGCGGATCAGCCCCTTCGACAACCAGGGCCGCCGCCAGACCTCCTTCGCCGCCGTCGAAGTGATCCCGCTGATCGAACAGACGGACTCCATCGACATCCCGGACAACGAGATCCGCGTCGACGTCTTCCGGTCTTCCGGTCCCGGCGGCCAGTCGGTCAACACCACGGACTCCGCCGTACGCCTGACCCACATCCCCACCGGCACCGTCGTCTCCATGCAGAACGAGAAGTCCCAGCTGCAGAACCGCGCCGCCGCCCTGCGCGTGCTGCAGTCCCGGCTGCTGTTGCTCAAGAAGGAGGAGGAAAACGCCGAGAAGAAGGCCTTCGCCGGCGACGTCAAAGCCTCCTGGGGCGACCAGATGCGCTCCTACGTGCTCAACCCGTACCAGATGGTCAAGGACCTCCGCACCGAACACGAGGTGGGCAACACCTCCGCCGTATTCGACGGCGAGATCGACGACTTCATCGACGCCGGCATCCGCTGGCGGACCGACAACCGCAACGCGGATAAGTAACCCGGCGGATCCGGCGCCGCCCGGCTGCCTCTTGTGTCTCTCCCGTCTCTCCCGTCACTCCCGTCTAATCGGGCGACACGCCCCCGCGCTCAAGCCGATCCGCAGGGACCCGTGCGTATAGTCGAGAAGCCGGAGCTCTACTTCCCCCACTAGAAAGCCCGCGCCCCGGCGGCAGGACTGTGCTGCACCAGGCGCGTCCTGCAGGGTATTTAGGGCCATGATCCGTTTCGAAAATGTCACCAAGGTCTATGACCAGACGGCGCGTCCGGCGCTGGATTCGATCAACCTTGAGATCGACCGTGGCGAATTCGCCTTCCTCGTCGGCGCGTCCGGCTCCGGCAAGTCGACCTTCCTGCGCCTTGTCCTCAAGGAGGACCGCGCATCCTCCGGCGCCGTCTACGTGGCCGGCCAGAACGTCGCGAACATTTCCAGCTGGCGCGTCCCCAGGCTCCGCCGGGGAATCGGCGTCGTCTTCCAGGACTTCCGGCTCCTGCCGCAGAAAACCGTGTTCGCCAACGTCGCCTTCGCGATGCAGGTCATCGGCAAGAGCCGCAGCGTCATCCGCGACACCGTGCCCGAGGTCCTCAAGACGGTGGGCCTCGAAGGCAAGGAAAACCGGCTGCCGCACGAGCTCTCCGGTGGTGAGCAGCAGCGCGTGGCGATCGCCCGCGCCGTCGTCAACCGCCCCGGCATCCTGCTGGCCGACGAGCCCACCGGAAACCTGGACCCCACCACGTCCATGGGCATCATGGGCGTGCTGGACAAGATCAACCAGAACGGCACCACCGTAGTGATGGCCACGCACGACGACGACATCGTCAACGAGATGCGCAAGCGCGTCGTGGAACTGCGCAACGGCGTCGTGATCCGCGACGAGGCCAAGGCCCTCTACACGTCGATGATTCCGGTGGTGGGACAATCACGACGCCTGCGGGACGCCAGCGGCCGGGATCCCGAACCCGCCGCCGCACCCGCCGCCGCCAGCCGCAGCGAAGCCCGCGCCGATTCACGCGCGGCATCCCGCGGCGCAGGGGAGGGCCAGCTGTGAGGCTCCAGTTCGTCCTCGATGAAATCGGCAGCGGCCTGCGCCGCAACCTGTCCATGGTGGTCTCGGTCATCCTGGTGACCTTCGTGTCCCTGACGTTCGTCGGCGCCGCCGGCATGCTGCAGCTGCAGATCAACCAGATGAAGGGCTACTGGTACGACAAGGTCCAGGTGGCCATCTTCCTCTGCAGCGACGGCTCGACGGCGTCCGGCTGCGCCACCGGCCCGTCCACGGACGAACAGCAGGAGAACCTCCGCACGCTGCTCGAGTCGCCCTCGGTGGCCCAGTACGTCAACGACTTCCAGTTCGAGTCCAAGGATGACGCGTACAGGCATTTCAAGGATCAGTTCTCGAATTCCCCGATTGTTGACTCGGTGACCCCGGATCAGCTCCCGGCGTCCTTCCGGATCAACATGAAGGACCCGGAGAAGTACCAGATCATCAGCGAGACGTTCTCCTCGCAGGCCGGCGTTGAGACCGTGATTGACCAGCGCCAGCTCCTCGAACGCCTCTTCTCGGTCATGAATGCCGCGTCCCTTGTGGCTGTGAGCGTCGCCGGTGTGATGATCGTCTGCGCGATCCTGCTGATTGCGACCACCATCCGGCTGTCGGCGTTCAGCCGGCGGCGGGAAACGGGGATCATGCGCCTCGTTGGGGCCTCGAAGATGGTCATCCAGCTTCCCTTCGTCCTGGAGGGCGTGATCGCGGCCGTCATTGGTGCCGCCCTCGCCTCGGGCACGCTGTGGGCCGTGGCGCATTTCTTCCTCGGCGGCTACCTGTCCCAGCAATACCCGGACACCGCCTTTATTTCCGCAGGTCAGACGCTGATCCTGGCGCCGGCGCTGATCGGACTGGGTGTACTCTTGGCCGGGGTATCATCACTCCTGACCCTCCGCCGTTATCTGAGGGTCTGACTTGCGCAATGAAAAGGGAATGCTCATGACAGCGATGGTTCGCCGGACGCTTCGGCCCGGCCAGGCCGGCCCCGGCCTGCTCGGACGCCGCATGCGCATGATGGCCGCGGCACTGGTGCTGGTGCTCGCCGCCGGCACGGGCGCCTCGGCCCCGGTGGCATTCGCGGACAATCTCGAGGACCAGCAGGCCGCGCTCCGCGAGGAGGGGGCCCGGGTCCAGCAGTCCCTCGAGTTCGTGGACTCCAGGATCGCCCAGGCCGCGTCGGACCTGGTGCTCTATCAGGGCCAGCTTCCCGGCGCGCAGCAGGCCCTCCTCGAAGCCCAGGGCCGCGTCGCCGGTGCGGTGAAGGAAGTCGAAGCCCTGGCCGCCCGCGTGGACCTCGCGCAGCAGAACAAAGCCAAAATCACCCAGCAGCTTGAGACGGACAAGCAGAAGATCGCCGATACCAGGAAACTGATCGGGCAGATCGCTACCCAGGCCTACAAGTCCGGCGGTGTGCCGTCCAACCTGTCCCTGTTCTTCGGCTCGAACCAGGGCGGCAGCCTGACAGACACCATCGACCTCGCCGACCAGGCGATGCGCAGCCAGAACTCGGCGATGGACAAGCTCACCCAGCAGAACGCCACCAACGTCAACTCGCAGGCCCGCCTCGAAGCGGTGGAAGCGGAGATCAAGGACCTCAAGGCCAAGGCCGACGCCGCGCTGGCCCGTGAAAAGGCCGCCCGCGACGAGGCCGAGGCCAAGAAGGCCCAGGTGGACAAGCTCATTGCCGACACCAGCCGGCTCGACGCGGAGCTGCAGGCCGCCAAGCCCGGCATCCAGAGCCAGCTCGCCCAGGTCAAGGCCCAGCAGGACGCCGTCGCCGCGGAAATCGTCGAACGGGACCGCAAACTGCGTGAAGCCTGGGAAGCCGAACAGCGCCGGATCGCCGAGGCTGCCGCGGCCGCCGCCCGGGCCCGTGGACAGGCCGTGAAGCCCTACGTTCCGGCGCCCCCCGGATCACCGTCGGCCTTCGGCCTGCGCAGCCCGCTCCCCGGCGCCCGCATCACCTCCGGCTTCGGCTGGCGCGCGACGCCGCCCGGAACCGTCGACTTCTACGGCCAGGGCGGCTACATGCACACCGGCATCGACTTCGGCGCCGCCTGCGGCACCCCCGTGTACGCCCCGGCGGCCGGCACGGTCTACTCGGCAGGCTGGGCGAACGACGGCGGCGGCAACAACGTGAAGATATCGCACGGCGTCGTCCAGGGCAACTCGCTGACCACGATTTTCTACCACAACGCCAGTGTGGTGGTGTCCTCCGGGCAGCAGGTCAGCCAGGGTCAGCTGATTGCCTATGTCGGTAGCACCGGCAACTCCACGGGCTGCCATTCGCACTTCGAGACCTGGCTCAACAGTAAGGCTTACGATCCGATGGGATTGCTCTGATCCGCCCGGAGCGGACGCTTTCCGGTTGCCGGGCGGCTCTGCCGTAAACTGGAAGTTCCGTGCCGCACCGGCTGCGGACCCACTGACTGCCGGCACTAGGCATGCCGCCAGCAGACCCACGATCCAAGGAGTTCTACCGTGCCGAAAGAAAGTGGCCGTAAGGTAGTGGCCACCAACCGCAAGGCCCGGCACGACTACCACATCCTCGATACCTACGAGGCCGGGATCGCGCTGATGGGCACCGAGGTGAAGTCCCTCCGCGAGGGGCACGCCTCCATGGTGGACGGCTTCTGCACGTTCTACAACGACGAGTTGTGGATGGAGGGCATCCACATCCCCGAGTACCACCAGGGGAGCTGGACCAACCATGCAGCCCGCCGCCGCCGGAAACTGCTGCTGCACCGCGACGAGCTCACCAAGATCTCGCACAAGATCCGCGAATCCGGCTTCACGATCGTTCCCCTCCAGCTGTATTTCGTGGACGGACGAGCGAAGGTGGAGATCGCGGTCGCGCGCGGCAAGAAGGAATACGACAAGCGGCAGACGCTGCGCGAGCAGCAGGATAAGCGCGAGGCGCTGCGGGTTATGCGCGAACGCAACCGCCGCTGACACATGGCCGCACGCCGGCGGACACTGCGGGAATGATTCCGGGCAGGTGTGCGTTATGATGGGTAGTCCGGGAAGGAACTGCAAGGTTCCCCGCCGGGTTGATAAAAAAATACGGGGATGATCGGTTTCGACGATGTTAGTCGCGACAGGTGAAGCGGGCCGAGGATGCAGAATTATCTCGTAAACGCTGTCTGCAAACCAATAAGTGCCGAATCAAAACGCACTGACTTCGCTCTCGCTGCCTAAGCAGTAAGACAGTCCGTCAGCCCGAGGTTGCTATTGCCCCGGATCCTGGCGTCATTTAGATAGCCACTGCTGTTTACCCCCGTCATCGGGGTGAACGGGACTCTTTGATGACTGGGCCCGGATCAGCCAGCTGTTTGCAGCATGGCGGGGGCCGAGAAAATCCGACGCGAACTGCGCCCGGAGAAGCCCTGACAACACGACATCGGACGGGGGTTCAATTCCCCCCATCTCCACATGGGAGCGCCGGAAACGGAGCTCCACCCCGTATGAGTTACACCCAGTACAAAAAGGCCGGAAGCTGATGCTTCCGGCCTTTTTGGTGTGCCGGGCGGGCCCTTGCGCGAGAACTCAGAGCCCCGCTCAGCGCTTCTTGATGTGCGCCACCGGGTCCGCGTGGGTTTCCGCGACGTTCTTGGTCTTCTTCTCGGCGCGTTTTTCCTTGATGGTCTTCACCGGCTTTTTGGCCTGGTGCTGGTGCGGAGTTTTGTCAGGCATTGCGCCCTCCCTAAAGGCAGAGAGGCCGGGATGGCCCCGTGCTTCTTAAGTTACGCCTCCGGCACTGCGACGTCCACGATGCCGACGAACCGGCTTCCCACACCCTCATACTCGCTGCGGACCAGCCCGTTGCCGAGCGGCGGGATTTCCTCCGAGGCGTGATCCGCGCAGATGACGTAGGTGAAGTCCGGCCACCATTTTTTTGGCCGGGCCGCCTCGGAGAACCCGCAGACCGCACACGTCAGCTGGACCCAGACCGGGCGCTTGCCCGTCCGGTTGGCCTTGGACTGGAGGAGCCACTGCGGGGGATTGTCCAGCAACTCGCCGAGCTCGGCATCGGTCAGGCGGGACGGGATACCGTGACGGTGTGCCATTTCCAGCGGAATGTCGAGGATCTGGGCTGCAACACGACGGGTAATCATCCTTCAACGATACGTGATGGCAGGCCGTCACAAGGCCCGGCCAACGGCCCCGGTGCCCCGGTGTTAGGCTCGTCACTTACCCGGTGTTGCCCCGGCAGGGCAGTGCCGCACGGGAGGCAGCGAGGAAGGCAGCAGCCATGTCCCCAAGCCCCACCGCGGCCATGACCGCCGTCGAGAAACGTGTCCTCTACGTCGCGATCGCCGCGTCGTTCATGGCCTTCCTGGATAGCTCGGTGGTCAACCTTGCCCTGCCGGCGATCGGGCAGGAGCTTGGCGGCGGATTGGTGGTCCAGCAATGGGTGGTGGATGCGTACCTCCTGACCCTGGGCGCCCTCATCCTGGTGGCGGGCTCCCTGTCGGACCAGTTCGGCCGGGTGCGGGTCCTGAAGTGGGGGCTTGCCGGCTTCACGGCCACGTCGCTGATGTGCGGCCTCGCCTGGAGCGGAGAATCGCTCATTCTCTTCCGCGGCCTGCAGGGCATCGCGGGCGCCCTGCTGGTGCCCAGTTCGCTCGCCATGATCGTGACCGTTTTCACCGGCCCGGCGCAGTCGCTTGCGATCGGGAGATGGTCGGCATGGACGTCCGGCGCCATCGTCGCGGCACCGCTGCTCGGCGGGCTCTCCGTGGATCTCTGGACCTGGCGGCTGATCTTCTTCCTCAACGTTGTTCCGGCCGCGGCGGTCTGGCCGGTCCTGCTCAAACTGCACGAACTGGACCATGAACGCACGCCCGGCAGCCGGATCGATGTGATGGGAACGGTACTGGCGGTCCTTGGCCTCGGCGGCATCGTTTATGGCTTCATCGAACGCGGCAGCCAGGGCTGGGCGGCCCCGCAGGTCTGGCTTCCGCTGGCCGTCGGCGCGGCGGCACTCACCCTTTTCCTCGGCCACGAGGCCCGGACCTCCGCTCCGATGATGCCGCTGCGGCTCTTCGCCGTCCGCAACTTCGGCTGGGGCAATATTGCGACGACGGCCATCTACGGGGCGCTGTCACTCGGTTTCTTCGTCCTGGGACTCTTCCTGCAGCAGGTCGCCGGGATGGGCGCCACGATGGCGGGCCTCGCCCTGCTGCCCCCCACCATCATCCTGCTTCTCCTGTCGTCCCGGATGGGCGCCCTCGCGGGCCGCCATGGGCCCCGCTGGTTCATGACCGCGGGGCCGCTGCTGTGCGCGGCGGGCTTCCTGCTCCTGATGCCGGTGGGTCTGCCGCTGGACTACTTCGGACAGCTCCTGCCGGGGCTGCTGGTGTTCGGACTGGGCCTGGCCGTCACCGTGGCGCCGCTGACGTCCGCTATCCTTGGGGCCGTGGATCCGGCGGAAGCCGGCATCGGCTCGGCCGTCAACAACGCAGTGGCGCGCATCGCGGGGCTCGTGGGCATTGCCGCCGCCGGGCTTATCACCGGACCGGTGATCACGACGTCGGGCGTGACCAGTACCGTTATGGTCACCGCGGGGCTGTTCACCGCGGGCGCGATGGCGTCCGCCGTCGGCATCCGCAACCCGCCAGGGGAAGGCCGGTAGCCGGCCGGCCTAGCCGGTCAGCGCCAGGCCGAGCGCCGCGGCTGCGAACCCGGCGATCAGGTTGGCGGCGACATTGAGCGCGGCGGCGCGGTACCGCGCCTCACGGGCCAGCCGCACCGTCGCGGTGGTCCAGGAACTGAAGGTGGTCAGGCCGCCGGCCAGGCCGGTCGCGAGTCCGGCCTGCCACTCGGGCCCCAGCCCCAGCTGCCCGGTCACGCCCATGGACACGCCGATGATGAAGGACCCGGTGACGTTGACCAGCAGGGTGGCCCAGGGCCATCGCGTCCCGGGCCCCGCGCGGTGCGCAAACCAGGAGTCGACGGCGAAGCGCATCAGGGTGCCGGCGACCCCGAAGATTCCCACCAGCAGCGCGGCGGTCATGATGCTGCGCCCGTCCTGCCGGTCAGTGCCTGGCCGCATTTCCAGCCGGCCGCCGCGGCGCCGAGCCCCAGGACGAGGGAGAGCCCGAGGTAGGCCAGCCAGGTGCCGTGGAAGCCGCCGCGGACGTGCTGGTCCACCGAGTACACCACCGCAGAGAACGTGGTGAAGGAACCCAGCAGTCCGGGGCCGAGCCCGGCCCGGAGCCAGAAGGCCGTCCGGGGCCGCGCGATCCAGAGAGCAGTGAGGGCGGCGAGGACAAAACTGCCGACGACGTTGATCACCAGGGTGGTCCACGGCACGGAGCCGGACGCCTCGGGGAACAGCAGGCCGGCACCGTAGCGCAGTTCCGTTCCGAGCAGGCCGCCGACGGCGACAGCCGCCCACGCGCGCCCGCCGGGCAGCCCCGGGCGTGCCAGCGCAGGGCCATCCCGCAAAGTGCCAGCCACTCAGCGCCGCCCCTCGACGCTGCAGCCGTCATGGGCCGCGCCGCTGTGGACCCAGAGGGCGGCGGCGACTTCCGCGGCGAGGTCGAATTTCCGCAGGATCCCGCCGGAGCCGATGCGCACCACGAGCGCCCCGCCGAAGGGTTTCCGCCCCAGCACCTCGATGTCGGCGTCCAGCCCGATCTCCTCAGCGGCGAGGTAACGCAGCAGTTCGGGGTTATCATCGCTGATCCGGGTGATCCGGCCGGTGTGGCCTTCGTCGAGTTCGCTCATCCGGTGCGCCGGCGGCATCAGCACGGAGCCGTCGGCCGCCGGGATCGGATCGCCGTGCGGGTCCCGGACCGGGTTGCCCAGCTTGGCGGCCATCCGCCCGATGAAGGTGTCCGAGACAGCATGTTCGAGCAGCTCGGCTTCGTCGTGGACCTCGTCCCAGCGGTAGCCGAGCTCCCGGACGAGGAAGGTTTCGATCAGCCGGTGCCGCCGGACCATGGACAGTGCCAACGTGACGCCGTCGGCCGTGAGCGTGATGGCGCTGTAGGGCTGATGGTCCACCAGGCCCTGGTCCTTGAGCTTGCGGACCATCTCGGAGACCGAGGAGTTGGCGACGCCCAGGCGCTGCGCGAGCTGCGTGGAGCTGATGGGTTTGTCCTGCCACTCCGTGAAAGAGTAGATGACCTTGACGTAGTCCTCGATCGAGGAGGAGGGCGTACCGGTCTTCACAGACCCAAGCCTACCGTCAGCCGGCGCCGGTGAGGGTGAGCCACAGCAGGACGAGGTTCAAAGCCACCACCAGCACCACGCTGATGATGGCGGCGATCCGCAGCGGAATGCCGTCCGCGAAGCGGCCCATCAGCGCCTTGTTGCTGGTCAGCACCACCAGCGGGATCAGGACGAAGGGAATGCCGAAGCTCAGCACTACCTGGCTGAGGATCAGCCCCCAGGTGGGGTCGAAGCCGATGGACAGCAGCACAATCGCCGGGATCAGCGTGACGACGCGCCGGGCCATCAGCGGGATGCGGATCTTGAGCAGGCCCTGCATGATGGTTCCGCCCGCGTAGCAGCCCACGGAGGTGGAGGCCAGGCCGGAGGCGAGCAGGCCGACGGCGAAGACGACGCCGACGATCGGGCCGAGACTGGCGGTAATCGCCGCATGGGCGCCCTCAATGGTGTCGGTCCCGGCCACCCCGCCAAGGGTCGACGCCGCCAGCAGCAGCATACCGATGTTCACCACCCCGGCGATGGCAAGGGCCACGACGACGTCGAGCCGGGTGGCCTTCACGAGCCGGGCGATGGCTGGAACGGGAACGTGCAGGTGCGGGTTGGGGCGGTGCCGGTCACGGGACAGGGCGGAGTGGACGTAGATGGCGTGTGGCATCACGGTGGCGCCGAGCATGCTGGCGGCCAGCAGGACGGTGTCCGGGCCCTGGAAGCCCGGGATCAGTCCGGCCGCGACGCCGGCCGGATCCGGCGGGCTGATGAAGAGCCCGGCCAGGAAGCCGATGCTGATGATGCCCAGCAGGAAGATGATGACGAACTCGAAGGGGCGCTGCCGGTTCCTGGCCTGCACGGCCAGCAGGAGCATCGATACCGCGCCGACGATCACGGCCCCGAGGGGGAGCGGCAATCCGAAGATCAGATACAGGGCGATGGCCCCGCCGACGACCTCGGCCAGATCGGTGGCCGCGGCCACGATTTCGGCCTGGACCCAGAAGGCGCGGCGCCAGAACGGCTTGAGGCGTTCGCCGAGGATCTCCGGCAGGCTCTTGCCGGTGACGATGCCGAGCTTCGCGGACTGGTACTGGACCAGCACGGCCATAACGTTTGCGGCCACCAGGACCCAGACGAGGAGGTAGCCGTACTGGGCGCCGGCGGTGAGGTTGGCCGCGACGTTGCCGGGGTCCACATAGGCAATCGAGGCCACGAAGGCCGGGCCCAGCAGGCCAAGCAGGGCCCGGCGGGCACCTGGTTTCTTCCCGGGACGCACCCCCGGCGCCGATGATTGGTGTCCTGTGACGTCCAGCACGGCGGTCTCCCAGGGGTCGGTTTGCCAGCGGTGGCGCTCGGCGTGGGCCGGTGATACAGCCGGCGCCATGGTTTGTGGATACCTGTAAATAATTGTTAGGTATACCGAAACCATATGCCCTTGCGGCGGCACCGTGCAATCTGCCGGGCAATGGTGCAGCGGCCGGGAGCCGGCGGCGTCAGGCCCGGGCTGCGCGCCACGCCTGGGCCAGGTAGGGGAGCCGCAGCGGCTCTCCGGGCTGGTGGGCCAGATGCCCGTGCAGGTACCAGTCGAGGTTGCCGAGTACCTTGGCGCGGGTGGGTTCCGAGGCCCGCAGGTAGTAGCTGCGGGACTTGGCCAGCTCCAGGATGTCCGCCGTCGTGACAGGGTCTTCCCAGCGGGCCAGATGGCTTTCCAGGCCGGTGAACTCGGGTCCCAGCGGCGGTTTAAAATGCGGTTTGTGGACATCCCCGGCGTGCATGATCCTGGCGAGCCGGTGGACCCAGGGGACCGAGGTGTCCAGCTGGTTCCAGATCAGTCCCAGGGTGCCGTGCGGGCGCAGGATCCTGGCGATCTCCGTGCTGGCCAGGAGCGGATCGCACCAGTGCCAGGCCTGGGCGACCGTGACCAGATCGAAGGCCCCGGCCGGCAGCCCTGTGTGTTCGGCGGTGCCAACGACGGCGGAGACGGCGGGGAGCATCCGGCGCAGCTGGTCCAGCATGTCGGCGGACGGATCCACCGCAATAGTGTGCAGCCCGCGTCCGGCCAGCAGGGCGGTGAACTTTCCGGTGCCGGCGCCGATGTCCGCGGCATCCTTCGCCCCGGCCGGGATCAGCCAGCCGGCTGACTCCGCGGGGTAGCCCGGGCGGACCCGCTGGTAGTGTTCGCCGCCGTCCTGGAAGCTCTGCCCGAGCTCCCTTCGGCGCTCATGGTGCAGTTTGGGGCCACTGTGCAGTTTGGGGCCGCCGCGTGCCACGTGCGATCTCCTTCGGGCAGGTCCGGATGGTGCCATTCGAATTTACCGCACGCGGCTGCGGCGCGTTTCCAATCCCGTCGGCGTATCGACACTGCTGATACGAGGTGAGTCAGTCCAGGCCGCAGGGTGCGGCACCGGCGGTGCCCGGCGTATTGGGAGCCCAATGCGGGTAGCTGCGGGAGTCGTTGGCCGGCACCCAGCGGCCGGCGTCCACCACATAGTCCCAGCCAAGGCCGGTCTGCCGCAGTTCCTGCAGCGCGGCCAGCAGCCGCTGGGCATCCTCCAGCCGGGAGCCGACGCCGAAGCTGGCCCGCAGCGAGCCGGAGGCCAACCCGAGCCGGCGGAGCAGCGGGTGCGCGCAGAAGCGGCCGTCACGCAGGCCGATGCCATGCTCGGCGGACAGGTACGCGGCCACCAGGCCGGCGTCGTATCCCTCTACCGAGAAGTTGACGACGCCGATGGTGCCGGTGCCCGGTTCATCGTCCGTGGCCGCAGAGTCCGAGAAGATCTGGTGGACGGTGACGCCGTCGATCCGCTGGAGCCCCTCGACGAGGAAGGACCGGATGGTGTTCTCGTGGGCCTGCCACTGCTCCGGATCCAGGGCAGCGATCACCTGGGTGGCCCGGGCGAGGGTTGCGGCGCCCAGGACATTGGGGGAGCCGCCCTCATGGCGTGCCGGCCCGGTGGTCCAGCTGACCGTGTCGAGCCGGGCATCCTGCACGGCTCCGCCGCCGGCCAGGTGCGGGGTGCCGGTGTCGAGCCAGTCCGGCCGGCCCACCAGGACGCCGGCGCCGAACGGCGCGTAGAGCTTGTGACCGGAGAAGGCGAGGTAGTCGACGTCGTCCGCGGCGATGTCGATCCGGCGGTGCGGGGCCAGCTGGGCGGCGTCGACCACGATCCTGGCGCCGTACTCGTGGGCCAGCGCGGCCAGTGCGCGGATCGGCAGGATTTCCCCGGTGACGTTGGAGGCACCCGTGACGGCGAGCAGGCTGACGCCGCCGTGGGACAGTTCCGCGCGGAGCCGCTCCAGCGTCGCGGCCACCGTGGGGGCAGCCACAACGCTGCGGTGCGGGACGGTCTGCCACGGCAGCAGGTTGGCGTGGTGTTCGATGTCGAGGTAGAGCACCTCGCCGGTGTGCACGCCGCCGGCGACCGGCAGGCAGCCGGCCAGCAGGTTCAGCGAGTCGGTGGTGTTCCGGGTGAAGATTACGGAGTCATCCGGACGTCCGCCCACGAACTCGCGGACGATCGTGCGGGCGTTCTCGTAAACAGACGTGCTGATCTGGGAGGCGTAGCCGGCGCCGCGGTGGACGCTTGCGTAGTACGGCAGGATCTCGTTCAGGTAGGCCGAGACCACGGACAGCGCAGGGGCGGAGGCGCCATAGTCCAGGTTGGCGTAGCGGACGTGGCCGCCCTGGATCAGCGGAGCCTGGATCTCGGCGCCGGTGACCGCGGACAGCGGGCGGCGGGCGATGGCGAACCTGTCGTCCGGGCCTCCGGCTTCGGCGCCACGGCGGAATCCGGGGGTGGCAGGAAAAGTGGCAGTCGTCATGGGACCTCGCTCGAAAAGGATCCCGCATGCCGGGGATCCGCGCTTGCCGGGTCCGTTCAGGACCGGCCAGGTCGTCACCCGGGGCACCCCGCCGCGAATGGAGGGTTGCCGGCCAGCAAACCGGGGTTTAGCGCTGGCACTCGTGACCTGCTTCGAGCCTAGGACATCCGCGCTGGAGGCGAAAAGGGAGGGCCTCAATGTGAAGCGCTTTGTTACGCGGCTCGGCCGGCCGACGCTACGAAGCCGCCGTCTCCGGCTCCGTTGCTTCGCAGTGCTGCTGGTCCGGCCCGGGCGGCCGGCCGATGCCGGGTTGGCGCGGGCTGGTGAGCTGAACGCTGAGGCCGAACAGCGCCTCCAGCGCCGCCGTGTAGTCGTTCTGGCGGCCGGCCGTCGCCAGTTCCCTGGCGCGGACCGTTGGGGTGTGGAGCAGCCGCCTTACAATGCGCCGCAGGGCGAAGTTCACCTCTTCAGCCGGGGCGCCGCAGCCGTGGTGCTTCCGCACCCGTTCCATCTCGGCTTCGAGGACCGCCTGGATGTGCTGGCGCAGGGCAACAACAGCGGTGTCGACGGCGCGGATTTCCTCGTGCTCCTCGAAGTGGTGCGCGGCCTGCTGAACCAGCGACCGGGCGAGGTGCAGTGCCTCAGCGTCTGCCGGGGGAGCGGCGAGCTGAACGGATGCCAGGGTAATTAGTTCAATGCCCGGCAGTTGCGCCACCTGGGGATCGAAGTCGTGGCTGGGGGCGAGATCAATCACGGTGAGGGAATGTCCCGCAGCCTCCCGCCAGTCCGCTAGCGTGGCTGCACTGATACGCGTCCCGGTGCCGCTGCAGCCAATGATGACGTCTGCCCGCGAAATGGCAGAGGGTAATTCCCTGGCCGTCAACGCCCTTCCTCCCCTGGCCGCGACAAATGCACCCGAGCGGCCCGACTGCGAGAAAACAGAAATCGTTGTACACCCTCTGGTTCTGAGGATCTCCGCAACGCAGGCGGCATAGGCGCCGGTGCCGAAGAGGACCACCGTCGTGTCAGCGAGGGCCCGATGCCCGGATCCGCCGGCAAGGTCGAGCGCCACAGACGCAATGGACCTGCTGGCGCTGCTCAGCGCGGTCCGGGAACCAACGTCCTTCGCCGTGCGGGAGGCTCGCTGGAACAGCCGGACCAGACGTCCGCTGGCGGTACCGGCAACTTGTGCTTCGGCGAGGGCGCGGCGGACCTGGCCGGCGACTTCGCGCTCTCCCGCAACAGCGGAATCCAGGCCGGCGGCGACGGCAAAGAGATGCTCGGCCGCAGCGGATCCGTGGTGGTGTTCGAACAGCGCCGTGAGCTGCTGGACGGCCAGTCCGGTGCAGAGGCCGACAGAACCGAGGGCGCCGGAGCGGGCGGTCGCCACCTCGGTGCCGGATGAAACCTCGCAGTAGATTTCGAATCGGTTGCACGTCGACAGGACCACCGATCCGGTCACGGCGGAACTGCCGGCCAGGACGTGCGCGGCCAGTTCCGATGAAACGGAGTGCAGCCGGGCGGCGGCCTCAATGTCCAGATCCCGGTACTTCGCCGCGAGCACCAGCAGGACCGGGCCGGCCGCGTCGTCCCGGGATCCGGAATCCATGGTTTCAAGAGTTGCCGGCATGGCTGCTCTCCTCCCCGTAGGCGTCCGGGCCACCTCGCTTCGGTTGCGGAGTCCGCCGCCGAAGCCAGAGTCGTTCAAACACCTGTGGGAATCCTTGGGTGGCCGGACCGGCCACGGAGCGCAACAGCCGGCAGCTGCTAGAGCAGGTCGTCGAGTCCGGGGTTGAGGCGCTTGAGCACCTCGGAGTGGAGGATCGAGTTGGTGGCCAGGGCGTTGCCGCCGAACGGGCCGTCTTCGCCCTCGAGGGAGGTGAAGCGCCCGCCGGCCTCGGTGACGATCGGGACCAGCGCGGCCATGTCGTAGAGGTTCAGTTCGGGCTCGCAGGCGATGTCGACGGCGCCCTCCGCCACGAGGCAGTAGGACCAGAAGTCGCCGTAGGCGCGGGTGCGCCAGACCTCTTCGGTCAGGCCGAGGAATTCATCGAGGTTGCCGCGCTGTTTCCAGCCGCCCAAGCTCGAGTAGGACAGCGAGGCATCCGAGAGCTGGGAGACGTTGGAGACCTTCAGCCGGGTCGCGGCGGCCAGTGAGCGGCCCATGTACGCGCCGGCGCCCTTGCCGGCCCACCAGCGTTTGCCCAGGGCAGGGGCGCTGACGACGCCGACCACCGGCACGCCCTCGTCCACGAGGGCAATCAGGGTGGCCCAGACGGGGACGCCGCGGACGAAGTTTTTGGTCCCGTCGATCGGGTCGATGATCCAGCGGCGGGAGCCGTGGCCGGAGCTGCCGAACTCTTCGCCCAGGACGGCGTCGCGGGGGCGGGAGCGGGACAGCTGGCCGCGGATTGCTTCCTCGGCGGACTTGTCGGCATCGGTGACCGGCGTCAGGTCCGGCTTCGTCTCGATCCGAAGGTCGAGCGCCTTGAAGCGGCTCATGGTCTGGGAATCTACGGAATCTGCCAGTACATGGGCAAGACGCAGGTCATCGTTGTAGCTCGAAGCGGGTTGACTCATGGTTCCAAACTACCGTCAAAGGGGGCGGCGGAGCGGGAGGCCACGTTGCTGCGCCCCGGGAGGCCACGCTAGGAGACGGTGCCCAGTTCCTTGACGTCCTGCGCTTCCATCCGCGGGTCCGTGCCCAGCAGCCGGCGGAGCGAGGTCAGCCGGGCGGGGCCGGACGGGCCGGCATGACCACCCGCAACCCAGGCGTCGACACCGCAGTTGACGGCGCTTGTGTTGTGCTTGCAGCCCCGCTCGCAGTCGTCGGTGCCGGGTTCGAGGTCCGGGAAGGAACGCAGGATCCGGTCCGGGTCCACATGGGCCAGGCCGAAGGAGCGGATGCCGGGGGTATCGATGATCCAGCTGCCGGCCGGTGCCTCGTTGACCTTGAGGGCCAGCGCCGAGGACGACGTGTGCCGGCCGCGCCCGGTCACGGCGTTGACGCCGCCGGTGGCGCGCTCGGCACCGGTCAGGGCATTGACCATGGTGGACTTGCCGACGCCGGAATGGCCCAGCATCACCGTGACCTTGCCGTCGAGGTGGCCGCGCAACTGGGAGACGGCGTCGATGTCAAGCCGGGCCGAGAGCCCGTCGTCCGAGCGGGCGTCGATCCCGGAGGCGGCAGAATCCGCCGTCTTGCTGATGATGACCGGGAAATCCAGATGCTGGTAGTTGGAGAGCAGCTCGGCGGGATCTTTGACGTCGGCTTTGGTGACGAGCAGCAGCGGAGAAATGCCGGCGTCGTACGCGGCCACGAGGGCGCGGTCGATGAAACCGGTCCGCGGCTCCGGGTTGGCCGCCGCCACCACGATCACGAGCTGGTCCGCGTTCGCGACGACGGCGCGCTCGATCGGGTCGGTGTCATCGGCGCTGCGCCGCAGGAGCGTCTTGCGGTCCTGGATCCTGACCAGCCGGGCCAGGGTGTCGGGTTCGCCGCTGACATCCCCGACGAGCGAGACGAAGTCGCCGGCCACCACGGGGTTGCGGCGCAATTCCCGGGCGCGGGCGGCGATGATCTTGCGTTCCTCCCCGGTGCCCTCGCCGACGACGGCGGTGTAGCGTCCCCGGTCGACGGTGATGATCCGGCCGGTGACGGCGTCGTCGTGGCTGGGACGGTCCTTGGTGCGTGGCCGCGTGCCCTTTTTATTGGGGCGGATCCGGGCGTCGGATTCGTCCCAGGAGTCAGTGCTGCGTGCCACCGGTGGCGTCCTTTGTGTCTGCGGGGGCCGCGGCGGTCTCTCCGGTGCTTCCTTGGGCGAGCATGGCTTCCCACAACCGGGGGAAGTCCGGCATGGTCTTGGCGGTGGTCGCGATGTCCTCGACCTCGATGCCAGGCACGGCCAGGCCCAGGATGGCGCCGGCCGTGGCCATGCGGTGGTCCGCGTAGCTGTGGACGACGCCGGCATGGAGCGCAGCCGGCCGGATGATCAGGCCGTCGGGCGTTTCCTCGGCGTCGCCGCCCAGCCGGTTGATCTCGGCCACGAGGGCGGCCAGCCGGTCCGTTTCGTGTCCCCGGAGGTGGGCGATGCCGCTGAGCCGGGAGGGTCCCGTGGCGAGGGCGCAGAGCGCCGCGACGGTGGGGGCGAGTTCGCTGGTTTCATCGAAGTCCCCGCCGGTGATCTCGGGGCCGCCGGTCACTGTGAGGGTGCCGTCCGTCAGCGTGACGGTGGCGCCCATGGTGGTGAGGATATTCCGCCAGAGGTCTCCCACCTGGGTGGTAACGTGTGGCCAGCCCGGGATCCGGACGGTCCCGCGGGTCGCCAGTGCGGCCGCGAGGAACGGTCCTGCGTTGGAGAGGTCCTGCTCGATGAGGTGGTCAAAGGCGCGGATGGGGCCGGGGGAGACAATCCAGTGGTTCGGGACCGAATCGTCCACGGCCACACCGACGCCGCGCAGCACCGCGACGGTCATGTTGATGTGGTCCAGGCTGGGCACGGGCCTGCCGGCGTGTTCCTTGCTTGAATGTTCCAGGTGCAGCCCGTCCGTGAAGCGGGCGCCGGCCAGCAGCAGGGCGGACACGAACTGCGAGGAGGCGCTGGCGTCGATGACGAGGTGCCCGCCGCGGACTTCGCCGGTGCCGTGGACGGTGAACGGCAGGGAGGACGCCGGTCCGCCGCCGGGCGCGCTGACGTCGACGCCGAGCCCTGCGAGGGCGCCGATGATGGCCCCCATCGGGCGCTTGCGGGCGTGCGGGTCGCCGTCGAACAGGCTTTCGCCGTGGCGAAGCGCCGCGACAGGCGGGACGAAGCGCATGACCGTGCCGGCCAGGCCGCAGTCGATCGCGGTTCCGGCCGCAGGGCTGTCCAGGCTGATGGGGGTGATTTCCAGGTCGGGGCCGAAGGCGCCGTCACCAGGAACCTCGGTGATGGTGGCGCCGAGCCGGCGCAGTGCCCCGATCATCAGGGCGGAGTCACGGGAGTGCAGCGGCGCACGCAGGCGCGAGGGCCCGTCAGCGATGGCTGCCAGCACCAGATACCTGTTGGTCAGGGACTTGGAGCCCGGCACGGTAACCGTCGCGTCGACGGGCCGGTCCGCGAACGGCGCCCGCCAAAGCGGTGCGACGCCGGCCGGGACGGGGAGGGCAGCTGCAGCGGGGGTGGTGCCGGTCATTGCTTCCTTATGCTCCGACGGTGTGTACGGCCTTGCGCACCGCTTTGTCGGCCTTCTTCAGCTGCTTGCCCGTGGTCTTCTTGACATCAGCGGCGAGGTGGCCGGTGTTCTTCCTGGCGTCGGCCGCGAGATGCTCGGCGCGCCAGGCCAGGCTGGGCTTTCCATTCGTGTCGACGGCGGCCAGCAGGACGCCGCCGGTCAGCGAGACGTTCTTCAGCAGCTGCTTGCGGCGGGCATCGCGGCCCTCCTTGGAGGTGATGTCCGCGCTGCGCCATTCAACGTAGCCATTGAGGGCGGAGATGGCGGCCAGGATGGTGGCCGCAAGGCGGGCAGACTTGCCGAGCGCGAAGAGGACGCCGGCACCGACCTGGGTGCCGCCGATGACGCGGGCCAGCACCTTTTCATTGGTCTGGAACGGCAGCGACTCAGCCGCGCGGCGCAACAGGGGAGACAGCTGCGTCGCAGTGTCATCCGCATTCTTTAGCTTATCCACGCCGGCAAGGACGAAACTGGAGGCGAGCATGGGCCGGGCGAGAAAGCGGACAAACGACATGAATTTCCTCCTGGATGGACGAACCGCGGAATCAACGCGGGAGAACCGGTTCTAGTCTTGCACTTTTGCGGAATATTTGCCCGTTGGGCGTGGTTGTGAATGGCAGGTTCCAGCCGCTTTTCGATGGCTGGATTTTGAGTCGGATCAGCCCCATTGGCGGGGCTGCAACACATGGGCACGGCCGGACCACTCCGGTGCGGCCCGGGGAGGCGGAGATTTGATTCTGGTGACGGACAAAGTGCAACTGGCGGATCCCAGGGAAGCGTGGGGCCTCGCCCTTCCGGACGGTTCGGGTGCCCGCCGGAAGGTGACAGTAGACTTGAACGCAATGAGCACCATGGATCCGGCCGTTGCGGCCATGCACGAGGTGGCCGGAAACGACACCGCGCCCGCCAAGACACCTGTTGCCGGCCCCGCTGGCGCATCCCGTGAGGCTGCCCCGGCGTCTGACGCAGTCCAGGTTGCCCCGGACAACGAAGCCGCCGTCCGGGAGACCATCGTGGACGGCAAGCCGCTTGACGTCGCGGTCGAGTCGGCGGAAGAGCGCCGGGTCCGTTTTGAACGCGATGCCATGCAGTACGTGGATCAGCTGTATTCCGCGGCCATGAGGATGGCACGGAATCCCGCAGATGCCGAGGACCTTGTCCAGGAGGCCTACACCAAGGCTTTTTCCGCGTTCCACCAGTACAAGCCCGGGACCAACCTCAAGGCCTGGCTGTACCGCATCCTCACCAACACCTACATCAATCTTTACCGCAAGCGGCAGCGCGAGCCGCTGCAGTCGAATTCGGACACCATCGAGGACTGGCAGCTGGCCCGCGCCGAGTCGCACACCTCCTCGGGACTGCGCTCGGCCGAGGCCGAGGCGCTGGACCACTTGCCGGACTCCGATGTGAAGCGGGCACTGCAGGCGATCCCGGAGGAGTTCCGCCTTGCGGTGTATTTCGCCGACGTCGAGGGCTTTGCGTACAAGGAAATTTCAGACATCATGAACACGCCGATCGGGACCGTCATGTCCCGGTTGCACCGGGGCCGGAAGATGCTGCGGGACATGCTCGCCGACTACGCCGCCGAGCGGGGATTCAGGGCCGCAAATTCCACCGCCGCGGCCGGAAGCAACAAACAGGAGAACAGGAAATGAGCGACTGCCAGGGACTGGGCGATTGCGACGACGCCCGGATGCAACGTATCTACGAGTATCTGGACGGGGCGCTCACGCATGATGACATCGCTGAGATCAAGGACCACCTGGACGGGTGCCCTGAGTGCTTTGAGCAGTACGACCTCGAATGTGTCATCCGCGTGATGGTGAAGCGTTCGTGCACGGAGGCGGCACCGGAGAACCTCAAGAACTCCATCCTTGACCGGATCCATACAATCCGGCCCGTCGAGGCCTGAGTTCTCCCGGCCTCCGCTCCCTTAGCCTGAGAAACGTAGCGTGATAAAACGAATGACCCCGGAAACCTCAAGGTTTCCGGGGTCATTCGTCTCAAGCTGTCATTCCAAGCTTTTGCTTAGGCGTTGGGGCGCTTGCCGTGGTTCGCGCCGCCACGCTTACGGTCACGACGTTTACGTGCACGTTTGCTCATAGCTGGCCTCCTTACTATCGGTACTCAAAAGAGCTGCCCTCAAGTCTCCCACATCGGGACTCGAGCCGCGAACCGGCGGCCTGCCCGACGCCTCCCTAGCCGAGTGAATTGCGGATCGAGATCCTGGCCTGGTCCAGCACCGTCTTGACCGTCTCCAGCGTCACCGGCGTGATGGGCTGCCGGCCGCCGTGGCGGCGGAGTTCAACGCGGATGTCGTCACGGAAGGTCTGCACCAGCATTTCCGCTTCGCGCAGGCGCCGGTCGCTCTCCTGGGAGTACCGCGGGCCGGCAAGGGCGCCGACTGTTGATCCTGCCGCGCGGGCCGTGGAGCGTGCCGCCTCGGCCGTCGCGGCGAGGTCGGCCCGCAGCCCGCGCATATTGACCCGGATGTCCTCCCGCAGGTTGTCGGCCAGACGGCGGACCGAGGCCGAGATGTCATCCTCCACCCCGGCCAGTTCGTCCCGCCTGCTGTTGAGCTCCACGAGGCCGGCCGGGGTGATGCTGTAGTTGGTCCGGCGGCCCTCCGTCTGGGTGGCCACCAGCCCCTCCTCCTCGAGCTTGCCGAGCCGCGGGTAGATGGTTCCGGCGCTTGGGGAGTAGGTGCCGCCGAACCGTTCGCTGAGCGCCTTGATGAGTTCGTAGCCGTGCTTGGGGCCGGACTCGAGCAGCGCGAGCAGATACAGCCGCAGCGCTCCGTGGGCAAAGACCGGAGGCACTAGTGCCCCGTTTCGGAATCCGCGGTCGGCTGGCCGTGGAAGATGGAGGTTTTTCCCGAGACGGAGTTGGTCCGCACCAGCATGAGCTGGGCGTCGGGTCCTGCGATGGTCTGCACGCTGCCGCCGGGCTGGGTGTATCTCTGGTCATCGATGACGACGGCGCCGCTGGCGGAGTTCGCGATGATGTCGACGCCGACGTCGTGCGGCAGCCGGATGGTGACGTCCCCGGACACGGAATTCGAGCCGAAGTCCTGGGTGAAGCCGTGCAGGTCGAAGCCCAGGTCGCCGCTGACGGTGTTGGCTCTGACATGGCTGAAATCGCCCGACGCTGTGACCTCGCCGGAGACGCTCTTGGCCGTGAATACACCATGGTGGTTGCGCGCAATCACCTCGCCGCTGACGGTGCTGACGTTGAGGTCCCCGGAGGTGCCGTCGGCCAGGACGGAACCCGAAACTGTATTCAGCCTGATGTTCCCGCTGATCCCGGCGACCATGCCGTCGCCGCTGACGGTGCCCGCTTCCACCGCGACGCCTGCGGGCAGGGCGATGCTGACGACTACCGAATTGCCGCTGCTGTTGTTGACGGTGCCCATGAGGTTCTTGAACCAGCCCTGCGCGCCGTGCAGCTGGTGGCGGACCTCGAGCCGGCCGTTGACCAGGCTCACGGCCAGCGGGTCGCCCTGGATTTCGGAGACCTCGATCCGGGCAACGTCCTCCTCGTGCGTGACGATGTCGAAGCGGCCCCGGACGATGCCGAGTTTCAGCGATCTGACGCCGTCGACGTCGATTGTCTGCGGGCCGGTGACGGTCCAGGTGTTCTCTGCCGCTTCGTTCTCTGTCATGGTTCCTCCGGGAGGGCGATACGGATGCGAATGATTGCGATATATCGCGACTACGAAAGTCACGATATATCGCCTCATGCTCCGACGTCAAGATATATCGCGAACTTGGACTCCGGCAGGGCAGGATAAGGACGTGGTTCCGGCGACCGGCCGGCCGGACCGGGGAGGACTACTCCGGTGCGTCCAGGCCAAGCCACTGGAACCAGCCGCGGTGCAGCACCAGCCACGCCATCAGCCCGTAGCCGGCCTGTCCGGGGGTGCCGCTGTTGGCCGCAAGATCCTGGCGCCATTGCTCGTGGTTCAGCAGCGGCGAGAAGGTGTCCACGTAGAGGTGCTTGCGGCGGGTGGTGACATCGGCGAAGGCCGTGTTGAGCTCGCCAAGCCTGCGGTTCTGCGTCGGGTCCAGGGTGGGCGGCGGCCCCACCACAAAAACCTCGATCTTGTTCTGCGAGGCGGAGTCCAGGATGTTTGCCAGGTTCAGCCGGCTACGGGCCGTGGACAGCCCGAATTCGATGTCGCGGCCGGAGAGCCCGATTACCAGGCGGTTCTCATGGCTGTTGCCGAAGCGGCGCCCGGCCTCCTCGAGCCAGCGCGCGGCCAGCCCCTCGGTCCCCTCCTGCGGGCACGGCAGGGAGTAGCTTTCCAGGGACATGCCGTCCTGGGGGGTGCGGGCAAGTACACGGCCCAGCCAGCCCAGGGCGCGGGGATCACCCAGCCCGGCCAGCAGCTCATCGCCAACGGCTGCGATACGCAGCTTTCGATCTTCCACGACTACCTCTTCACTCCAAAGCGCTAACGAGACACAGTCCACTAGACCACGCCGGTCCGGACACACCGGTTAAACACCACTGCCCGGCCGGAGTTTCGTGTTTCCATCTCCGGCCGGGCAGCAATGACCTTACTTACGTGCGAATGCCTGCTTGAGCAGGGTGTCCTGCTCCGCCGCGTGCCGCTTCATCGACCCTGCCGCGGTGGACGCCGAGGCGGGACGGGAAACGAGGCGCACCCGGCGGTCCAGCTCGTCCGGAAGGTTGAGGCCGATGAACGGCCACGGACCCTGGTTGGCGGGCTCGTCCTGCGCCCAGACGACTTCGGCGTTCGGGTACTTGGCAAGCTCCGCGGCGATCTCGGCGGACGGCAGCGGGTACAGCTGTTCTACCCGCACGATTGCCGTCGCTTTGTCTTCGGTCTTCTGCCGGGTGGACAGGAGATCGTAGTACAGGCGGCCGGAGACCAGCAGGACGCGTTCGACGGCCTCGGTCTTCAGCTGCTCGTGGTCGGGGATCACGGTCCGGAAGGTGCCGGTGGTGAAGTCCTCCACCGACGACGCTGCGGCCTTGAGGCGAAGCAGCTGTTTCGGCGTGAAAATGATGAGCGGCTTGCGCGGCCGGCTGTACGCCTGGCGGCGCAGCAGGTGGAAGTGCGACGCCGACGTCGTCGGGTTTGCCACGATCATGTTCTGCTCGGCACACATCAGCAGGAAGCGCTCGATCCGGGCCGAGGAATGGTCCGGGCCCTGGCCTTCGTAGCCGTGCGGCAGCATCAGCACGAGCGAGGAGCGCTGGCCCCACTTCTGCTCCGCCGAGGAGATGAACTCGTCGATGATGGTCTGGGCGCCGTTGACGAAGTCGCCGAACTGCGCTTCCCAAAGCACCAGGGCGTCCGGGCGTTCCACCGAGTAGCCGTATTCGAAGCCCATGGCGGCGTATTCGGAGAGCAGGGAGTCATAGATCCACAACTTGGCCTGGTCCTCTGAGAGGTGGGCCAGGGGCGTCCACTCGTCACCGTTGGCACGGTCGTGGAAGACGGCGTGGCGCTGCACGAAGGTGCCGCGTCGCGAGTCCTGGCCGGCGAGCCGCACGGGCACGCCTTCCATGGTGAGCGAGCCGAACGCCGCGAGCTCGCCGAAGCCCCAGTCGATGCCACCCTCGCGGGACATCGCCTCGCGCTTCTCCAGCAGCTGCTTGAGCTTGGCATGGACCGTGAAGCCCTCGGGGATGTCGGTGTGGGCCCTGCCGATCCGGGCCAGCGTCCCGGCGGAGATCGCCGTGGACGCCGGGGTGCTGACGGACGAATCGCCCTGCTGGGAAATCGGGCGTTCGATGTCCGACACGGCGGCGGAATCGGCCGTGATGATCGGAATCGGGGACGTCTGGGCGGCGTGCGTTTCGGCGAAGACGCGCTCGAGGCGTTCCTGGTAGTCGCGCAGCAGCTGCTCGGCTTCCTCCTCGGTGATGTCACCGCGGCCGATCAGCGATTCCGTGTACAGCTTGCGGACCGAACGCTTGGCTTCGATCAGGTTGTACATCAGCGGCTGGGTCATCGAGGGGTCATCGCCCTCGTTGTGGCCGCGGCGGCGGTAGCAGACCATGTCGATGACAACGTCCTTGTGGAACCGCTGGCGGAAGTCATAGGCGAGCTGGCCGATCCGGACCACGGCCTCCGGGTCATCGCCGTTCACGTGGAACACCGGCGCCTGGATCATCTTGGCGACGTCCGTGGAGTAGGTGGAGGACCGCGAGGACGACGGGGCGGTGGTGAAGCCGACCTGGTTGTTGACCACGATGTGGATGGTGCCGCCGGTGCGGTAGCCGCGCAGCTGGGAGAGGTTGAGCGTTTCCGCCACCACACCCTGGCCTGCGAAGGCCGCGTCGCCGTGCACCATGATCGGCAGCACGGGGAAGGCTTCACCCTGGTCGAGGCGGTCCTGCTTGGCGCGGACGATGCCTTCGAGGACGGGGTCAACGGCTTCAAGGTGGGACGGGTTGGCGGCGAGGTAGACCTTGGTCTCCTTGCCGTTATCCGAGGTGAACGTACCCTCGGTGCCGAGGTGGTACTTCACATCGCCGGAGCCCTGCACGGAGCGGGGATCCTGGGTGCCCTCGAATTCGCGGAAGACCTGGGCATAGGTCTTGCCGGCAATGTTGGTGAGCACATTGAGCCGGCCACGGTGGGCCATGCCGATCGCTACTTCGTCGAGTTCGTCGTCGGCCGCATTGGAGATCACGGCGTCCAGCAGCGGAATCAGGGATTCGCCGCCTTCCAGCGAGAAGCGCTTCTGCCCGACGAACTTCGTCTGCAGGAACGTCTCGAAGGCCTCGGCGGAGTTGAGCTTGGAGACGATGCGGAGCTGCTCGTCACGGCTCGGCTTGGAGTACGGGTGCTCGATCTGGTCCTGGAACCACTTGCGCTCTGCCGGGTCCTGGATGTGCATGTACTCGATGCCGGCGGTGCGGCAGTAGGCGTCGCGGAGGACGCCGAGGATGTTGCGGAACTTCAGCATCGGCTTGCCGCCGAAGCCGCCGGTGGGCCATTCGCGGTCCAGGTCCCACAGGGTCAGGCCGTAGGTCAGGACATCGAGGTCCGGGTGCTTGCGCTGGACGTACTCGAGCGGATCGGTGTCCGCCATGAGGTGGCCGCGGACCCGGTAGGCGTGGATGAGCTGCTGGATCCGGGCGACCTTGTTGATTTCGTCGGCCGGGTCCACCTGCAGGTCCGGGCTCCAGCGCACCGGCTCGTACGGGATGCGCAGGGATTCGAAGATGTCGTCGTAGAAGTTCTGCGCGCCCAGCAGGAGCTGGTGCACGAGCTTCAGGAACTCGCCGCTGCCGGCACCCTGGATGACGCGGTGGTCATAGGTGGAGGTCAGCGTGAGGACCTTGCTGATGGCGTTCTGGGCGATGATCTTCTCGCTTGCACCCTGGAATTCCGCGGGGTAGTCCAGGGCGCCGACGCCGATGATGGCGGCCTGGCCCTTGGACAGGCGCGGCACCGAGTGCACCGTGCCGATGCCGCCGGGGTTGGTCAGCGACACCGTGGTGCCCGAGTGGTCATCGGCGGTCAGCTTGCCGGCGCGGGCGCGCTTGATCAGGTCCTCGTAGGTGTGCCAGAACTCGGAGAAGTTGAGGGTCTCCGCCTTCTTGATGTTCGGCACCATGAGCAGCCTGGTGCCGTCAGGCTTGGGCATGTCGATGGCGATGCCGAAGTTCACGTGCGCCGGCTGGACGGCGACAGGCTTGCCGTCGATCTCGTCGAAGTAGACGTTCATCGAGGGGAACTGGGCCAGGGCGCGGATGACGGCATAGCCGATCAGGTGCGTGAAGGAGACCTTGCCGCCGCGGGCGCGGGCCAGGTTGGAGTTGATGACCACGCGGTTGTCGATCAGCAGCTTCGCCGGGATGGCCCGGACACTGGTGGCGGTGGGCACCTCCAGGCTGGTAATCATGTTGGTGGCAATGGCCTTGGCCGGACCGCGAAGCACGGACACGACGTCCTCTTCCGGGGCCGTCGGGGCCTTGATGTTCTTGGGCAGCTGGGCCGGAATCGGCGTGCTGCCCGGGCTGGCCTCCGACGTCTTGGAGCCGTCGCGGGCGACGGTGGCCGGGGCCTTCTTGGCCGCGGCCGGCGCAGGCGCCGGTGCGGCAGGCGCGGGAGCAGCGGCAGCGGCTGCGGCCGGAGCCGAAGCTGCCGGGGCTGCCGGCCGCGCCTGCGACGCGGCAACCGGAGCTACAACGGGAATTTCGCGGGTGGTGGGGTGCGCAACTGTCGCTGCGCCTGAGGCTCCGTTGGTGGACGAACCGTCACCGGCGTCGAAGGATTCGAACAGCGGCCACCACTTGGCATCAACCGCGTTCTTGTCCTGCTGATAACGCTCGTACAGTTCGTCAACGAGCCACTCGTTTCCGCCAAATTCCTCGGGTAGACGGTGGCTAGGCTGCTCTGGCACTTGAAATACGCCTCTTCCGTGAGTTTGATTCCCACTGGTTTCCACGGTGCCGCAGCACAACGATCGAACCAGTCTCCGCGTCCAGTGAACCCAGACCCATGCCAGTCTAGTGACGATTCTTGCCAAACCGCCAATAGGGCTGACTCAAATCATCAAGTCGCCGGAGTGCGTCGACTTCTCACGCGACAGGGCGGCCTTTTGGGCCGCTCCGCAGCGACCGCAACCCTCCAACGCTCGCCTAGAATCGCACTGAGAACGGTTTGGCACCGTGAATGCCGGTATGTGAATTCCTATATAAGGAGCAGTTGTGCGATTCCTGAGCGAGCCCACCACCGATCTGACCTACTCGGACATCTTCCTGGTGCCGTCCCGCTCTGATGTCACGTCACGCCTGGACGTGGACCTGGCGGCCGACGACGGGACGGGCTCCACGATTCCGCTGGTCGCAGCGAACATGACGGCGGTGACGGGCAAGCGGATGGCTGAGACCATGGCCCGCCGCGGCGGCCTCGCCGTGCTGCCCCAGGACGTCCCCCTCGAGGTGATCCGGGACGTCACCGCCTGGATCAAGACCCGTCACCCGGTCCTGGAAACCCCCGTCACCCTCTCGCCGGCCGATACCGTGATCGACGCACTCCATCTGATGGGCAAGCGGCCGCACGGGGCAGTGGTTGTGGTGGACGACGCCGGCACCGTGGCCGGCGTCATCCGAGCCGCCGACTGCGAGGGACAGGACCGCTTCGCCTCGCTCGCCTCCGTCATCCGGCACGAGCCGCTCGTGCTGGACGCGGAAGGGCTCGACGCCGGAGCCGGCGCCGGTTCCCTCGACCTGTCCCAGGGCCGGTCCCTGCGGGGGCTGCGCCGCGCTTTCGACGCGATGGACGCCGCGGGAACCGACTACGCTCCCGTCCAGCTGAACGGAACCCTGGCGGGGGTGCTCAGCCGCAAGGGCGCGCTGCGCTCAACGCTTTACCGCCCCCTGCTGGACCAGGCTGGCAACCTCAAGGTCGCTGCCGCCGTCGGGATCAACGGCGACGTGGCCGGCCGGGCCGCGCAACTGCTGGCCGCCGGCGTCGACGTGCTGGTCCTCGACACCGCGCACGGCCATCAGCAGAAGATGTTCGATGCGCTGGCCGCCGTGAAGGGCCTCAACCCCGGCGTCCCGGTCGTGGCGGGCAACGTCGTCACCGCCGAGGCGACCCGGGAACTCATCCAGGCAGGGGCGGACATCGTCAAGGTCGGCGTCGGACCGGGCGCCATGTGCACCACCCGCATGATGACAGCCGTGGGCCGCCCCCAGTTCTCCGCCGTGCTGGAGTGTTCCGCGGCTGCCCGGGCCGCCGGCGGGCGGGTCTGGGCAGACGGCGGTGTCCGCTACCCGCGCGACGTGGCACTGGCCCTCGCGGCCGGGGCAAGCCAGGTCATGATCGGCTCCTGGTTTGCCGGCACGCACGAGAGCCCGGGGGACCTGCAGCTCGACGCCGTCGGCCGCCAGTTCAAGGAGAGCTTCGGCATGGCCTCGGCCCGGGCCGTCCAGAACCGCAACCAGCGCGAAGGTGCCTTCGAAAAAGACCGCAAGGCCCTGTTTGAGGAGGGTATCTCCACCTCGCGTATGTACCTCGATGCGACCCGGCCCGGCGTCGAGGACCTGCTGGACATGATCACCGCGGGCCTCCGCAGCTCCATGAGCTATGCCGGCGCCGCCGACCTCGCCGCGTTCAGGGAACGCGCCGTGGCGGGGATCCAGTCCGCGGCAGGCTACGAGGAAGGCCGCCCGGTTCCGCAAAGCTGGTGACCCGGGCCACCTCCCGAAACGGCCGCCGTCGGGCGTCACGACAGCGGGCGTCATTTGGCGGTCGGCGGCAGCCGCTCCTGTAGACTGGGATTCTTATGGACAGTAAATCTAGGTGCCGGCCTGGGGGCTGTCAGCGGAGAACCGAATCCGGTCCCGCGCAGTCCACCCGCAGAGCCGGCAAACCCCGTTCACGTGCCCATCGTTCTCCGGCAGTACGCCCGTCCGGAGCCTTCCAGGAGACAGGGTCGGCCCCCGCCGACCACCCTCCGCCTGCCAGACTCTTCCTATGCGGCCACCCGGGCGCTCCGGAAGCAGGCCGCTAAATGGAGTGGATCCTTCTCGGAGCAGGCCTCCTGCTCATCCTCGGCACCGGGTTCTTCGTAGCCGTCGAATTCTCCCTGGTGGCCCTCGACCAGGCCACCGTCCAGCGCGCCGTCGACAACGGCGACACCGCCGCCGGCCCGCTGCTCAAATGCCTCAAGTCGCTGTCCACACAGCTCTCCAGCTGCCAGCTGGGCATCACCATCACCACCCTGCTGACCGGCTACGTTATGGAACCATCGGTCGGCAAGCTGCTCGAAGGTCCGCTGGCCGCCATGGGACTCCCGGACGCCGCAGCCGCCTCCTTGTCCCTCATCCTCGCGATGGCCCTGGCCACGCTCTTGTCCATGCTGATCGGGGAGCTCGTTCCCAAGAACATGGCCATTGCGTTGTCGTTTACCGTCGGCAAGGCCCTGGCCCGGCCCCAGCTGGTCTTCACCGCGATCTTCAAACCCGCCATCGTGGTGCTCAACGGTTTCTCCAACAAGGTCCTGAATATTTTCGGCCTGGAGGCCAAGGAAGAGATTTCGGGCGCCCGGACACCGGCCGAGCTGGCCTCCCTGGTGCGCCGTTCGGCCGCGATGGGAACCCTCGACGCCGGCACCGCCAACTTCGTTGCCCGGACGCTGAAGTTTTCCGGACGGACCGCGGCGGATGTTATGACGCCCCGGATCCGGGTCGAGACCATCGACGGCGACCAGCCGGTGTCCGACATTGTGGAGGCCGCACGCCGGACGGGCTATTCTCGCTTCCCGGTCATCGGCGAGTCCTCGGACGACATCCGCGGTGTGGTGCACATCAAGAAGGCCATCGCCGTTCCTTCGGGCCGGCGCGCCAACCTCGAGGCCGGTGCGATCATGACCGATGTGCTCCGGGTCCCCGAAACCATCCACCTGGACGCCCTGCTGGCGGAACTGCGCGAAGGCAACCTTCAGCTGGCCGTGGTCCTGGACGAATACGGCGGCACCGCCGGGATCGCCACGCTGGAGGACCTGGTCGAGGAAATCGTCGGAGAAGTCGCCGACGAACACGACAAGGTCCGGCCGGGGCTGCTGCAGAGCGCCTCCGGTGACTGGTACTTCCCGGGGCTGCTCCGCCCCGATGAACTCTCCGAACAGATCCCGGGCCTGACCGTGCCTGACGAGTCTGCCTACGAAACGGTGGGAGGCTACGTAATGAGCCAGTTGGGCCGCATCGCATCCGTCGGTGACACCGTCGACGTCGGCGGCGGGACCCTCAGGGTCACCCGCATGGACGGGCGCAGGATCGACCGGATCTGCTTTAAACCCGCCCGCATCCGCAGCGGGGACCACGGCGGGGACCACGCCGCCGACCTCGGGGCCGGTGCCGCATGAGCGACTGGGCAGGCATTCTCTGGCTCGTTGTTCTGCTGCTCGGCAACGCCTTCTTCGTTGGTGCCGAGTTTGCGGTCATGTCCGCGCGCCGCAGCCAGATCGAGCCGCTCGCCGAGGCGGGGTCCAAGCGGGCGCAGACCACGCTGCTGGCCATGGAAAACGTCTCGCTGATGCTGGCGTGCGCCCAGCTGGGCATCACCGTCTGCTCGCTGCTGATCCTGCAGGTGGCGGAGCCGGCGATCCATCACCTGATGGTCGTCCCGCTGGAAGCGGTGGGTGTCCCTGCGGAGATCGCCGACGTCGCGGCGTTCGCCGTCGCGCTGCTGCTGGTCACGTTCCTGCACGTCACCATCGGCGAAATGGTGCCGAAGAATATCTCGGTGTCGATGGCGGACAAGGCAGCCCTGCTGCTGGCCCCGCCGCTGATGTTCATCGCCCGGCTGGTGAAGCCGGTGATCGGGACCCTCAACTGGGCCGCGAACCACATCCTGAAGCTGATGCGGATCGAGCCGAAGGATGAGGTCACCTCCTCCTTCACGCTCGAGGAAGTGCAGTCGATCGTGCAGGAATCCACCCGCCACGGGCTCGTGGACGACGAGTCCGGACTCATCACCGGTGCACTGGAATTCTCCGAGCACACCGCGTCCGTTGTGATGGTTCCGCTCGACAAACTCGTGATGCTGAAGGCGAACACCACCCCGGTGGAATTCGAGAAGGCTGTGAGCCGGACCGGTTTCTCCCGGTTCCCGATGCTGGATGATGACGGAATGCTCTCCGGCTACCTCCACATCAAAGACGTGCTGTCGATTTCCGACGCCGCCTACCACCAGCCGATCGCCGAGAGCCACATCCGCTCGCTGGCGAACCTGGCCATGGACGATGAGATCGAGAAGGCCATGTCCGTCATGCAGCGCACCGGCTCGCACCTGGCCCGGGTGATCGGGCCGGACGGACTCACACAGGGAGTGCTGTTCCTAGAGGACGTCATTGAACAGCTCGTGGGTGAGATCCGGGACGCCACCCAGGCCACGGGCTACCGGAGGCTGGGCCAGGACTAGGGGCCGTTTTTCGCTAGTTCCTCGGGGTTCAGCCGGGCCGGGACCTTTTCGCGCCGGGGGACATGCCCATTTTTCGCACCCAGGACAGGACATAACCGGTGTATGTCCACCCGCTGGCCGCGGCGCGGGGCATGTCCAGTGGGCATTTTCGTCGTCTTGGCCGGGCGCCGGCAGCCAGCGGGCACGCTCCCTCCCGGTTGCCTGCCGTCCGGCCGCCTGCCGGCCCGGGCAAAGCCCGGATTCCCGGGGCGCGTTTGGCGCCGGCCGCCGAAGCAACCGGGCAGGACCGTCACGGCATGGGCGTGTGGGGCTGGCCCGGCCAAGCGTTCGACAGGTCCGGCGTCGGGTGGGTCCGGAGTCGGGGAGCCGGGCTGCTCCGCGGGGGGACATGCCCATTCTTCGCACCCAGGACCGGGCATAACAGGACTATGCCCACCCGCCGGCCCCGGCGCGGGGCATGCTCTCGAGCCCGGCCGCCCCGCACCCTGGGACCCAGGCCCCCGACGAACCAACGAAAATGCCAGCCAGCCGATGCCGTGTAGCCCTAAATAGGAATGATTCCCATTTAGGGCTACACTCGAAGCCGTTACTAATGCTCCTGATTCTCAATAACAGATCCGAGGTTTCCCGTGCGTCGTCCTGCTGCCCGTGTTCTAGTGGCCGCCCTTGCCGGCCTCAGCGTGATGCTGACGGCCTGTAGCCCGACGGCGGGGAGCCCGCGGGGAACTGCCGGGGACGGAACCGTCGAGGTCGTTGCCTCCACCGGTGTCTACGGAGACATTGTCAGCAGTATCGGCGGAGACAAGGTGCGCGTCAATTCCATCATCACTCGCACCAGCCAGGACCCGCACTCCTACGAGGTGACCAGCCAGGACAAGCTGGCGGTTTCCAAGGCCGAACTGGTGCTGGAGAACGGCGGCGGCTATGACGATTTCATCGATAGGCTGGCCGAGGAGACCGGGCTGGAGCGCAGGAACGTTATGAACGCCTCCGAGCTGTCCGGGCTCGAGAACGCCGGCCAGGCAGGCTTCAACGAGCACGTCTGGTACAGCCTGCCGGCCATGGCCCGGCTGGCCGACGCCGTTGCGGCCAGGCTTGGCGAACTTGAACCGTCGTCGGCGGAGACCTTCCGCACCAACGCCTCGGCCTTCAAAGAGTCGCTCGGCGGCCTGGAAGCTAAGCTCGCGACGGGCAAGGCTTCCGCCGGCCAGGGCGCCGCCGCCGTCACCGAGCCGGTGCCGCTCTACCTGCTGGACGCCGCGGGCCTGGAAAACGAGACCCCCGAGGCGTACATGGAGGCCATCGAATCCGGCGCGGACGTCCCGCCCGCCGTTCTGAAGTCCGCCGTCGACCTGGTGCGCTCCGGCAGGATCAAACTGCTGGCCTATAACCCTCAGACCGAAGGCCCGCAGACGCTCGCGCTGAGGGACGCAGCGGCCGCCGCCGGCGTTCCGGTGCTGAACTTCAGCGAGACGCTGCCGGAGGGCAAGACATACCTGCAGTGGATGACGGACAACGTCGACGGGATTGCCAGGACCCTGTCCTGAGCACAGCCCGGACAATGGCCGCTGGTTCAACCGGGCCCCGGACCACCGGGGCCTAAGATGATAATCGCAACAGCGTGAGTAGACGCGGCAGCGGAACGCGTGGGCCAGAAGGCCTGCGCAGAAATTGAGGAAAACCAAGTTGACACCCGTAGTGAGCCTCCGAGGTGCCTCCCTGTCGTTCGGAAGACGGACTCTCTGGGAGAACCTGGATCTGGACATCAACCCGGGTGAATTCTTCGCGGTCCTTGGCCCGAACGGCAGCGGCAAGACCACCTTCCTGAAGGTGCTCCTCGGGCTGCAGGAACTCTCCTCCGGAACGGCCGTGCTTGACGGGCATCCCGTGGAACGGGGGAGCCGGCGGATCGGCTACATCCCGCAGCAGAAGGCCTTCGACCCCGACACCCCGCTGCGCGCCCGCGACCTCGTCGGCCTCGGCATCGACGGCCACCGCTGGGGTGTCCGCCTCGGAGCGGCCAAGGCCAACCGCAAGATCGACCGGCTGCTGGGGCTGGTGGGGGCCGGGGACTATGCCAGGACGCCCGTTGGCCAGCTCTCGGGCGGCGAACAGCAGCGGCTGCGGGTGGCGCAGGCCCTCGCGACGGATCCGAAGGTCCTGCTCTGCGATGAACCGCTGCTGTCCCTTGACCTGCAGCACCAGCAGGCAGTCAGCGGCCTGATCAACGAACAGTGCCACGAACAGAAGAGCGCGGTCGTGTTCGTAACGCACGAGATCAACCCCATCGTGGACTACGTCGACCGGGTGCTGTACCTGGCCGGCGGACGCTTCCGGGTCGGAACGCCTGCGGAAGTCATGACCACCGAGGTCCTGTCCGATCTCTACGGCAGCCATGTCGAAGTGATCCGCGCGAACGGCCGGATGGTGGTGGTGGGCGTCCCGGATGCCACCACCCACCACCATCACGACGCGCATGCGGTTGCAGGGGAGGTGGGCTAGATGGACTTCGAAAGCCTGCTGAACTCCATTTTCAACTTTGAGAACTACGGCGATCTGCTCGGTCTGGTCCAGAATTCGATCTGGGCCGGGGCGGTCCTGGGGCTGCTCGGCGGGCTGGTGGGGACCTTCGTGATGAAGCGGGATCTGGCGTTTGCCGTGCACGGTATCTCCGAACTGTCCTTCGCGGGCGCGGCCTTCGCACTGCTGATCGGTGTGGACGTGGTGCTGGGCTCGCTGGCGGGTTCGGTGGCGGCGGCCCTGCTGCTGGGCCTGCTGGGGGTGCGCGCACGGGACAAGAATTCGACCATCGGCGTCCTTATGCCCTTCGGCCTGGGCCTGGGCATCCTCTTCCTCTCACTCTATGAAGGCCGCGCCGCCAATAAGTTCGGCCTGCTGACGGGGCAGATCGTCTCCGTGGGGACCGTCCAGCTGCAGGTATTGGCCGTCGCCGCCGTCGTCGTGATGCTTGCCCTGATCGCCATTTGGCGGCCGCTCACCTTTGCGAGTGTTGACCCCGACGTGGCCGAAGCCCGCGGTGTGCCGGTCCGCGCCCTCGCCCTCGGCTTTATGCTGCTGTTGGGCGTCAGCGTGGCGCTCTCCATCCAAATCGTCGGTGCCCTGCTGGTGCTGGCGCTCCTGATCACCCCCGCGGCGGCGGCCCTGCGGGTGACGTCGTCGCCCCGGTTGGTGGTGATCCTCAGCGTGGTGTTCGCCGTGACTGCGACCGTGGGCGGCATCCTGCTGGCCCTCGGCGGCCGGCTCCCGATCAGCCCCTACGTAACCACACTGTCGTTCCTGATCTACGTCGTCTGCCGCGTGATCGGCGGCGTCCGGGCGAAGCGGGGAATGAACGGGCGCGTGCTGCGGAGAACGCCGGTACCGGCTGCCTGAGGCTGGCGCCGCCCGCATCCGGCCACGCGCGGGAACCGTGCCGGAAAGTCGCAATATCGGAGCCGGCCTGCGGTTCCTGGCTAGCCGCCGTCCTGGCGTGCGGTGCACTCCGGGCACAGCCCGTAGATCTCCACAGTGTGTTCCACCGCGGTGTAGCCGTGCTCCTGTGCGATCCGTGCTGCCCAGGCCTCGACGGCGGGTGCCTCCACCTCGACGGCCTTGCCGCAGCTGCGGCACAGCAGGTGGTGGTGGTGGCCGGTGACGGCGCAGCGCCGGTACACGGCCTCGCCGTCGGCGTTCCGGAGCACGTCAACCAGGCCGTCGTCGGCGAGGGACTGCAGGATCCGGTAAGAGGTGGCCAGGGAAACCGAGGTGCCACGCTCCTGCAGGATCCGGTGGAGCTCCTGCGTGCTGACGAAGTCCGCGAGCTCGTCCAGGGCTGCGCTGACCGCGAGCCGCTGCTTGGTGACGCGCTGCTCCTTGCCTGCGGCCGGGGCTGGAGCCGGAGCCGGGGCTGGAGCCGAGGTCCGGCTGCCGTCGGCGGTGGCCTCCTGGGACATTGTCGAAGTCGCCTCGCTGATCGTCGTGCGGTGGGGTGATGGCAAGGTCCAAGATTACCAGCCGGGTTCGTGGACACGGGAATGCCGGATGCCTAGGCTGGCCAGATGCTGCTGACGAAATTCACCCATGCCTGTGTCCGGCTCGAGAAGGACGGCAGGGCGCTGGTGTTTGACCCGGGAACGTTCTCCGAGACGGCCCAGGCGCTGGCGGGCGCGGATGCCGTGCTGATCACCCACGAACATACGGACCACATCGACGTCGACGCCGTCGTCGCCGCGCTGCTGGGCAGCGACTCGCTGCAGCTCTTCGCACCGGCCGGGGTCGCCGCGCAACTGCGCGAGAAGGCAGCCCAAGCCGGGTCCCGGATCCATACCGTGGCCCCCGGGGAGGACTTTGAGGCGGCCGGCTTCGCCGTCAGGAGCTTTGGCGGGCAGCACGCGCTGATCCATCCGCAGATTCCGGTGGTGGCCAACATCGGCTACTTCGTGGATTCCAATGTCTACCATCCGGGGGACTCCTTCATAGTTCCCGACGGCGTGGAGGTGCGGACGCTGCTCGTACCCATCCACGCACCGTGGAACAAGGTGGGCGAAGTGGTGGACTTCGTCATTGCCGTCCGCGCACCGAAGGCATTCCCGATCCACGACGCCCTGCTCAACGATAGTGGACGCGGCCTTGTCGAAGGACATGTGACCCGGTTCGGCGCAAAATACGGCACCGAATACCGGCACCTCTCCAGCGGGGACTCGGTGGAGGTCTAGGCCCGGCCGGAAGCCTGGGCCGGCCAGACCCCGCTCGTGAAAAACTCGCGGATGGTGGCCTCGTGGGGTTCAGGGTCCAGCCTCTGTGACTGCAGCCAGCCCGGGTTGTAGTAGTTGCCTGCGTAGCGGTCGCCGCCGTCGCACATCAGGGACACGACGCTGCCGCGCCGGCCCTCGGCGATCATCCCGGCGATGAGCTGCCATACGCCCCAGAGATTGGTGCCGGTGGACGGGCCGGCGTGCAGTCCGGTGTGCTGCTGAAGGTGCCGCATCGCCGCCACTGAGGCGGCGTCCGGGACCTGCACCATGTAGTCAATCACCGCGGGGACAAAGCTCGGCTCCATCCGCGGCCGGCCGATTCCCTCGATCCTCGAGGGGAGCCCTGTCGCCTCGGAATCCCCTGCGCCGTCGCGGCAATTCAGCCACGCCGGGTAAAACGCGGAATTCTCCGGATCCACAACGGCCAGCTCCGTGTCATGGCGGTGATAGCGGAGGTACCGGCCGATCGTCGCGCTGGTCCCGCCGGTGCCCGCACCCACCACGATCCAGCGGGGGACCGGGTGCTCTTCCAGCGCCAGCTGCCCGAAGATCGACTCGGCGATGTTGTTGTTTCCGCGCCAGTCCGTCGCCCGCTCGGCATACGTGAACTGGTCCATGTAGTGGCCTTTGGTGCTCCTGGCCAGTTCGCCGGCGGCCTCATAGACCTCCGAGGCATGGTCCACCAGCAGGCAGGAGCCGCCAAACTGTTCAATCAGGGCAATCTTCTCCCGGCTGGTGGTCCGCGTCATGACGGCGATGAACGGCAGTCCCAGCAGTTGCGCAAAATAGGCTTCCGAGACCGCCGTGCTGCCGCTGGAGGCCTCCACAATGGTGGTCCCCTCGGTGATCCAGCCGTTGACCAGCCCGAACAGAAACAGCGACCGCGCCAGCCGGTGCTTGAGGCTTCCGGTCCGGTGCGTGGATTCGTCCTTAAGGTACAACTGGACACCCCAGTGCTCCGGGAGCGGAACCGAATACAGGTGGGTGTCGGCGGAGCGGTTGTTCTCGGCATTGATTCTACGGATGGCCTCGTCAGCCCAGGTCCGGTCCTTTGTGCGCTCTCTGATCACCGCACCAGCCTACCCGCGGCGGCCGCGCCAACGATGGGCCGCAGCTACAGTTGGCGGATGCAGATCCTCATAGATGTGGCGGAATTGAACGAACGGCTGGGCAGCGTCGGGCAAACCGGCCAGCGCACAGTGCTGCTGGATGTGCGCTGGGCGCTCGGCGACCCGCACGGCCGGGACCATTACCTCGCCGGTCACCTTCCGGGCGCCGTCTTCGTGGACCTCCCGACCGAACTGGCCGGCCCCGCAGATCCGGGTCGCGGCCGCCATCCGCTCCCGTCGTTGGAGCAGTTTCAGGCGTCCGTCCGCTCCTGGGGCGTCCGCAGCGGCGACGTCGTTGTTGCCTATGACGACAGCGGCAACATGGCCGCCGCCCGGCTGTGGTGGATGCTCCGGAACGCCGGCGTTGCCGATGTTTACCTGCTCGACGGCGGCCTGGCCGCCTGGCGTGCCGCCGGTTTCGACGTCGAAAGCGGCGAGCGGCCGTCAGCGGGTGGCGACGTTGTCCTCTCGGACGGGGCCATGCCAGTGATCGACGCTGGTCAGGCGGCATCCTGGGGGCGGCAGGGGTTCCTCCTGGACGCGCGGGCGGGGGAGCGGTACCGCGGCGAAATCGAACCGGTGGATCCCCGCGCCGGCCACATCCCGGGAGCCGTCAGCGCCCCCACCTCCGCCAACCTCGGCGCGGACGGCAGGTTCCTCCCTGCCGACCAGTTGCGGGAACGTTTCGCCGGTGTGGGTGTGCGGCCGGACACCCACACTGCGGTCTACTGCGGGTCGGGCGTGACGGCGGCCCACGAAATCGCGGCGTTGTCCATCGCAGGAATCCCTGCAGCGCTCTATCCGGGCTCTTTCTCCGAATGGTCCAACAATCCCTCGAACGACGTCGTGACCGGCACTGCGCCCTACGCCGAGGGCACCGCCGCGCAGTGAGGAGCACGAGGACACGCTCACCCGCTCCTCACCGCAACGCGGGGTCACTTACGGCCCATCTTTCCCTGTCGGATGGGCTGTATGTGACCCCGCGTTGGTGTTGGCGGGGCATGTGCGGTGCGTCAGCGTTCAGGCCGCAAGCTGGCAGGGGTGGCGCGGTGGACTCATAGGTGTGGCCGGTGGGGGTGGTGAGTTCGATGGTGTGCCGTGGCCCCGGTCTGGGGTGGGCGCTCCAGCCGGGGGTTTCTTTGGTGTGGTTGCAGGCTTCGCAGAGTCCGGCGCCGTTGGCCCCGGTGGTGGTGCCGCCGTGGTGCCAGGGGATGATGTGGTCGTAGTGGCGGATGGGGGCGTCGCAGTAGGGGGTGCGGCAGGTGTCGTCGCGGGCCTGGATGAAGCGGCGGAGCCCGGGCGGGAAGAGCCGGGCGCGGGAGTCCATGCCGATCAGGTCCCCGGTGCCGGGGGCGGTGTAGAGCCGGCGGAGCCATAGGCTGAACGCCGCGTCGTGGTTAGCCGTGGCTTTTCCCTTGCCCGGGTGGGTGAGGATGTTTCGGGCCCAGCCGGCGGGGACGATGCCGTAGCCGGGGAGCCGGGCGGGTTCGGAGTCGCCCTGGAGGAGGGTGCGGTCGGTCATGATGAGCTGGAGTTCGATTCCGGTGATCCCGCCGGGGGTGCCGGTGGTGCGTTCGACGAGGCCATCGGCCATGAGCTGGCCGCGGGAGCGGGGGTCCCCGGCGGCGCGGAGGGTGTCGGCGTGCCGGGTCAGGGCGGTGTACACGGCGACGCCTTCGGCGACCGGGAGCAGCGCGGTGAGGTAGGTCAGGGTGTCGGGGGCGGGGCGGAGGCTGACGTGCCGGTCGGTGGCGGCGTGGGCCGCGCGCTGGGTGACGGTGCGGGGGTCGCGGCGGTAGGCTGCGGTGCGGGCGAGAGCAACAATTGCCCGGTCTCCGGCGCCGTCGAAGGTGCCGGTGTCGGCGGCGAGTTCCTCGTCGACGGCGGCCCGGTCGGCGGCGGACAGGCAGGCGGTTTCCCGCACCAGCAGGGTGGCGCGCCATTCGTTCAGCTGCCCCGCTTCCAGAGCAAGCAGCGTGTGGGGCATTTCGGTGACGAGGGCTGTGGCCAGGCCCAGGAGCCGGCTGCCGCGGGCGGGGGATTCGCGCCGGGCCAGCGCGATCTGGGCGCTAACCCCGGCGCCACGTTCCGCGGCGGGGACCCCGAGGCCCCGCTGTTCACGGCGCTGGAGGAGGTCGAAGGCGACGGCGATTCTGGCCTGCAGCGCGGCGGCGGCGGATTTGAGGTCCTCGAGGTCCCGGAGCTGGCCGATCAGCCCGGCGCCGCCGTCGTCGTCGAGGCAGGGGCGGACAGCGGCCAGAGAGCGGGCCACATCCGTGACCGTCACACTGCCTGCCGCCGAAGGAGCCACGTCGGGCTTCTGAATGCCGTCCATGGAAACAGGCTATCGGGCACCTGCTACAATTTGGCGTCGTTGCGGAAGCCCCGCCCGCCCAGGCGGGCGCTCCAGATTGGCCATGTTCCGGCCCCGGGGGTAGCGTCGAAACATGACTCCAGGACGCCCCGTGCCGCCGCCCCTTGCCAAACCGCTCCCCAATCCCAGCACCCCGTCGGCGGCCGCTGACGGCCCCCGGTTGGCCGCAGCCGTCGGTGCGACCTCAAGCGACAGCGGTATGGTTCCGCTGACGGTTGCTCGCCGTGCGCCGAAGGAAGACGACGTCGAGATCGCGATCGAATTTTGCGGCCTGTGCCACTCGGACGTCCACGCCACCCGCGGCGAGTGGGGCACGCAGAACTACCCGCTGGTTCCCGGCCACGAAATCGTGGGCCGCGTCAGCCGTGTCGGCTCCGCCGTCGACGACTTCACCCCCGGTGAGCGTGTCGGCGTCGGCTGCATGGTCGATTCCTGCCGCGAATGCGAGAGCTGCCTGGACGGCATGGAGCAGTACTGCGAAAACGGCATGACCGGAACCTATGGGGCCAAGGATGTCCGCAACGACGGTGCCATCACCCAGGGCGGTTACGCCACCTCCATCGTCGTTGACCGCCGTTACGTGCTCCGCGTCCCGGAATCCCTGGACCCGGCCGCGGCCGCGCCGCTGCTGTGTGCCGGCATCACCACATTCTCGCCGCTGCGCCACTTCGACGTCGAGGAGGGCGACGTCGTCGGCGTCGTCGGTCTGGGCGGACTGGGCCACATGGCAGTGAAGCTGGCCAAGGCGATGGGCGCAGCGGTGAAAGTCTTCACCACCTCGGAATCCAAGATCGCCGCAGCCCGCGGACTCGGCGCGGATGACGTGATCCTGTCCCGCGACCGGGCCGCGATGGACGCCGCAAACCGGAGCATCGACGTCATCATCGACACTGTCGCGGCACCCCACGACCTCAACCCCTACTTCCGGACCCTGCGCGTGGATGGTGTGCTGTTCCAGCTGGGGCTTCCCTCGGAGGACATGCCGCCGGTGAACCCGGGCGCGCTGATCCGCCGCCGGATTGCATACGCAGGCTCCCTGATCGGCGGCATCGCCGAGACCCAGGAGATGCTGGACTTCTGCGCCGAGCACGACGTCGTCTCCGAGGTTGAGGTGGTCCGCGCGGACCAGCTCAACGAGGCCTATGACCGGATGGTGGCCGGAGAAGTGAAGTACCGTTTTGTCCTGGACGCCAGCACTCTGGGGTCCCCGTCGGAAAGGGCAGACGCATGAGCACACTCTTCACCAGGATCATCAACGGCGAGATCCCCGGCCGCTTTGTATGGCGCGAGGACGACGTGGTGGCCTTCCTCACCGTCGGCCCGCTCGCAGACGGGCACACCCTTGTGGTGCCTACCGAGGAAGTGGACCGCTGGACGGACGCCTCCCCGGCGCTGCTCGCACGGTTAATGCAGGTGGCCCAGAAGATCGGGGCCGTCCAGGTCGAGGTGTTCGGCGCCGCCCGGGCCGGACTCATCGTCGCCGGCTACGAAATCAACCACCTCCACGTCCACGTCTGGCCCTCCAACACCATGGCTGACTTCGACTTCGGCTCGGTGGACCAGCACCCGGACCCGGCACGGCTTGACGCCAACGCGGAGAAGCTCCGCGAAGGCCTCCGGACCGCGGGGTTCGCGGAGCACGTCCCGGCGGTCTAAGGCGTCGCCGCAGCAACTTTTCACCGGCGTCGGTGCCCCGCCCCAGCGGGGTGTCAGGCCGGCGCCAGTGCCCTATTGAGCACCGCGCGGATCCGCTTCTCGGATACCGAGTAGGCGGTCCCGAGCTCGACGGCGAACAGGCTCACCCTGAGCTCCTCGATCATCCAGCGGACCTGGGTTAACTCCGCCCCCGCCCGGCGGCCTGGCAGCAGTGCCGACACGGCGTCGTCGTGGTCGTCTTCCAGCGCCTGGACCGCCGCCATGTGCTGGGCATCCCGCGGGACGTTGGCTGGAAGCTTCTCAAGGCGCTTCTCGATCGCCGCGAGATAGCGCGGCAGTTGGCTGAGCTGGGCGTAGCCCGTGCGTGCCACAAAACCGGGGAACACCAGCTGCTCCAGCTGGCTCTTGATGTCGTTGAGGGCGCTGATCAGCGCCAGGCTGGTGGTGCCCTTGAGCTGCTTCTCGATACGCCGCGTGCTGGCAAGGATGCGTTCGACGACGGCGGTGACGGTGAAGACCGTGTCGATCAGCTCGGCCCGGACCTTCTCGTACAGCGCGTTGAAAGACGACTCGTCCCAGGGCAGTTCGGCGGGCGTGAGCTTGTCGATCGCGGCGAGGGCGCAATCTGCGATCAGGGCCGAAACGGAGCCGTGCGGGTTCTGGCTGAAGGTCAGCTTCTCGATGTTGTTCAGGTGCTCCAGGACGTAACGGTCCGGCGGCGAAACCTTCAGGGCCAGCAGCCGGATCACACCGCCGCGCATGGCCTGCTCCTGCTCGGAGCCGGACTGGAAGAGCCGCAGTGCCACCGTGCCGCCCTCGTCGACGAGTGCGGGGTAGCCGGTGACGGTATGGCCCTTCACCGTGCCCTGGACCTGGCGCTGCACGGTTCCGAAGGACCAGGCGGTGAGGCCGGATTTCTCGGCAAAACCGGCCGAGGCGGCAGCGGCAGAGGCCGCGGATGCGATGCCGTTGCCGGCAGCCTTCCCGGTGGCCCGCCCGCCGGTCTTTGGCGCCGTCGTCGCGGGCGTGGCGCCCAGCGACTCGGCGATCGCACGGCGGGTGGCCGGCGCCAGCCGTTCCTGCAGCGCCGGGAGGTCTTTGCCCTCGTCCAGCACCTTGCCCTGGGAATCGACGACGCTGAAGCTGACGCGCAGGTGCGACGGCACGGCCTCCCAGTTCCAGGAATTCGGCGGGATGACCTGGCCGCGGATCCGGCGCAGGACAAGCTCAAGGCTGGCTTCCAGCTCGTCTGTGGCGGGGTCAAAATCGGCCTCGAGGGCCGCTACGGCCTGGCGCGCGACGTCGGGCGCCGGTACGAAGTTCTTGCGCACCTGCTTGGGCAGGGACTTGATCAGGGCCGTGACAAGCTCCACGCGCTGGCCCGGAATGAGCCAGCGGAAGGCGGCGTCGTCGAGCTGGTTGAGGAACAGCACGGGGACTTCGGCGGTGACGCCGTCAGACGGATTCGGCGGCGAGCCGGGCGCCACCGGGTGGAACTCGTAGCTTAGCGGCAGCTCGAAGCCCTTGTGCAGCAGGGTCTTCGGGTAGGCCGAATCATCGAGCGCATCGGCGTCCTCGCTGATCAGCAGCGTCTGGTCGAAGTCGAGCAGCGTGGGATCCAGCTGCCGCGCTTCCTTCCACCACTTGTCGAAGTGCCGCTCGGAGACGACGTCCTTGCCGATCCGGGCGTCATAGAACCCGAAGAGAGTCTCGTCGTCCACGAGGATGCCCCGGCGCCGCATCCGCGCCTCAAGCTCCTCGACCTCGTGGAGCAGGGCACGGTTGCGGTGGAAGAACTTGTGATGGGTCTGCCAGTCGCCTTCGACGAGGGCGTGCCGGATGAAGAGCTCCCGGCACAGCTCCGGATCCACCCTGCCGTAGTTGATCCGGCGGCTCGGGATGATGGGCACGCCGTAGAGAGTGACCTTCTCATGGGCCATCACCGAGCCCATTTTCTTGGACCAGTGCGGTTCGCTGTAGCTGCGCTTGACCAGGTCCGGCGCCACCTGCTCGACCCAGAGCGGATCGAACTTCGCGGCAACCCGGGCCCAGAGCCGGCTGGTCTCGACGAGCTCCGCGGCCATCACGAAGGTGGGGGACTTCTTGAACAGCGCCGAGCCCGGGAAGATCGCGAAGCGGCTGCCGCGGGCGCCGGCGTACTCGCGCTTGCGCTCGTCGAGGATGCCGACGTGGCTCAGCAGGCCCGAGAGCAGGCTGATGTGGATGCCCTCATGAAGGCCCACCGGATCGGCCAGGCGCTTGTTGTCCAGGCTGATGCCGAGCGGACGGGCAAGCTGGCGGAGCTGGGCGAACAGGTCCTGCCACTCGCGGACGCGGAGGTAGTTGATGAACTCGGCACGGCAGAGCCGGCGGAACGCCGTGGAGGAGAGCTCCTCCTGCTTTTCCTGAAGGTAGTTCCAGAGGTTCAGGAAACCGGTGAAGTCCGAATTCTCGTCGCGGAACCGCGCGTGCTTCTCCGCGGCGAGCTGCTGCTTGCCGGAGCCGTCCCCCTGGGGACGCTCGCGCGGGTCCTGGATGGTGAGGGCAGCGGCGAGGATCATAACTTCCCGGACGCAGCCGCGCTTGCCGGACTCCACGATCATCCGGCCGAGCCGGGGATCCACGGGCAACTGCGCCAGCTGCTGTCCGACGGCGGTGAGCCCGCCACCGCTTCCGCTTCCGCTGTCGCCGTCCGTCTGTCCCTGCGGGCGCGCGGCGCCGAGGGCGCCGAGCTCGCGGAGCAGGGTGACGCCGTCGTTGATCGCGCGCGAATCCGGCGGCTCCACAAACGGGAAGTTTTCCACGTCCTTGGGCCCGCGGGCAACGCCCATCGCGGTCATCTGCAGGATGACGGCGGCAAGGTTGGTGCGCAGGATCTCGGGATCGGTGAACGGCGGGCGCGACTCGAAGTCCGCCTCCGAGTAGAGCCTGATCGTGATGCCGTCGGACACGCGGCCGCAGCGGCCGGAGCGCTGGTTGGCGGAGGCCTGGGAGACCCGCTCGATTGGCAGGCGCTGGACCTTGGTGCGGTGCGAATAGCGTGAGATGCGCGCGGTGCCGGTGTCGATGACGTACTTGATGCCCGGGACCGTCAGCGAGGTTTCGGCGACGTTGGTGGCCAGCACGATCCTGCGCTTGTTGCCGGGGTGGAAGACCTTGTGTTGCTCCTGCAGGCTCAACCGGGCAAAGAGGGGGAGTACCTCTGTCCCGGCGAGCCGGCGGTTGGACTGGATCCTGGCATTGAGGGCCTCGGCGGCGTCACGGATCTCGCGTTCGCCGGAGAAGAAGATGAGGATGTCGCCGGGGGCTTCCACGGCGAGTTCGTCGACGGCGTCGCACACCGCGTCGAGCGGGTCGCGGTCCTCCTCCAGTTCATCGTCCGAGGCAGCGACCGCATCTTCACCTGCATCGGCGCCGGCAGCGCCGCCGGCCGGCTGGGAAAGGGGCCGGTAGCGGATCTCGACCGGGTAGGTGCGTCCCGAGACCTCGATGATCGGCGAAGGTTCTTCCTCGGTGCCGAAGTGCTGGGCGAACCGCTGCGGGTCGATGGTGGCCGAGGTGATGATGATCTTCAGGTCCGGCCGCTGCGGCAGGATCCGCTTAAGGTAGCCGAGGATGAAGTCGATGTTCAGGCTGCGCTCGTGGGCCTCATCGATGATGATGGCGTTGTACTTTCGCAGCAGCTTGTCGCGCCGGATCTCGGCCAGCAGGATGCCGTCGGTCATGAGCTTGACCTTGGTGTTGCGGCCGACCTCACCGGTGAACCGGACCTGGAAGCCCACCTCCTGGCCGATGTCGACGCCGAGTTCCTCCGCGATGCGCTCCGCGACGGTGCGGGCGGCAAGCCGGCGCGGCTGGGTGTGGCCGATCAGGCCGTTCTCGCCCAGGCCAAGCTCCAGGCACATCTTGGGAATCTGGGTCGTCTTACCGGAACCGGTCTCGCCGGCGATGATGGTCACCTGGTTGGCCGCGATGGCGGCCATCAGGTCCTCGCGGCGCTCGGAGACCGGCAGCTCGGCGGGGTAGGAAATATGCAGTGTCATGGCTGGAGACAGTCTACTGGGAACTGTCCCGGCGGCAGTTCCGGAACATAGGGGTGGCCGGTCACCAGGGAAGTGCCCGGTCCCTGTCGGGGCCGGGCAACGGGTGGTGGCGGGGGCGCCGTGTGATCCGGTCTCCGCCGGGGCTCAGAAGATCCTGAAGGTGTAGCTGCTGCTGGGCAGGTCCAGGGCGGACCAGTAGTCTTCCGAGCGGACCGGCGGGTTGTGGCCCAGCCCGTCCTTGCGGAGCGCTGCGATGGTGGTTGCCGCTGCGGTGATGATGAGGACGATGAGGGCGATTCCGAAGAGTTCCATAGCTCCATGGTTCTCCGGTGACGGGGACAAAAGAAGTGGCAGAAATGCCCAAAAAGCTATAATTTCTGCCACTGTGTCTGTCAGAATGGAGTCATGATCAAATCAGTGGCAATGATCGTGGTCCCCCACTTCTCGATCTTCGAGTTCGCGACCGCTTTTGAGGTTTTCGGCATAGACCGGTCAGCCCGCGGAAGCGGCGTCCCCGCGTTTGATTTCCGGGTCTGTACCCCCGCGCCGGGCGATGTCCCGATGAGGTCCGGACTGTCCATGCATGTGGGGCTCGGACTGGACGCCGCGGCGGACGCTGACCTGGTGGTCATGACTCCCTACGGCGGGGACGTGGACGTTCCCGAATCCGTCCTGGCCGCGCTGCGGGCCGCGCACGAACGCGGGGCCTGGGTGATGTCGATCTGCACCGGTGCTTTCGCCCTGGCCCGGGCCGGTCTGCTCGACGGCCGCCGCTGCACGACGCACTGGCACTATTCCCGGGAGCTCGCCGGCCGGTATCCCGCGGCGCTGGTGGATGAAAACGTCCTCTACGTGGAGGACGGCCGGATCATCACGAGCGCGGGCACAGCCGCCGGCATTGATGCGTGCCTGCATCTGGTCCGGCTGGAGTTCGGGGCCAACGTGGCGGCGAGCATCGCCCGCGACATGGTGGTTCCGCCGCACCGCGACGGCGGCCAGGCCCAGTTCATCGAGCGGCCGATCCCGGCCTGCGGCTCCGAGCCCATGGAGGAGCTGCTGCAGTGGATGGTGCGGCATCTCGGGGACGACCATTCCGTCAACGAACTGGCCGCACGCGTCCACATGTCGCCCCGGACTTTTGCCCGGCGCTTCCGGTCCGAAACGGGTGCGACTCCCGCGGCATGGCTCAATTCCCAGCGGGTACTGCGGGCCCAGGAGCTGCTAGAGACCACCGACCTCAACATCGACGAAATCGCCCGGGAATCAGGCTTCGGGCACTCGGTGCTGTTGCGCCACCACTTCGCAAAAGTGCTGGACACGAGCCCGCAGTCCTACCGCCGCACCTTCCGCGGCCACCTGGCCGCAGCGGTCTAAGCAGGAAGTTCAGCCGTGTGGCCCAAGGAGACCGTCCGACGGCGGCGGGCCTCCCGGCCCGGCGGGTGAAGATTCTGCTGCGGCCCGGGCGTGGTCGACAAGATCCCGCCACGGTCCCGTGACGGCCTGCTCCGGAAGTGTGGCCCTTCGCTGGCCGGCGCGGATGCTGTAGAGGAAGCGGTCCGGCTGGCCGGTGGCGGCCGCCCGGGCGGTCTTCGGGACCTCCTCCCAGGGGCAGGCCTCAACAAGCGGCTGCCAGAGCTCCGTGTCATCCGGAGGCGTGGCCAGCACGGACCATGTCCGCTTCATTCCGGCAATCCCGCCGCTGCGCTGGACGGTGATTTTCATCTGACTGTGATTTTCATAGGGGCGGCTTCATCGTCTGATTCCTGGGAGCTTTACCTTCACAGTTTCCCACGCAGACAGGACGGCGTCATGTTCCGCGGATTCGGCTCCAAAGACTTCCCTCGCGGACGCCGCCGTGGCTTTGGCGAAGGCGCCGAACGTCGCGTTGGGAGCCAGGGTGCCGCCGGTCAGGGTGTGGTACCAGATCTGCGCCGGGGCGTCCCAGGCATTGCCGCCCAGAGCAGTGGCAACCAGGCAGAAGGCCCGGTTGGGGATGCCGGAGTTCAGGTGCACCCCGCCGTTGTCAGCGCTGGTGTGGACGTAGGTATCCATCGAGTCCGGCTGCGGGTCCTTGCCCAGCACGTCGTCGTCGTACGCCGTTCCCGGCGCCTTCATGGAGCGCAAGGCGCTGCCCTGGACCTGGTCCGTGAACAGTCCTTCGCCGATCAGCCAGCTGGCCTCGGCCGTCGACTGCTTCTTTACGTACTGCTCAACGAGGGCGCCGAACACGTCAGACATTGATTCGTTCAGTGCGCCCGCCTGGTTCCGGTAGACCAGGCCCGCCGAGTACTGGGTGACGCCGTGGGCGAGTTCGTGGCCGATAACGCTCAGCGACTTCGTGAACCGCTGGAAGACCTGCCCGTCGCCGTCGCCGAAGACCATTTGCGCCCCGTCCCAGAACGCGTTGTCGTACAGGTGGCCGTAGTGGACCGTGGCATCAAGGTGGAGGCCGTTGCCGTCAATGGAGTTCCGGCCGAACGCTTCGGCATAGAGCCGGTGGGTATGGCCCAGGCCGTCATACGCCTCATCGGCTGCCGGGTCGCCGGTAGGTGGTTCCCCCTCTTTGCGCACCACACTGCCGGGCAACTGCTCGGCGAACTTGGCGTCGTAGACGGTGCGCTCCGGCGGGGAAGGCTTGAGCTCCCGCATCCCCGGATGACTCCCCGGGCCGGGAGCCGCACGGGAGGCCTGAAAGCTCTTGACATGCAGCAGCGCTTCCTTCGCCGCGCGGGCGGCCCCGGAGAGCCGTGGCTCGCGCTGGGCAGCCAGGCGGCGGAGAAGGTAAGGCGGGATGATGGAACAGTACATGTGAGACCCCTTTATGCTTCGGCGGAGTCCCGTCGCGGTGGGACAACTGGTACGGGGCCCAGCCGCCCGCCGGCCGCCGGAACCCCGCTGCCGATGCAGACAGCCTACGAGCGGGGACCGACATTTGGCAGGGGCAGTCCCGGCGCGGCGTCAGGCCCTGTTCCTCCGGCCACGGCCGGACGTAAAATCACGCATGGAAAAGTTACGGTATTCGGTGAAGATCAACGCGCCCGTGCAGGACGTGTGGACAACGATGCTGGACGCTGCCAGCTACCGGGAGTGGACCAGCGTTTTCAACAGCGGCTCCTACTACGAAGGCGCCTGGGACAAGGGCGGCGAAATCCGCTTCCTGGGTCCGGACGACAAGGGCTCGCTCGGCGGGATGATCGCGACCGTTGAGGAGAACAAGCAAAACCAGTTCCTCTCCCTCCGCTACACCGGCCAGATCATCGACGGTGCGGATGACACCACCAGCGATGCCGCGAAATCCTTCATCGGCACCCACGAGAACTACGCCTTCAGCGAGTCCGGCGGGGTAACAACCGTGGACGTCGAACTCGACAGCGAGGATGACTTCGTCGCGATGTTCAACGACGCCTGGCCGCTGGCACTGGCCAAGCTCAAGGACATCACGGAGGCCCGGAACTGAGGCTCAAAGCGGAGGCCCAGAACTGAGGCACCAAGCTGAGGAACCCGGAGTTGCCGCCCGGGTGGTGGCGGAACGCAGAAAACCCCGCCGTTTCACTGAAACGGCGGGGTTTGTGTGTGCCCTCGATTGGAATCGAACCAACGACCTTCTGCTCCGGAGGCAGACGCTCTATCCCCTGAGCTACGAGGGCAGTCAGGGTTCCTGCCGTTACCGGCGGGACGTCCTAGAGCTTAGCAGGAAGGTGGGCTCCAAGGGAAAATCGAGGCTCCCGCGCCGTCCGGGGCAGCCCGTCTCAGTAGCCGGCGAAGGAGTCCACGTGGATCCGCCGCGCCCCGGCGGCCCGGGCGGCGGCCCGGAGCGAGCGGACGCTGGCCGGCGAACCGGACACAAAAACTTCCCGGCTGGAAATGTCGGGAACGAGTTCCTTCAGCGCCGCGCCGTCGATCCGGGACCGGCCCGCGTCCTGCATAAACGCCGGCGGCGACGAGCCGTCCGCGAGCCTGGCCACGACGCGGGAGCCGGAGCGTTCGAGCTCCTCCGCGTAGGCGAGCTCGGACGCTGTCCGCGCCAGGTAAAGCAGGACCACGTCCCGGTCCTTGGCGGAGCCGGCGCCGAGCTGGGCCAGATAGGGGGTGATTCCAATGCCTGCCGCTATGAGAAGCACAGGTGCGTCTGTCTTCCGGGGCAGGACAAAATCGCCGCCCACGGCCGTTCCCGTCAGTTCGTCGCCGGGCTGCAGGGACAGCAGCGTCCGCTTGGCCGAGGACAGCGGTTCGGCCGTTCCCACCCCGATTGTGAGCACGGGGGACTCCGGGGGGCTGGTGAGGCTGAAGACGCGCCGCAGGCCCCTGCCGTCGGACTTCTCGTGTGGCAGGTGCAGTTCCATGTACTGTCCGGGGCTGTAGCGGACGGGACGCTCCGGGCGGAAGCTGAATTCCGTCGTCGTCGGCGTCAGTGGCCGGGAGCCCAGGAACTCGAGGCGGACCCCGCCGCGCTGCCCAACAGCGGAGGCGAGGGCGTTCCCCACCAGCAGTGCCAGCTCGGGGGAGTTTGCCACGAAACCGAGGTTGTAGGGGACGGCGAACAGCACCCCGACGACGGCGGCCAGCGCCAGCTGCTGCCACCGGCGCGGCGGCAGGGTGAGCGGTTCGGTCAGCATAAAACCGACGAAGAACAGCACAGGACGCTGGGCGAGCGGCTGCCACAGGGCCTCGCCAAGCCCCGATCCGGCCCGCAGCAGTTCCACGGCCACGATGGACACCGCGACCACTGTAAACACCGCGGCCATGAGGAACTTCCGGATGCGGTAGAGCACCAGCAGCACGCCGGGCAGCAGGAGCCAGAGCATCGCCGGCGTGGCGGCCCACCAGGTGGCGATGTTAAGCCCGGTCAGTCCGGTGATGAAGGCGCCGGCCGCCGCCGGGTTAAACATGTGCCGGCCGCGCCAGGCAAGAGCGTACTTGGACGCGGACGCCAGCACACAGGCCAGGGCAACGCCGGCAAGGTCCAGCACCTGGAGCCCCGAGGATAACTGCGTCGGCCAGAACAGGAAGTACAGGAGCAGGCCCGTGATGAGTGATGACTCCGAGTGCGGTCGCACGTGGAACAGGGCGGCCAGGGCGCGGTTGGATGCGTACGACAGGCCAAGGCACAGTGCCAGATGCGCGGCCATCTCCACGAGCCCGAAGGTCAGCCAGCCGAGCACATTGAGCAGCATGCTGTACACAGCAAGCACGGCCAGGACCCAAAGCACCAGCCGGTACATCGTGAACCGGCCCAGCACCGTGTCCAGCCGCGAGCCGATGGGGGTGGAGGCGGTGGCAGTCATGAGAACAGGGCCCCTTCAAAGTCGGCGGAATACTCGGCGTGTCCGTCCGAGTACACGGTAAGCCAGGAGAACTCGAACTCCTCCCGCAGCCGGGCGCCCCCGACAAAGAACAGGGCTGTGGCCAGCGCGTCGGCCACCATCGCCGTGCCGGCCATTGCCCAGCTGGCGACGACGGTCCGCACCGGGGTGCCGGTGGTGCCGTCCAGGACGTGGTGGAGCCCGTCGCCCCAGGCGCGCCGGTTGGCGGCGGAGGCGCAAAGCGCACCGGTTCCCAGGCTGACAATCCCGATTGCCCGGTCCGGGTCGTAGGGGTGTTCCAGCGCCACCTCGACCGGAGCGGCGCCGCCGGTGTCCGGACCGGGGCCGGAGTTCAGCAGGTCCCCGCTCGCGTCGATGAAGTGTTCTTCGACGCCGCAGGCACGCAGTTCGGCCGAGAGCAGATCCGCCAGCTGTCCTTTGCCGGCCGCTCCGACGTCGATCACCACCGGGGCGCTGGTGGTCAGCACCGTGCCCTGCCAGTCCAGCACGGTTTCCCACGGCGGGGCAGGCAGCGGGGGCCCGCCGGCGCGCAGGGAATAGCTGGCGTCATAGCCGAGCTGCTCCAGGCTGCCGCCGATCAGCGGAGTCATGGCCCCGCCGCTTAGCCGGTACAGGGACGCGTAGAGCCGGCCGAGGCCGGCCGCCCCGGCGGGCAGCTCGTAGGTCCCGGGCCGCCGCGCTGCCCCGGCGATCAGGGAGTCGGGCCGGAAACGGGACCACGCGGCGTCGTAGTCCGCCACGGCAGCCAGCAGCCGGCGGCGGTGCGCTTCGGGCAGGGGCGATGGCGTGGAGATCTCCCAACGGGTACCGATCCCGTCGAAGCTGAAGTCCGTCCAGCCCGGATGCGGCACGTGTCCTCCCCTGCTGCCGGAGTGTCCCGGCCGTTCCACTATTTGGCGTCGGCCTTGATCTTTTCCACGGCCTGGGTGAAGCCGCCGCTGGTCAGCGAGGACCCGGCCACCTTGGAGACCTTGATCTCATCGAGCTTCTTGCCCACGATCTGGGCCTTGATGCCGCCGGCGAACTCGCCCTGGAACTTCTTGGTGTTGGGGTTGGAGGGATGCGGGGTGATCTGTACGTCCGACACGGCCCCGCTGGCCAGCGTCAGTTTCACGCCCACCGTCTCGGTGCCGTTGGGGGAGACGTAGTTGCCGTCGGCGGTGTAGATACCGTCCTTGTAGCTGGCGGTTCCCGCGCCGGCGGAGGAGGGTGCCGGTGAGGCCCCTTGGGCGGCGGGGGCCTGGGCGGGTGCGCAGCCCGCTGCGGTCCCGGCCAGGGACAGGCCGGCGATGCCGACGAGGACGCTTTTTCGGAGGGAGATATTCATGCCGCGGCTCGTTTCGTTAGCGAAGATCGGACAGGGGCGTGACTCGAGAGCAGTGACTCAATGCGGGTACACCGATGACAACGTTGTCCTTAGCCTAATGGTTCACCCTGCGGTCCGGCTTGGGAAAACGTGGGGTATCCCGGCCGCGTCCACGGGTGACTGGCCGGCTGTCATGGCCGGCGCCAAATTCCGCCACACTGCGGGCCACCGGTAGGCTGGAAGTGTGACCCCAGAAGAACTCTCCCTCGCCATATCCGCCTGCCTGAAGGACGCCGTCGCCGCCGGTGAAATCGGGCTCTCCGCATCCGACGTCCCGGCTGAGGTGCGCGTTGAGCGGCCGAAGAACCGGGACCACGGCGACTGGGCCACCAACATTGCGCTCCAGCTGGCCAAGACCGCGGGCAGCAATCCACGGGAGTTCGCCTCCGTCCTCAGCGCCAGGCTGAAGTCCATCGACGGGGTGTCCGCCGTCGACATTGCCGGCCCGGGGTTCCTGAACATCACCGTTGACGCCGCCGCCGCCGGGGCGCTCGCCAGGGCGATTGTCGAGGCAGGAACGCACTACGGCACCAGCACGGCGCTCGCAGGCCACTCGGTCAACATGGAATTCGTCTCCGCCAATCCCACCGGACCGCTGCATATCGGGCACACCCGCTGGGCCGCGCTGGGCGACTCGATTGCCCGTGTCCTCCGGGCCTCCGGGGCCGAGGTGACGGCGGAGTACTACATTAACGACGCCGGATCGCAGATGGACGCCTTCGCCCACTCCGTGCTCTCCCGCCTGCACGGCCGGGGCGTGCCGGAAGGCGGCTACCCGGGCGAATACATCGCGGACCTGGGCCACGAGGTGCTCACCCGGCACCCGGACATCCGCGAACTTACCGATGTGGCGGCGCTGCCGGTGATCCGTGGCGCGGCCTACAAGGCACAGATGCACGACATCAAGCAGACCCTCTCCGAGTTCGGCGTCGACTTCGACGTCTACTTTTCCGAGCAGGAACTGCACGACGCCGGCGCCATCCAGGACGCCGTCGCCCGGCTGCGCCAGCAGGGCCACGTGTTCGACGACGGCGGCGCCGTCTGGCTGCGCACAACGGACTTCGGCGACGACAAGGACCGGGTGATGATCCGCGCCAACGGCGAGCCCACATATTTCGCGGCCGATGCCGCGTACTACCTGTCCAAGAAGGACCGCGGCTACACCGAAAAGATCTACCTGCTCGGCGCGGACCACCATGGCTACATCAACAGGCTCAAGGCCATCGCCGCCGCCGCGGGTGACGATCCCGAGGTCAACATCGAGGTCCTGATCGGCCAGCTGGTCTCCGTCAACGGAGCCAAGCTGTCCAAGCGGGCCGGCAACATCATTGAGCTCAAGGACCTCATCTCGTGGCTCGGCAAGGATGCCGTCCGCTACTCGCTGGCCCGCTTCCCCGCCGATTCGCCACTGGCCCTGGACCCCGATCTGCTCAAGAAGCACAGCAACGAAAACCCGGTGTTCTACGTCCAGTACGCCCACGCGCGCTCCCGCGGCACGGCCCGCAACGCCGTCGCGGCCGGTGTGGAGCGCCGTGTAGACGGCAAAGACAGCTTCGAGGCCTCGCTGCTGGACCACGCGACGGAGAATGAACTTCTCTCCTACCTGGGCAGCTACCCCTCGATCGTGGCCAAGGCCGCCGAGCTGCGCGAACCCCACCGGATCGCCCGCCACCTCGAAGTCATCGCCGGCGCCTACCACCGCTGGTACGACGCCTGCCGGGTGGCCCCGCAGGGCGAGGAACCCATCACTGACGTGAACCGCACCCGGCTCTGGCTCAACGACGCCACAAGCCAGGTGCTGGCCAACGGACTGGAACTGCTGGGCGTCTCGGCGCCGGAACGGATGTAACCATCATGACCGCGAACCCCGCCAACTTCGCCGGCGTCGCCGGTGCCTCCCCGCTCGCCCCCGGCTGGCTGCAGGTTCCCGCCGACCTCAACGCGTTGCACGGGCCACTGTGGGCGGCCGGGGTGTCCCGGAACGACGCCGGCGAACTCACCATCGACGGGATCCCCGTCAGCGAGCTGAAGCGCCAGTTCGGCACCCCACTGTACGTTTTGAGCGAGAACGATTTCCGCGCCCGGGCCCGCGCGTTCAGCGACGCGTTCAACGATGCGTTCGCGGACATCTGCGGGGGAGTGGACGTCTACTACGCCGGGAAGTCCTTCCTGTGCACCGCCGTGGTCCGCTGGGTGGAGGAGGAAGGGCTGCGGCTGGACACGGCCTCCGGCGGGGAACTCGCGGTCGCCGCCCGCGCCGGGATCCCGGGCGCCGACGTCGCGCTGCACGGCAACAACAAGTCCGATGCCGAGATCCACCGCGCCCTGGACATGAAACTGGGCCGGATCGTGGTGGACAGCATCGCCGAGCTGGACCGCGTCGCCAGGATCGCCGGCGCCCGCGGCGACACCGCCAAGGTCATGCTGCGGCTGACCCCGGGCGTGCACGCCCACACCCACGAATTCATCGCCACGGCGCACGAAGACCAGAAGTTCGGCCTCTCCATGGCCGGGGATTCCACCGAGCAGGCCGGGCTGTCTGCGGCCGAGGAAGCCGTGGCCGCGGCCTCCGGCTACGCCGGCATCGAACTGCTGGGCCTGCACTGCCACATCGGCTCGCAGATCTTCGAGCCGGACGGCTTCGCCCTCGCCGCGGAAAAGCTGCTGGATTTCCTGGCCGCCATGCAGTCCAAGTACGCCATCGTGCTGCCCGAACTGGACCTCGGCGGCGGTTACGGCATCGCCTACACACCGGTGGACACCCCGCGCCCGGCCGCCGAAATCGCCCAGGCGATGGCCGCCGTCGTCCGCACCAAATGCGCCGAGCTGGGCATCTCCGCGCCGCGGATTTCGATCGAACCCGGCCGGGCGATCGTGGGCAGTACCACCTTCACGCTCTACGAAGTGGGCACCCTCAAGACCGTGCGGGTCGATGCGGCTGCGGCCGGCACCGGAGATTCGGGCGAACCCGCCGAACCTGGCAAAACCGGCGAAAACGTTACGTACCCGCGCCGGTATGTGTCGGTGGACGGCGGCATGAGCGACAACCCGCGTCCGGTGCTGTACGACGCGGATTACTCGGCAATTCTGGCGTCCCGCGGCTCCGCAGCGGCGCCGCAGCTGTCCCGCGTGGTGGGCAAACATTGCGAGAGCGGCGACATAGTTGTTAGAGATGTATATCTGCCCGAGGACGTGGCAGCCGGTGATCTGCTCGCTGTACCGGGTACCGGCGCCTACTGCTGGGCCCTGTCAAGCAACTACAACTATCTGGCCCGGCCGGGCGTTGTCGCTGTGCGCGATGGATCTGCCCGGCTGATTGTCCGCGGGGAAACCGAAGAAGATTTGCTGAACCGCGACATGGGAGTCTGAATGACCGAATTGCGAACCCTGAAAGTAGCACTCCTGGGCTGTGGCAACGTCGGGGCCCAGGTTGCGCGGATTCTCCTGGACGACGCCGAGATGCTGGCGTCCCGCGCCGGCGCCCGGCTGGAACTGAGCGGCATCGCCGTGCGCAACGTCGAGGCACCGCGCGATGTCGACCTGCCGCGCGGGCTGTTCACCACCGACGCCGAAACCCTCGTCAAGGACGCCGACCTGGTGATCGAGCTGATGGGCGGGATTGAGCCCGCACGGACCCTGATCCTGACCGCGATGCGGAACGGCGCCTGCGTCGTCACCGGCAACAAGGCGCTGGTGGCAAAGGACGGCCCGACGCTCCACGAGGAAGCCGACAAAGCCGGCGTTCAGCTGTCCTACGAGGCCGCCGTGGCCGGCGCGATCCCCATCCTGCGGCCCATCCGCGACAGCCTCTCCGGCGACCGGATCACCCGCGTGCTCGGCATCGTCAACGGCACCACCAACTTCATCCTGGACCAGATGGACTCCACCGGGGCGCAGTTCGCCGATGCCCTGGCCGAGGCGCAGCGCCTGGGCTACGCGGAAGCGGACCCCACCGCCGACGTCGAAGGCCACGACGCCGCCTCGAAGGCCGCGATCCTCGCCTCGCTGTCCTTCCACACCCGCTTCTCGCTGGCCGATGTTCACTGTGAAGGCATCAGCTCCGTCACCGCCGCGGACATCGCCGCCGCGAAGGATGCCGGGTTTGTGATCAAGCTGCTGGCGATCGCCGAGAAGCTGGGGGCCACAGGCAGGGAAACAGGCACGGAAACAGACGCCGACGGCAACACGGGGGTCTCCGTGCGCGTGCACCCGACGCTGCTGCCGCGCGAACACCCGTTGGCGGCGGTCCACGGCGCGTTCAACGCCGTCTTCGTCGAGGCCGAAAACGCCGGCGAGCTGATGTTCTACGGCCAGGGCGCGGGCGGTAAACCCACTGCCTCTGCCGTCATGGGCGACCTCATCTCCGCTGCGCGCAGCATCGTCCTGGGTGGCCCCGGCCGCGCCGAGACCACCACGGGCCAGGTCCTTGCGCTGCCCATCACCTCCGCCGTCACGAGCTACTACATCGGCCTCGACGTCGCGGACCAGCCCGGCGTCCTGGCCCGGATCGCCCAGCTCTTCGCGGAGCACGGCGTGTCCATCGAAATCATGCGGCAGACCATCCAGCGCGATGCCGATTCCAATATCGAATCAGCGGCACTGCGGATCGTGACGCACCGCGCAAGCGAGGCTGCACTGGCAGCCACCGTCGAGGCCGTGAAGGGCCTGGACGTTATCAATTCTGTTACATCCGTACTGCGGGTAGAAGGAGTCTAAGTGGCTCACCAATGGCGCGGTGTCATCCGCGAATATGCTGAACGTCTGCCTGTCACCGGGGCCACCACGGTCATCACCCTGGGCGAGGGCGGCACCCCACTGGTGCCCGCCCGGAAGCTCTCCGAGCTGACCGGCAGCGCCGTCTATCTCAAGGTCGAGGGCATGAACCCCACCGGGTCCTTCAAAGACCGCGGCATGACGATGGCCATGACGGCCGCCGTTGCCGCCGGCGCCAAGGCGGTGGTCTGCGCGTCCACCGGCAACACCTCCGCCTCTGCAGCGGCGTACGCCACGGCGGCCGGGCTGAAGTGCGTGGTGCTGGTGCCCGAGGGCAAGATCTCGATGGGCAAGCTCAGCCAGGCGATCGCGCACGGCGCGACGCTGCTGCAGGTTGACGGCAACTTCGATGACTGCCTCGACATTGCCCGCAAGCTGGGGGAGTCCTACCCGGTATTCCTGGTCAACTCGGTCAACCCGGCCCGGATCGAAGGGCAAAAGACCGGCGCCTTCGAGGTGGTCGACTCGCTCGGCGACGCCCCGGACATCCACGTCCTCCCGGTGGGCAACGCCGGCAACATCACCGCGTACTGGAAGGGCTACAAGGAGTACTGCGCGCCGTTCGAGTCCGCCACGGCCGGCACCCTGGCCGCGGTCTCCACGAAAACCCCGGTGATGTGGGGCTTCCAGGCCGCAGGCGCGGCGCCGTTCGTGGCGGGCCACCCCATCACCGAACCCGACACGATCGCGACGGCGATCCGGATCGGCAACCCCGCCTCCTGGGACAGCGCCATCGCCGCCCGGGATGAGTCCGGCGGCGTGATCGAAGCCGTGACGGACGAGGAAATCCTGGCCGCCCACCGCTGGCTCTCCGCCCGTGAAGGCGTCTTCGTGGAACCGGGCTCTGCCGCCGGCGTCGCGGGACTGATCAAGAAGCACGCCGCGGGGGAAGTCCCCGCCGGCAAGACCATCGTCGTCACGGTCACCGGCCACGGCCTCAAGGACCCGCAGTGGGCCCTGCGCACCGAAGACGGCAGCGAGATCGAGCCAGTCAAGGTCGCGAACGACGTGGTCACCGTCGCCACCGCCCTGGGACTGGAAGAAAAATAGCCGTGGAAACCACCCTCACCATCCCGGCCGAGTCCGCTGCCGGCGCGCCGGCGGTTCCGGCCGGGCAGATCGTGACCGTGCGGGTGCCGGCCACGAGCGCCAACCTGGGCCCCGGCTACGACAGCCTTGGCCTGGCACTGTCGCTGCATGACACCCTGACGGTGGAGACCCTGGCCAGCGGCGAGCTCGAATTCGACCTGAGCGGCGAAGGTGCCGAGACCCTGCCGCGCGATGCGAGCCACCTCGTAGTCAAGGCCATCACGGAAGCGCTGCACCGCCTGGGTTTCCGTCACGGGGGGCTGCGGATCACCGCGGACAACGTCAATCCCCACGGCCGCGGCCTTGGTTCCTCCGCCTCCGCGGTGGTCGCCGCCGTCACCGCGGCCAACGCCCTGGTTCCGGAGGCCTCCCGCCGCGGCAAGGACTGGATCCTGCAGCTCACAAGTGAGATGGAAGGCCACCCGGACAACGTCGCACCCGCCATATTCGGCGGACTGGCGCTGTCATGGCAGGACAGTGACCGGTACAGCAGCACGTGTGCGGCTGTGGTTGATTCGGTGATTCCCGTCGTCGCTGTCCCGGACTTTGAACTGTCCACGGAAGCCGCACGTGCGCTGCTGCCCGCCTCGGTTGGCCACCACGCCGCGGCCATGAATTCGGGCCGGACAGCGCTGCTGATCCACGCGCTGACGCAGAAGCCGGAATTCCTGCTTCCCGGAACCGAAGACTACCTGCACCAAAGCTACCGCGCCCAGGCGATGCGGCCCAGCGCGGACCTGATCGCGGCCCTGCGCCGCGCAGGCCATGCCGCCGTCGTCTCCGGGGCCGGTCCGACGGTGCTCGTTCTCGCCAACGGGGCAGCGGAAGCCCGGTCGGTCGTCGACTTAATCGGCTCCTTCACGGCAGGCAACACGCCGGAGGTGGGCTGGCGTGTGATGAAACTGGCCGTCGACGTTGAAGGTGCTAAAGTGGAAGTGCACCGGCGGTAATCACGCAGGCGGTAATTCAGTTACTGTTCAAAAGACCGCGATGTTGGCCAAGTTGCCTCTCTCATCTTTCACTGCGCAATATCTCTGGTGCCACCTGCTTTTGGTCTGACGCAGGAATCCGCAGACACTATCTCTGCACCCCTGAAATGTCAGCCCGCTGTTCCTTACTATCGGGACCAGGTGAAGCAGTATCCGGCCGTGCTGGCCAGTATCCATCCGGCAAGGCCGAAATCCCGGCTGCAGATCTGAACTGCAGCCCAGATCAAATCATCGCGTCCAGCTCCTAGTCTGGACGCCGTCGAGGGGGAAGGATCCTTCGTGACCGAAACCACTGAGCTGTCTTCAGCTGTGGCAACATCATCTTCTGCTGCCGGATCGTCTACGGCAGCACCCGCCAAGAGCAGTGGCCTTGCCGGCCTCAAGCTCGCCCAGCTCCAGGCTCTTGCCAGCCAGCTGGGGATTTCCGGCGGTTCCCGCATGCGTAAGGGCGATCTGGTCTCAGCCATTTCCGCCCACCGTGCGGGCACTCCGGTGAGCAAGGCCCCGGCCCGCGCCGCCGAGAAAGCGAGCGACAACGGCACTGTTGCCCACGCCGCGGCGCCGGCTGTTGCGCCGGCGGCCGCCGCCGCGTCCGAGGCTCCCGCCCAGGAAAACCCCCGTGCCCGTGGCCGTGGCCGCAGCCGCCGCGCAGGCAGCGACGGCGTCATCACCACGCCCGCCGCCGAGGCTCCGGTTGAAGCCGCTCCGGTGGAGGCCCCCGCGGTTTCCGTTGAGACCGCCTCTCCCGAGACCGGCTCTGCCGTTTCCGGCGGGGCGGATGCCGGCGAACGCACCCGCCAGCCGCGTACCCGCAACCGCCGCCGCGGCGAAGCCGCAGCCCAGGGTGTTGATGGTGGCGAGGCTCCGGCCGAGCAGCCGTCCGCCGAGCAGCGCCAGCCCGAACAGCGCACCGAACAGCGGCAGGCCGAGCCGCGCCAGGCAGAACAGCGCGGCGATCAGCGCCAGGCCGAGCAGGGCGGCGACGACGGCCAGCGCCGTGATAACACCCGCACCCGCGGCGGCCGCGACAACGCCGAGACCGCAGTTGTCCGCGACAATGCCGGCAACCGCGACAACGTCCGCGACAACCGTGAAAACGACGACGCCGACGGCGGAAGCCGCCGGAACCGCCGCAACCGGCGGGACCGCAACGACCGCAATGACCGTCCCGACCGCTCCGGTGGCCAGGACAGCCGCGACAACACGCCGCGCAACGACCGCTTCCGCGACCGCAACGACCGCCGTCGGGGCCGCGTCCAGGGACCGGACGTCGACGACGTCGAGGTCACCGAGGACGATGTCCTGCTGCCCGTCGCCGGTATCCTGGACGTGCTGGAAAACTACGCGTTCATCCGCACCTCCGGCTACCTGCCGGGTCCGAACGATGTGTATGTGTCCCTCGCCCAGGTCAAGAAGTACAACCTGCGCAAGGGCGATGCCGTCGTCGGCGCCATCCGTGCACCGCGTGAAGGCGAGGCCCCGCAGGGGAACCAGCAGCAGCAGTCCGCCCGCCAGAAGTTCAACGCCCTGGTCCGCGTCACCTCGGTCAACGGCAAGACGCCCGAGGAACTCAAGGACCGCGTCGAATTTGCTAAGCTCGTCCCGCTGTACCCCTCCGAGCGCCTGCGTCTCGAGACGGACCCCAAGAAGATCGGCCCCCGTGTCATCGACCTGGTTGCCCCGATCGGCAAGGGCCAGCGCGGCCTGATCGTTTCGCCGCCGAAGGCCGGCAAGACGCTCATCCTGCAGTCCATCGCCAACGCCATCACCATCAACAATCCCGAGGTCCACCTCATGATGGTGCTCGTTGACGAACGTCCCGAAGAAGTCACGGACATGCAGCGCACCGTCAAGGGCGAGGTCATTGCCTCCACCTTCGACCGTCCCGCCGACGACCACACCACCGTGGCCGAGCTCTCCATCGAGCGCGCCAAGCGGCTCGTGGAAATGGGTATGGACGTTGTGGTGCTCCTCGACTCGATGACCCGACTGGGCCGCGCCTACAACCTGGCAGCGCCGGCCTCCGGCCGTATCCTCTCCGGTGGTGTGGACTCCGCAGCGCTGTATCCGCCGAAGCGTTTCTTCGGTGCAGCCCGCAACATCGAAAACGGTGGCTCGCTTACCATCCTGGCAACCGCGCTCGTCGAGACGGGTTCCAAGATGGACGAGGTCATCTTCGAAGAGTTCAAGGGCACCGGCAACATGGAGCTGCGCCTGTCCCGCCAGCTCGCGGACAAGCGCATCTTCCCGGCCGTGGACGTCAATGCATCCGGTACGCGCCGGGAGGAAAACCTGCTGTCCCCCGAGGAAGTCAAGATCATGTGGAAGCTGCGCCGCGTCCTTTCCGGACTCGAAACGCAGCAGAGCCTTGAGCTGCTGACCAACAAGATCCGGGAGACCCAGAGCAACGTCGAGTTCCTCATGCAGGTGCAGAAGACGACGCTTGGTGCGAAGTCCGATAACGACAAGTAGCTGACGTAAGCCGCTCGGAAATTGGCGGCCCTTCCCGGGCCGCCAATTTCTCGAGCGGTTGTTGCGTTAACCGGTTCCTCCGCTTCAAGAAGCAACGCGGGGTCACTTGGAGCCCATCCGGGCCCGTGACATGGGCGGTAAGTGACCCCGCGTTGCAGTAACTAGACTTGAGAGAGTCGAAAGAGGTTTTGAAATGTTTGAGTCCGTACAGGGCCTGTTGGATGAGCATGATGCTATCCAGGCGCAGCTTGGGGATCCTGCTGTTTATGCTGACCAGAAGGCTGCCAGGAAACTGGGGCGGCGCTCTGCGCAGCTGAACGGCATTGTCGAGGCTTACCACGCCTGGCACGGAATCCAGGATGACCTTGCGGCCGCCAAGGAAATGGCCGGGGAAGATCCGGAGTTTGCCGCGGAGGTGCCCGTGCTGGAGGCTGCGCTGGAGACGGCGGCGGCCAAGCTGCGCCGGCTGCTGATTCCGCGCGACCCGGACGATGCCCGCAACGTGATCCTCGAGGTCAAGGGCGGCGAAGGCGGCGACGAGGCTGCCCTGTTCGCCGCTGACCTGCTGCGGATGTACACCCGCTACGCGGAGTCGCGCGGCTGGAAGACCGAGATGATTTCGTTTAACGAGTCGGACCTGGGCGGGTACAAGGATGTTCAGGTGGCCATCAAGGGCACCTCGAATGATCCCGCCGAGGGCGTCTACGCGCGGCTCAAGTTTGAAGGCGGCGTGCACCGGGTGCAGCGCGTGCCCGTGACGGAATCCCAGGGCCGCATCCACACCTCGGCTGCCGGTGTGCTGGTGCTTCCTGAAGTGGACGAGCCCGAAGAACTCGAGATCAACCAGAACGATCTCAAGATCGATGTGTACCGTTCGTCGGGCCCCGGCGGACAGTCCGTGAACACCACCGACTCGGCCGTCCGCATCACCCACCTTCCCACCGGAATCGTGGTGGCCATGCAGAACGAGAAATCGCAGCTGCAGAACCGCGAGGCCGGCATGCGTGTGCTGCGTGCCCGCATCCTGGCCCACCAGCAGGAGCAGATCGACGCCGAGAACTCGGCCCAGCGCAAGTCGCAGATCCGCACCATGGACCGCTCCGAGCGCATCCGCACCTACAACTACCCGGAAAACCGGATTGCGGACCACCGCACCGGCTACAAGGCGTACAACCTGGACCAGGTCATGAACGGCGACCTGGAACCGGTGATCCAGTCGGCCATCGAGATGGACGAACAGGCCCGCCTCGACGCCATCGGCGACTAGTACCGGACCGGCGCCTTCTATGACATATAACATCGGGCCGAACCTTGCGGAGGCCGTCCGCGAGGCAACGGCCCTCCTGGCCGCCGCCGGCGTTCCGAGCCCGCGGGTCGACGCCGAACTCCTAGCCGACCACCTGCTCGGCGTCGGACTCGGCCGGCTCCGTGCGCTGATGCTGGGTGACGCGCCCGCGCCCGAAGGCTACAACGACCTCGTCGCGGAGCGCGCCCGGCGCATCCCGCTCCAGCACATCACCGGCGTCGCGTATTTCCGCTACCTGGAGTTGGCGGTGGGCCCGGGTGTCTTCATTCCCCGGCCTGAAACCGAATCGGTGGTGCAGCTGGTGATTGACCGGCTGCAGGGGATGGCGCAGCCCAAGGTGGTGGATCTCGGCACCGGATCCGGCGCCATCGCCGGGTCGATTGCCCACGAGGTTCCCGGCGCCGAGGTGTACGCGGTGGAGTTCAGCGAGTTCGCCCATGCCTGGGCCGCCAAGAACCTGCTCCCGCTCGGGGTCAGCCTGGTCCGGGGCGATTTGCGTGATGCGCTGCCGGAGCACAACGGCACCTTCGACGTCGTCGTCTCCAATCCCCCCTACATCCCCGCCGACGCGATCCCGAAGGAACCCGAGGCGGCGCTGCATGACCCGCCCGAGGCCCTGTACGGCGGGGGAGCGGACGGGATGGAACTTCCGACGGCGGCCGCCGCGTCCGCGGCCCGGCTCCTGGTCCCCGGCGGCTACTTCGTGATGGAACACGCCGAAGTCCAGGCCGGCTGGATCGCCGGGATGCTGAACCGCTCCGGACTGTGGACCGAGGTGGGCACCCACCTTGACCTCAACGGCAAGGAACGGGCCACCAGCGCGGTCCTCGCCGTCCGGGCGAACGCCGGTTAGTCCGGCCAGACCAAGAAGTGATGAAAGGATAGGTCAGTGACGACTAGCTACGACTGCACGGCCGCCGACCAGCGCGCCGCAGGACTTGAACATGCCCAGCGGGCCATCCGGGAGCACAAGTGTGTGGTGTTCCCCACCGACACCGTGTACGGGATTGCTGCGGACGCCTTTTCGCCCCTGGCCGTGACCCTGCTCCTCGCCTCGAAGGGCCGCAGCCGGAAGATGCCGCCGCCCGTGCTCATCCCGAGGCTCAACGCCCTCGATGGACTCGCCACCGATGTTCCGGCCGAAGCACGGCGCCTCGCCGAGACCTTCTGGCCCGGGGGACTGACCCTCATCCTCCACGCCCAGCCCTCGCTCGACTGGGACCTCGGCGAGACGAAAGGCACCGTTGCGCTGCGGATCCCGGCCGACGACGTCGCGCAGGACCTGCTCACCCTGACCGGGCCGCTGGCCGTTTCTTCGGCCAACCGCACCGGCCACGCCGCAGCGCAGACCGCCGCGGACGCCGAAGCCCAGCTCGCGGAATCCGTGGAAGTCTACCTTGACGGCGGACACCGTCCGGTCGGGGGCACCGAAGCCCTGCCGTCCACCATCATTGACGCCACCGCCCTTCCGCTGCGGGTGGTCCGCCAGGGCGCCATCAGCCTGGAACGGCTTCGCGAAGTGGTCCCGGGTGTGCTCGGCGTCGGCGAGGAACCGGCCGTCGGCGAGGAACCGGCCGTCGGCGAGGAACCGGCCGTCAGCGAGGAACCGGCCGTCGTCGGCGAGGAACCGGCCGCCGGCGAGGACCCGACCGTCGTCGTGACCCCTGACAGTACCGCCACCGGAACTGCCACCGCTGACAGCACCGGCGTACCCGCCGTCGACGATTCACCGAGGAACTGACATGCAGCCCAAAGTCGCCGTCGCGGCCGTAACGTTTGACCGCCACGAGGAGCTCGCCCTCCTGCTTAAGGGGCTGGCCGAACAGACCGCCCCCATCCACTCGATCGCACTCGTGGACTCCGGCACCGTTCCGGCCACGGAGGTTGTGAACGCCGGCGGGGCCAATATCAACTACCTGCGCTCCGAGGCAAACCTTGGCGGCGCCGGCGGGTTCGCCTATGCGATCCTGGCGGCCATGGCCAGCGGGGCCGAGTGGATCTGGATGATGGACGACGACGGCCATCCCGAGGACGCGAGCTGCCTGGCGGAACTGCTCAAGACCGCTGAGGAGCACCGGCTCGATATCGTGAGCCCGCTGGTGGCAGCGACCGCCGATCCGAACCGGCTCTCCTTCAACTTCCGGATCAACGGACTGCTGACCAACGACCGGTCCCGGCTTGCTCCGATGGGCTACTTGCCGGACATGGTGCACTTCTTCAACGGCGCCCTGATCCGGACGGACGTCTTCTACAAGATCGGAATCCCGGACGTGAAGTTCTTCATCCGAGGTGATGAAGTGGACTTCCTGTCGAGGGTTAAGAAGGCAGGCCTCAAGTACGGCACCCTGGCCACCGTCGCGGTCCGGCACCCCGCCACCTGGACGGAGATGAAACCGGTTTTCGGCGGGTTCATCACCCCCGTCATCCCGGAGGGCGACTTCAAGCGGTACTGCTACTTCCGCAACCGCGGCTACCTCACGCGGAAGTACCGGAACCTGCGCTGGTTCGGCGCGGATATTGTCGGCTTCCCGTACTACTTCCTGAAGACCGGCGATCTCAAGGGGCTCGCGCACTGGTTCCGGGCCTACTCCGCCGGATTCCGCGGGAAGGGCTTCGGCTCGCCCGCCCAGCTCATGTCGACCAACAGCTAGGCCGCCGTGAAACAGCTGTTCGCCGTCGTCGTCACCTACAACCGTGCCGACTTCCTGCAGAATCTGCTCGACTCGTTTGGCCGCCTGACCACCCGCCCGGACGGGATCATCGTGGTGGACAACGCCAGCATCGACCACACGGCGGAGGTTGTCGCCCGGGCCGTCGCCGCGGGGGAGCTCCCGATCCGCTACGAGCGGCTGCCCAACAATGTGGGCGGCTCCGGCGGATTCTCCCGCGGCGTCGAGCTGGCGCTTGACGCCGGCGCGGAGTGGCTGTGGATGATGGACGACGACGTCGAGGTCCTCCCGGGGGCGGTTGAGGCGCTGGACAAGTTCACGCCTGACTACTCCTGCCTGATCGGCCGCCGATACGACGCCGCCGGCAAGCCATTCTTCTGGCAGCACCACTTCGTCGATACGCTCGGTATCTTTCTGCCCGTCTCCGGCGATGTCTTCCGGAATTCCGATGTTTTTCCCACGAACGTGGGAAATTTTGAGGGCATGCTGATCAAAGCATCGCTGGCCAGGAACATCGGGCTGCCGGACCCCCGCTTCTTCATCACCTGGGACGATCTCGTCTATGGCTGGCTCGCGGCGCAGCAGACACCGGTGGTCTACGTCAACGCCTTTGTGATCAAAAAGGTCCGGACCCAGCGCCAGGTGGACCTGGGTGTGCGCCATCTCAACGACTCGTCCGACCTGAGCCGCCGCTATGTGATGCGGAACCGGGGCCACGTGGCCCAGTACCTGAAGGCGCACGGCAAGTTCAACCGGCTGGGATTCGGAGCCGGCACGGCCCTGACATACCTGAAGGAACTCGTCCGCCTGGTACTCGTGGAACGTACCCTGAAGGGTGCCGGCGCCCTCTGGCAGGGATGGCGCGAATCACGCGGCATCCTCGCCGACCGGACCTGGCAGCCGATGCCGCCGGTGCCCCCCGCAGCGGGCCTGGAACAGGCCTGACTGGCGCCCGGATCGGGGTGAATCGGCTCCTCCGGGCGTTCGCCGACCCGGGCTCCGCCCGTGATTGCGATTAGTATCGTGGTAAACCCCGGTACTGTCCGGCAGTGATACGGCGGGGTATTTTTTTGAAACAGGCGCATGGCCGCCGTGGTATTGGAAGTCGGTTGCAATCTCTGTTGACTACGAAATCTGAAGCGCGCGAACCTGACGCAGCGCGGGACGAGAAGCCCCCGCTCTGGATCTGGATCCAGCTGTTCCTCGACTCGATGTCGTGGGTCGTGGCGATCGTCCTGGCCCTGTTGCTGCGGTACGAAATGGGAATCCGGGAAGACCAGCTCGTTAATGCCACCATCATTATGGGCATTGCCGTGATCGTCCAGGCCCTGGCCGGCTATGCCCTCGCCCTGTACCGCGGCAGGTACCCGTTCGGCAGCTTCCAGGAAGCCAAGGCCCTCGTCTTCGTCACGGTGATTGTGGCCGCCTCGATCACGCTGAGCCTGCTTGTACTCTATGAAGCCATCGGGATCGGCCGCAGCGTCGGGCTGATAGCCTTCCCTTTTGCCTGCCTCTTTATGGGTGCCGCCCGCTATGCCAAGCGGCTGTATGTCGAGGGTAAGAACCGGCCCGGCGACGGGGCCCAGAACACCCTGATCTACGGCGCGGGTTTCCTCGGCAACTCACTGCTGACCCGGATGCTGCAGGATTCCGATTCACCGTATTTCCCGGTAGGCCTGATCGATGACGATCCCGCCAAGAAGCACCTCCGGCTGTCCGGTGTCCAGGTCCTGGGCCGCGGCGATGACCTGCCCGCCATTATCCGGCGCACCCGCGCCACGGTCCTGGTCCTGGCCTTTGCCCATGTCGAAGCCTCCGTCGTCCGGCGGATTTCAGACGCCGTCGCCGGCCTGAACGTCAGGGTGCTGGTTCTACCGCCGCTCCGTGACATGCTCGGCGGAGGGGCGCCCGAGGGTTTCTCCGACTTCCGGGACGTGGCGGTCGAGGACCTGATCGGACGCCGGCCCGTCGACATCAAGGTCGACGAGATCGCCGGCTATATCAAGGGCAAGCGCGTGCTGGTCACGGGAGCCGGCGGCTCCATCGGCTCCGAGCTGTGCCGGCAGATCACGCAGTTCTCCCCGGCGGAACTGATCATGCTGGACCACGACGAAACCGGCCTGCAGCACACCCAGATTTCCATCACCGGCCGCGGGCTGCTCGCAGGCCGCGACACCGTGCTGGCCAGCATCCGCGACGGCGCCGCTCTTCTCCAGATCTTCGCTGACCGCCGCCCCGATGTGGTGTTCCACGCCGCCGCCCTCAAACACGCGCCGTTGCTGCAGCAGTACCCCATCGAAGCCTGGAAGACCAACGTCCTGGGTACCCTCAACGTGCTGCGCGCCGCGGAGCGGGCCGGCGTTTCGCACTTCGTGAACATCTCCACGGACAAGGCAGCGAACCCGACCACGGCGCTGGGCCATTCCAAGCGCGTTGCCGAGAAGCTTGCCGCCTGGATGGCCGGGCAGACGGGCCGCAGGTTTGTCTCCGTCCGGTTCGGCAACGTGATGGGCAGCAGGGGATCGATGCTGCCGCTGTTCACGGAACAGATTCGGGTCGGCGGACCGGTTACGGTGACCGATCCCGAGGTCACCCGTTTCTTCATGACGATCCCGGAGGCCTGCCAGCTGGTGATCCAGGCCGGGGCAATCGGCCGCGGCGGCGAAGTCATGATCCTGGACATGGGGGAGCCGGTCAGGATCCTGGACGTGGCCCAGCGCATGATTGCGATGTCCGGTAAGAAAGTCGAGATCATCTACACGGGGCTGCGGCCCGGTGAGAAACTCCACGAGGAACTCGTCGGAGTCGGCGAGCTCGACGAACGCCCGCTGCATCCCAAAATCTCGCACACCCAGGCCCACGAACAGGACCCGGCCGGGTTGAACCTCGATGTCTGGCTGGCCCGCTGCGAGGCCGAGCAGGGTCTGGACATCGCGGACATCCCTGATGATGAAGCGGATGAAGCGGGCGACAGCATCAGGGCCGCATCATGATGCCCCTCGTCCTGGCGGCCGGCATCACCCTGCTCACCAGTCTGCTGCTGCCCTTCGCGGTCAAGCCGTGGCTCGTCCGCATGGGAGTAGTCGACGTTCCGTCCGTCAGGTCCTCCCATGACAAGACCACGATCCGCGGCATGGGTGTGGCCGTCGCACTGGCCACCGCCGCCGGGTACCTGGCGGCAATGCTCCTCGGCGCCGTTACCGTGGACCGCTCCGTGTTCCTCGTTGTCCTGGGAATCGTTGCCGCCAGCGCGGCCGTGGGCTGGATCGAGGACCTGCGCGGACTCTCGATCCGCGGCCGTGCCGCCGCGCAACTGGGCATCGGCGCCGCAGGATCGGCGGCGCTTATCCTGCTGGCCGGGCAGTCTTTCTGGTGGCTTCCGCTGGCCGCGCTGGCGATTGCCGCGTACATCAACATCGCCAACTTCATGGACGGCGTCAACGGGATCTCCGGCCTGCACGGGGTCACCGCAGGCGCCGCCTACGCGGCGGCCGGTATCCTCGCCGACCAGCCCTGGCTCACTGCCGGGGGAGCGGTGCTGGCCCTGGCCTTCCTCGGCTTCCTGCCATGGAACCTGTCCCGCGGTCCGGTCTTCCTGGGTGACGTCGGCAGCTATCTCCTCGGCGCCTCGGTTGCCGCCCTCGCGGTGGCCGGGTTCTTCAGCGGCGTCTACATTGAATATGTCCTGTCGCCGATCCTGGTCTATGTGGCGGACACCGGGTTCACCCTGCTGCGCAGGATCAAGGCGGGCGAGCGGTGGTACGCGTCCCACCGGGAGCACGTCTACCAGCGGCTGACCGACGTCGGCTTCTCCCATCTGCAGTCGGCCGCCGCCGTCACACTGTGCACTGCCGCCGTGATCGTTCTCGGGTTCATCGCCGCCACGGCGCCGCTGCCCACGGTGGTCCTGTGTGTGGCCGGCAGCCTTGCCGTGCTGGGGCTGTACCTTTCTTCCCCTGACCTGATCCGGCGCTTCCGGAGGCGGCGGAAAGTCACCCGGATCCCTGTTTCCTAGGCGGCCGGCCGGCGCCGGGCACCTCCATGTTCTATCTCGTGTAGAATTCAGGGGCGGCTTCAGGCCGCGACCTTTGACCAGCACCCGCCCCGCGACGATTGGGATCTTATGACCTCCAACGCCGAACCCGGACCGACGTCCGGCAACGGACCAGTTGGCGTCTCCGGTCCCACAAAGTCCCTCTGGCTGCGTTTGCTGGCGATCAGTTCGGCCGTCAGCGGCGGCGCATTGCTGCTGGTAGCACTGGTGGCCCTGCTGATGACCGGCACGGCCGCCGCGCTTTCGTGGATGTTCGGCGGGGCACTGGTCATGGCCTTCTTTGCCATCAGCCTGGTGATCGGCCACGTCGCGGGCCGTAATAACCCGTCCGGCGCAATCGGCCTATTCGCCGCAACGTATTTCATCAAGGTCGTCGGTTTTGCCGTGGTGCTTTTTGCCATCGGAACCCCCGACTGGCTGTCCCGGGGCTGGTTCCTGGCCGGCGCCGTCGTGACCGTGGTCTTGTGGCAGGCCGCCGAGATCTACGGCTTCAGCACGGCCCGACTGCAGATCTACAACGACCCCGGGACCAGGGAAGGCGGCACCGATGTCTAGCCGCAAAGACGGACGCAGAAACAAGCCCCAAACCCGCAGAACCACGGGCGGAGCCCCCGGTGTTTCCGACAACGGACGCGACGGCGGATACAACGCCGGGATCGCCGTCTTCAGCTACATTGTTGGCGGAATCATCGTCTGGAGTTTGATAGGGTGGGGTCTGGATAATCTGTGGGGAACCCGCTGGATTGTGCTCGCAGGCGCTCTGCTTGGAGCCGCGGGAGGGTTCTATCTTTCTCATATGCACGGCCTCACCAGTTCCCGAACATCTGGAACTGGTAAGGACAATGCTGCACGTGGCCCGTCCCAGGACGAGGATCAGTAATGCCAAATAATTTCACACGGGGAAAGGCTGACGGAAACGTCGCCGCTCTCCGACCAACGCCCAATGATGGACACTGCAGAGAGGAAACGCGTTGATCGCGCTTGCGCTCCCGGCCCAAGATTCAGGAACTTTTACGCCTCCTGGAATTGAAGAAATCCACCTGCCGGCAATCCTGCCGTGGGGGGCGGCCGACGGATTCTCCAAGCAGATGCTGCTGGTAATCCTGTCGGTCGTTATTATCGCCGCATTCTTTCTGATGGCTGCCCGCAAGGGTCAGCTCGTCCCCGGCCGGCTCCAGTTTGCAGGTGAAGCCGCCTACGGCTTCGTCCGCAACGGCATCGGCAAGGACATCATCGGCGGCAAAGACTTCATGAAGTACGTCCCGCTGCTGTTCAGCCTGTTCTTCTTCATCCTGGTGAACAACATCTACGGCGCCATTCCGGTGGTCCAGCTCCCCACCTTCTCGCATGTAGGCGGCGCCTACGTGATGGCCGCGATTGTGTATGTTACGTGGATCGTCATCGGCGTCAAGAAGAACGGCCTGCGCTACTTCAAGCTGGCCACCGTGCCGTCCGGAGTCCCGGGCTACATTCTTCCGATCGTGATTCCGATCGAGATCATCTCCAACTTCCTGGTCCGCCCCGTCACGCACAGTCTGCGTTTGTTCGCGACCATGCTGGCCGGCCACCTCATCGTCATGATTGCCGGTTCGGGCATCGAGTTCCTCGTCGTGCAGGAGAACATCCTGCTGAAGGGCGCCTCGGTCCTCGTACTCGGCGGCGCGATTGCCATGTACATGCTCGAAGCGCTGATCATGGTCCTGCAGGCGTACGTGTTCACGCTGCTGACCGCGATCTACATCGAAGGCGCGCTGCACGCGGACAGCCACTAAGGCACCCACAAACTTCCCCTCCGGGGGATGAAGTACACCAAACAACCTGCCACATAGATGGCATCTTGAAAGGAAAAAAATGGAAGGCACCATCAACGGCTCCCTCAACCTCATCGGATACGGCCTCTCGGCCATCGGTGGTGGTATCGGTGTTGGTCTCGTGTTCGCTGCTTACATCAACGGCGTAGCACGTCAGCCGGAGGCACAGCGTGTGCTCCAGCCGATCGCATTCCTCGGCCTTGCGCTGACTGAAGCCCTCGCCATCCTCGGCCTGGTCTTCGCGTTCGTTCTCAACTAACCCTTAGAACTAAGCGAACATCCAGAACCGAGTAGAAAAGGACGGGTGAAATATGAATCAGCTGATCATCTCAGCCGCCGCAGAGGGCGCTAACCCACTGGTTCCCAACCCCTGGGAAATGGGCGTCGTCTTCGCCGGCTTTGCTGTCCTCATGTTCATCGTGGTCAAGTTTGTTGTCCCGATGTTCGAGAAGACCTTCGCAGAGCGTGCCGAGGCCATCGAAGGCGGCATTGCCAAGGCTGAAAAGGCCCAGGCAGAGGCTTCCGCCGCACTCGAAGAGTACAAGCAGCAGCTTACGGATGCCCGTGCCGAGGCCAACCGCATCCGTGAGGAAGCACGTGCCGAAGGCGCCCAGATCCTTGCGGAGCTGAAGGAGAAGGCAGCTGCGGAGTCTGCCCGCATCACGGCTCAGGCCCACGCAGCCATCCAGTCCGAGCGCAAGGCGGCCGTTGTGTCGCTCCGTGCGGAGGTTGGCACGCTGGCCACGACCCTGGCAGGACGCATCGTTGGCGAGTCGCTCAACGATGACGAGCGTTCGGCCCGCGTGGTTGACCGCTTCCTGGCAGATCTGGAGAACCAGAACGCAGGTGCAGCTAAGTAATGGCAGGTGTATCGAGCGAATCGCTGACCGCGGCGCTGGTGGCGCTGGAAGCCAAGCTTCCTTTCGCCTCGCTGCAGTTGGCCAATGAACTCTTCGGAATCCTGGGAACGGTGGACAGCTCGGCTGGTTTGCGCCGTGCCCTGACGGACCCGTCCCGGAGCGGTGACGAAAAGTCGGCCCTGGTCAAGCAGCTCTTCGGCGGTAAGGTCACTGCCGAGGCTGCGGAAATCGCGAGCGGACTGGCCAGTTCACGCTGGGCATCGGCCCGGGATATCGGCGATGCACTCGAGACTCTTGCCGCTTCGGTGGTAATCGCCGTCGCTGAGAACAAGTCGGCCGTCTCTGCCTCAGGAATCACCGGACTGGAAGCGCTGGAGAACGATCTGTTCTCCTTCAACCAGGCCGTCGAATCCAACCACGAGGTGCAGCGTGCCCTGTCCGAGCCGCAGGCGAGCCCGGCAGCCAAGATCGCCCTCGCCGAACGACTCGTTCCCAGTGCAAGCGCGGAAGCGAAAGTCCTTATCGGGCAGGCAGTTTCGCAGCCGCGCGGCCTTAAGGTAACCAAGCTTGTCCGTCGTTTCGCCGAACTCGCAGCCAAGCGCCAACAGCGCTGGATTGCTACCGTCGGCGTTACCCGTCCTCTGGCGGGTGCACAGACGAGCCGACTGCAGGCCGGGCTCAACGCCCTCTACGGGCGCGAGCTCAAGATCAACATGAACGTTGACCCGGCACTGATCGGTGGCATCCGGATCCAGGTCGGTGACGAAGTGGTTGACGCTTCGGTTCTCGCCCGCCTGGGCCAGCTTCATCGTCAGCTTGCCGGCTAGCCGGACAAGCACAACTTACCGAAACGAAACCCCGGTCATCGTGAGCAACGATGATCACGAAAACAGGAGAGCAGGGACTGCAGATGGCCGAATTGACCATCAACGCCGACGACGTCCGTAATGCGTTGAACGAGTTCGCGGCGTCCTACGAACCCGGAAACGCCGAGCGCGTAGAGGTTGGCCGTGTAACAACCGCAGGTGACGGCATCGCCCGTGTTGAGGGCCTTCCCTCGGTCATGGCGAACGAGCTGCTTCGCTTCGAAGACGGCACCCTGGGCCTGGCCCAGAACCTCGACGTCCGCGAAATCGGTGTGATCGTCCTCGGTGACTTCACCGGAATCGAAGAAGGCCAGGAAGTCCACCGCACCGGACAGGTTCTGTCCGTGCCGGTTGGCGATGCCTTCCTCGGCCGTGTTGTCGACCCGCTGGGCGAGCCCATTGACGACCTCGGAGAGATCAAGGCCGAGACCACCCGCGCCCTGGAACTCCAGGCGCCCGGCGTGACCCAGCGCAAGTCGGTCCACGAACCGATGCAGACCGGCCTCAAGGCTATCGACGCCATGGTCCCGATCGGCCGCGGCCAGCGCCAGCTGATCATCGGTGACCGCCAGACGGGCAAGTCGGCCATCGCCATCGACACGATCATCAACCAGAAGGCCAACTGGGCTTCCGGGGATGTCAACAAGCAGGTGCGCTGCATCTACGTGGCCATCGGCCAGAAGGCATCCACGATCGCGGCCGTCCGCCAGACCCTCGAGGACAACGGCGCACTGGAGTACACCACCATCGTGGCTTCCCCCGCGTCTGACCCCGCAGGCTTCAAGTACCTGGCTCCGTACGCCGGCTCGGCCATCGGCCAGCACTGGATGTACGGCGGCAAGCACGTCCTCATCGTCTTCGATGATCTCTCCAAGCAGGCCGAGGCCTACCGTGCGGTGTCGCTGCTGCTCCGCCGCCCGCCGGGACGCGAAGCCTACCCCGGCGACGTCTTCTACTTGCACTCCCGTCTGCTCGAACGTTGTGCCAAGCTTTCCGACGAGCTCGGTGCCGGTTCGATGACCGGGCTGCCGCTCATCGAGACCAAGGCAAACGACGTTTCGGCCTACATCCCGACCAACGTGATCTCCATTACCGATGGCCAGATCTTCCTGCAGTCGGACCTCTTCAACGCCAACCAGCGTCCCGCTGTTGACGTGGGTGTCTCCGTGTCCCGCGTCGGTGGCGCTGCGCAGGTCAAGTCCATGAAGAAGGTCTCCGGTACCTTGAAGCTGGAACTGGCCCAGTACCGCGACATGCAGGCCTTCGCAATGTTCGCGTCGGACCTCGACGCCGCATCGCGCCAGCAGCTGACCCGTGGTGCGCGCCTGATGGAACTGCTCAAGCAGGGCCAGTACTCGCCGTTCCCGATTGAGAACCAGGTGGTCTCCATCTGGGCCGGCACCAACGGCTACCTCGACGAAGTTCCGGTTGAAGACATCAACCGCTTCGAGACCGAGTTCCTGGAGCACCTCAAGCACAAGTCCTCCATCCTGACGACGCTGGCGCAGACCAACGTCATGAGCGATGACACCGCAGAAGCCTTGAAGACCGCGATCGTGGCCTTCAAGAAGGGTTTCTTCGGCGAGGGCGACAGCTACCTGGTAGGTGCGGGGCACGAGGAATACGCCCCCATCGACGAGGCGCAGGTCGACCAGGAAAAAATCGTCAAGCAGAAGCGCTAGTTTCGCTGGCCGGGATTGCCGGGACCCCACCGGGTTCCGGCAGTCCCGGCCACCGGGATCTTAGGAAAGGATAAGTATGGGAGCCCAGATTCGGGTCTACCGCCAGAAGATCACCTCGACGACGTCGATGCGCAAGATCTTCAAGGCGATGGAACTGATCGCTACCTCGCGCATCGGCAAGGCCCGGGCACGCGTAGCAGCTTCACTGCCTTACGCAAACGCGATCACGCGCGCCGTTTCTGCTGTCGCAAGCCAGAGCGAAATAGACCACCCGCTGGTCACCGAGCCGGAGCAGATCCGTCGGGCCGCTGTCCTGGTCATCACCTCGGACCGTGGCCTCGCAGGTTCATATTCGGCGAGCGTACTCAAGCAGGCGGAAGGCCTCAACGAGTTGCTCGTCGAGGAGGGCAAGGAAGTCAAGATGTACCTGGTCGGCCGCAAGGCGCAGGCGTATTTCGACTTCCGGAACCGTCCTTACGGGCGTGTCTGGACCGGCGGCACGGACGCACCGGAGTTTGCCACTGCGAAGGACATCAGCGAGGCATTGCTGGCTGACTTTGCTACGGCCTATGAAGAGGGCGGCGTCGACGAGATCCACGTGGTCTATACCCGCTTCAAGTCCATGGTGACGCAGGAGCCGACGGTTATCCGTCTTCTCCCGCTTGAGGTTGTCGAGGAGCAGGCTGCGTCCGAGTCGGACCTCCTGCCGCTCTACGAATTCGAGCCGGAAACTGAGCAGGTTCTTGATGCTCTCCTGCCGCGCTACATCGAATCACGTATCTTCGCCGCAATGTTGCAGGCAGCAGCTTCGGAGCTTGCTGCCCGCCAGCGGGCAATGAAGTCCGCCGGTGACAATGCCACGGACCTCATCAAGAAGTTCACGCGTCTGCGCAACACCGCCCGCCAGGCTGAAATTACGCAGGAGCTTTCCGAGATCGTGGCCGGTGCCGACGCGTTGAACGCGTCCTAGCCTGCCCGGACGTGGATCCAGCTGTACCTGCACCAACGTTGAAAATTAACCCCAACGCCATCTACTGAGTGAAGTGAGAGAGATGACTGCCACTGCTACCGAACACGTAGCCGCGACGACCGGTGCTACCGGCCGTATTGCACGTGTTATTGGCCCGGTTGTCGACGTCGAATTCCCGGCTGACGCAATCCCCTCGATTTACAACGCCCTCACCACGGAGATTACTCTCAACGGTGAGACCAAGACGATCACGTTCGAGGTTGCCCTGCACCTCGGCGACAACGTCATTCGCGCCATCTCCCTGCAGGCAACCGACGGCCTCGTCCGCGGTACCGCTGTTGTGGACTCGGGTGCCCCTATCTCCGTGCCGGTCGGCGACGTTGTTAAGGGACACATCTTCAACGTCCTCGGACAGCCCCTTGACGTGCCTGAGTCGGAACTCGAGATTACTGAGCGCTGGCCCATCCACCGCAAGGCTCCCGCCTTCGCGACGCTTGAGGGTTCCACCGAGATGATGGAAACCGGCATCAAGGTCATCGACCTGCTCACCCCGTACATCAAGGGTGGCAAGATCGGTCTGTTCGGCGGCGCCGGCGTCGGCAAGACCGTGCTGATCCAGGAAATGATCACCCGTGTCGCCCGGAACTTCGGTGGCACCTCGGTGTTCGCCGGTGTCGGCGAGCGTACCCGTGAAGGCAACGACCTCTGGGTTGAAATGGAAGAGGCAGGCGTCCTCAAGGACACCGCCCTTGTATTCGGCCAGATGGATGAGCCGCCGGGAACGCGGTTGAGGGTCGCCCTGTCTGCGCTCACCATGGCGGAGTACTTCCGCGATGTGCAGAACCAGGACGTGCTGCTCTTCATCGACAACATCTTCCGCTTCACCCAGGCAGGCTCCGAGGTTTCCACCCTCCTCGGCCGCATGCCGTCGGCCGTGGGCTACCAGCCCAACCTGGCTGACGAGATGGGTCTCCTCCAGGAGCGCATCACGTCCACCAAGGGCCACTCCATCACCTCGATGCAGGCCATCTACGTTCCCGCAGATGACTACACCGACCCGGCCCCGGCCACGACCTTCGCACACCTCGACGCGACCACGGAACTTTCCCGTGAAATCGCTTCCCGTGGTCTGTACCCGGCCGTTGACCCGCTGACGTCCACGTCCCGCATCCTGGATCCGCAGTACATCGGCAACGACCACTACAACACGGCCGTCCGGGTCAAGCAGATCCTGCAGAAGAACAAGGAACTTCAGGACATCATCGCCATCCTCGGCGTTGACGAGCTCTCTGAAGAAGACAAGATCGTGGTGTCGCGTGCACGCCGCATCCAGCAGTTCCTCTCGCAGAACACCTACACCGCCAAGCAGTTCACCGGCGTCGAAGGCTCCACGGTTTCCATCAAGGACACCGTTGAAGGCTTCACGGCGATCTGCGACGGCGAGCTTGACCACATCGCAGAGCAGGCGTTCTTCAACGTCGGCGGCCTGGATGATGTTGAGCGCCAGTGGGCCAAGATCCAGGAACAGACCAAGTAATATGGCTGAGCTTGAGGTTGAGATTGTCGCAGCGGACCACTTCGTGTGGTCCGGAGCGGCCAAGATGGTCAAGGCCCGCACCAGCGATGGTGAAATCGGAATCCTGCCCGGCCACTCGCCCCTGCTGGCGATTCTGGCCGAAGGTGAACTGGCGATCGAGCCGGTGTCCGGTGACCGCATTGCTGTAGTCGTCGACGGCGGGTTCTTCTCCGTCGACAACAACAGGGTCGTCATTGTTGCTGACAACGCCCAAATGGGCGACGCGGCTACTGCGGGGATCCGCTAGCACGACCTTGATGAACGTTACTGGTTTTCCGTTCATCGTCCTGGCAACTATCTTTGCGTTGCTGGTACTCGCACTGTGCCTTTCGGGGGTACGCCGCTTCAATCTGCGGCGTGCCCTCGGCACAGTGGACGCCTCCATTTGCACGGCTGGAAACAGCTGGCAGATGGGGGTTTGTCGTTATCAGGACAACGACCTGGAGTGGTTCCGCCTTGCCTCCCTGAGCACGCGGCCCAAGCACACCTTCCGCCGCAGCTCCCTTGAGCTGATCGGCCGGCGCAAGCCCACCGAATCCGAGCTCGTCAACGTCCAGCCCGACGCCGTGATCGTTGAACTCCGGTACGAAGGGCAGGATGTCCTGCTCTCGATGAGATTCGACGAGTACACGGGCCTCTCGTCCTGGCTCGAGGCCGGTCCCGTCATCGGCGTCGGCACCTGGCGCTAGCCCCGGTGGACTTCATCGAGGACCTCCGGCTCGTCGACGGCCCCGTGCTGTGGATTGCCTGGGCTGCCGGCGCGGCCGGCCTGGGCTACTTCGTGTGGCAGAGCGTACGACGGCGCGGGCCAGGCCCGGGCGCCGCAGCCTGGCTCACGGCGCTGCTCCCGGTCCTGGCGGCTGTCCTGCTCGCCGCCGCGCTGCTGGCGGCTGTTCACTGGCTGCTGATCTACGTCTTCTCTGTCTTCCCCGAGGAACTTCCGCGCGAAGTCCTGGCCTGGTCTGCCGCCGCCGTCACGGCACTGCTGCTCTGGCTCATGCGCTTGTGGGGGAGCTGGCGCCGAAAGGGCGCCGCTCCGGCGCAAGCCAGCAGCGCCGCCAACAGCGGCACCGGCAGCGCTGCCGTCCGCTGGCGGCCAACCGCCGTCGCAACGGTCTCCCTGCTCGGCGTCGTCCTGCTCTCCGCGGTGCAGATCAATGCCTATTTCGGGCTCAACCACACGATGAGTGACCTTACGGGCACGGCCGTGGCGCGGATCCAGCCGCTGGAGGAGGGCCTGAAACGGGCACCCGGATCCCCGGCCGGCGTCAGCCTGTCCCGGTGGAAGGCGCCGGATGACCTGCCCGACGGCGGCGTGCTCCGGCGCGCCGGGATTCCCGGCACCGCCTCGGGATTCCAAAGCCGGGAAGCCTATATCTATCTTCCACCGGCCTACCAGAGCTCACCGCGGCCGGCACTTCCCGTTCTGGTCCTCTTTTCCGGGCAGCCGGGGGCACCCGCCGACTGGCTCACCGGCGGCGCCCTCCGGAGCCGCATGGACCGCTTCGCCGCGGAGCACCACGGCATCGCACCGGTGGTCGTTGTGGTTGACCCGAACGGGAGCCCTTCGGGCAATACCCTCTGTATGGACAGCCGTATTGCCCAGGCAGACACCTTCCTGTCCCGGGACGTGCCGGCGTGGATCAGCCGGACCCTCGACGTGGATCCGGACCGCAGGCAGTGGGCGGCCGGGGGTTTCTCCTTCGGGGCCACCTGCGCGATGCAGATGGTGACCCGGCATCCGGACACCTTCGGCTCGGCCCTGGCCTTTTCAAGCGAGAAGGAACCGGCCCTCGCGAAGGAACGGGACAAGACTGTGGCGTCCTCCTTCGGCGCGGACACCGGGGCCTTCGACCGGCAGACGCCGCTGTACCTGATGAAGGAGCGCCGCTACGAGGGGCACGGCATTTTCTTCGGCGCCGGCGTCCGGGACCCTGAATTCATCGGCTACATGGAGCTACTCTCCGGGGCCGCACGGACGGCGGGGTTCGCCGTGGAGGCGCGCAGCATTCCCAATGCCGGACACTCCTGGGAGACCGCCTCCAAGGGCCTGCCCGCCGGTCTCGACTTCCTGGCCGCCCGCTGGGGGATCCAGCCGTGAAGCCGTCACCGGCCGCCGGGGAGCGGGCGACAGGCGTGGCCTCCCTTCGTGTTATCGGGCGGGAGGGACTGCGCGGGGCCCTGGGCCACCTCCGTGCCATCCCGTTCACGCTCGCTGTCCTGGCAGCCCTCCTTGTGACCGGCGCTGCTACGGGAAGTCTGCTCTCCGGGCCGCCGGAGTCCCTGCTCGACGTGGCCTCTGTCAGCGCCCCAGGACTGAAGGCGGGCCGCTGGTGGGCCCTGTTCGCTTCGCTGTTCTTCGCGACGAATCCGCTGGCCTACCTTTCGGCCGCGCTGATGATCCTGCTGCTGCTGGGCCTTGCCGAGCGGCAACTGGGCACACGGCGCACGGCCGTGTTCTTCTTCGCCGCCCAGTTCGCCGCCGTGACGCTGTTCCTACTGCTGACCCAGCTTGCGCGCTTTGCCGGTGATGGCTGGCTCGGCCTCATGGTGGAGGCCCGGCTGATCGGCCCGTACGCCGCCGTCCTCGCGGTGTCGCTCGCCTCCTGCGGGCTGCTGCCCACGCTGTGGCAGCGGCGGCTGCGGACGGCGGTGGTCTCAGTCTCCCTGTTGCTGGTGCTGTACGTGGGGCATGCCGAGACCGTTGTCGGCCTTGCCGGGGCACTGGCCGGCCTCGCCGCGGGCTGGTGGATCCAGGGCGAGAAGGGCACGCTCCACCGGCACCGTTCCACTGGACGGGAAACCCGCAACCTGCTGGCCCTCACAGTGGCGATCTTCGCCGTCGGGCCCATCCTCACCGCCGCGGTCCGGACCCCCACCGGGCCGCTCGCCCTGCTGCGGGACGTTGTCCTGAACCCGTTGCCAACGCTGGGCCAGCTGGAGCAGAACTGCGGCGGCACCATTGACGTCACATGCCTCGAGGCCGGGCGTGCCGGATTCGCCGGTCCGCTGGGCCTTGCCCTGGCGGTAGTGCCCGTTGTGCTGCTGCTGATCTGCGCGGACGGCATGCGGCATGGGCGCAGGCTGGCACTGCGGATTGCGATCATCCTGCAGCTTGCCGTGACGGCCATGGCCACCGTGTACCTGGCCCTCTTCGCCCTGATTCCGCACTACGCCAACAAGCCGCGCGTCGGGATCATGGGATCCGGGTTCGTCCATGTGCTGCCGCTGGTGATTGTCCCGCTGGTGCTCGTGGTCCTGCTCGCCGTGAACCGCCGGCAGTTCCGGGTGGAGACGACCCCGCGGGCGCGCCGGACCCTTGCCGTTGTGGTCGGCGGAACCTGGCTGGTGCTGGCGTCCGCGTATTCCGCGGCGTGGCTGGCGGCCGGCGGAATGGACCGCGACGGCGGGCCGCTGGGCCTCGCCGCCGAGCTGGCCCGACAGTACCTCCCGCTTCCTATCCCCGGTTCCTACCGCAGGATCTTCCAGAACCGGGACGAGGTGGAGGCCTTCCTCTTCGCCTACTCCGGAATCATTTTCTGGATTGTGGCCCTGGCCGCCGTGTGGCTGGTCCTGCAGCGCCGCCTTCATCGCACCGACGCGGGAGCGGAGGACCGCGACGTGGCCCGCAGCCTGATCCGCCAGGGCGGTGATTCGCTGTCCTGGATGGCGCTGTGGGAGCCGAACAAGTACTGGTTCAGCCCGGACAGCCGCGGCGGAGTGGCCTACCAGCAGCACGGTAATGTGGCGCTGACCCTTGCCGGACCGTTCGGCCCCGCGGAATCGCACGAGGACACCGCGGCCGGTTTTATGCGCTATTGCGTGGAACATGCGCTCATCCCGTGCCTCTACTCCTGCACGGACCAGTTGTGGCCGATGCTGCGGGCGCGCGGCTTCCGCCGGGTGGCCGTGGCGCAGGAGACCAGGCTGGCGGTGCGCTCGCTCGAGTTCAAGGGCAAGGAGTGGCAGAACGTCCGCACCGCACTGAACCGGGCGGAAAAGACCGGGGTCCAGGCTGTGTGGGGGAGGTACGCAGACTTTGCCCCGGCGCTCCGCGCCCAGCTGAGCGAGGTCTCCGAAGAATGGGCCGCCCAGAAGTCCGTCCCGGAAATGGGGTTCACGCTCGGTGGAATCGATGAACTTGAGGACGAGGAAGTGCTCTGTTGCCTTGCCGTGGACGCCGAGGGCCGGGTGCAGGGCGTTACCAGCTGGCTGCCGGTGTTCGACGGCGGACGCCTGGTCAGCTGGACCCTGGACTTTATGCGCCGCCGCGGTGACGCTTTTCCCGGTGTGATGGAATTCCTGATCGCTTCCGCCGTGCAGGAGCTGCGGAGCACGGTGGAAGTGATCTCCCTGTCCGGATCGCCGCTGGCCAAGGACCCGTCCAGGGGCGCAGCCCAGGGCCCGACCCCGGACACGGGCCAGGACCCGCGCCAGGACCCGCGCCAGGACACCGCCAACTTGGCGGATGTGGCGGGGAACGACGCCGGCTCCGAAGGGCTGGCCGGAATTCTCGACGTCGTGGGCCGTGCGCTGGAGCCCGTTTACGGCTTCCGTTCGCTGGCCACCTTCAAGTCGCGCTTCAAACCCGAGTACCGAACGCTCTACCTCTATTACCAGGATCCCCTGCAGTTGCCCGCGATGGGACGGGCCCTCAGCAGGGCCTATCTCCCCGGCCTGTCGGTGCGGCAGAGTGCGCGCCTGCTCCGTTCACTTGTGCGCTAGCGGCGGGCCGATCCAAAGTCGCGGGTAGGGGCTTGATTCTGGTGGCTTTGGGGATGTTGGCGATTTTGGCTATCCGGTGCTGATGGCGAGGTTCCGCAGCGAGACCATGAGCCGGGGCGCGTTGCCGCGGCGCACCATCGACTTGTCGTCCAGGTATGTCAGGCCCGGGGACAACTGGCGGGCGCACGTGGCGGGCGCCCATTCGACAAAGATGGCCGGTATGAGACCGTCATCCCGGCCATCTTTGGCGAATCGCTGCCATGGCGGCCGCCCCGCAACCACTATGCCCCGAATAACCGGCCCGCAATCACGAACCCCGCCGCTGAGCATGCCCAACCACGAACCCCGCCGCTGAGCATGCTCAGCGGCGGGGTTGCTGCGTACGTCCTCACTCCCCGGGCGGCGACGTTCCAGCCCAGTTGCCCGGCTCCGGAACGCGCATCAGCCCCACGAAACCACGGGATTCCGCGGGTGCGGCCCAGTGCGCGTGGAAGCAACTGGGCGGGAGCGTCGTGCTGGAGCCCCGGGGACCCCCATAGCGGCCATCCTTGGCGACCCGTTCAGTCCTAACCTGAAATTACGTCAGCTAAGACAGGAAGATCCATGGTTGTGGAGGTAGTCCGCGTGGGAGCGTTGGGTGCGCATCGCACATGCCGTAACCACCACGCCTGCCAGGTTCTCGATAGTGTCCACCAGGTTCTTACCGCGGGTGATCTCGTTGGTCTTGGCGGGGTTCCTGCGTACGTCCTCACTCCCCGGGCGCCGACGTTCCAGCCCAGTTGCCCGGTTCCGGAACGCGCATCAGCCCCACGAAACCGCGGGATTCCGCGGGTGCGGCCCAGTGCGCGTGGAAGCAACTGGGCGGGAGCGTCGTGCCGGAGCCCGGGGACCCCTCCATGGCAGTGACTTTTGGTTTGACCTGCGATGACAAAGGCGCGGAAAAACCGCGACCCGCGCGACGTCAAAACCCCACCCGCGCGGCGTGACGACGTCGTCTGCCGGACCCGCCACGACTTTGCACCAGCCCTCGTGCGCTGGCGGCGTCCCCTCCGGTCAATGCCGGGCAGCAATATAGCTCACTGCGGCGGCCAGCTATGCGTCACCGGACAATGTGCGGACGGTCCACCAACGCCAAAAAATGATCCCCGGCACGAATGCCGGGGATCATTTCTGCGCGGAAGTTGCCAAAGGCAGTGCCGCTGCGCCGAACTAGACCAGCGTTACGCCGGTAGCCTGCGGGCCCTTGGCGCCCTGGCCGACTTCGAACTGAACGCGGGCGTTCTCGTCGAGGGTCTTGAAGCCGCCGGTCTGGATCTCAGAGTAGTGAACGAAGATATCGCCATCGGCGTCGTCCGGGGTGATGAAGCCGAAGCCCTTTTCAGCGTTAAACCACTTGACAGTTCCCTGTGCCATGAATTTCTCCTCGTTATGGATCTTGTTTAAGTCCGGCACACCTCGTGCCGGACTTGGTCACTCTGCGAGAAGAACCCTGGCTGTGGGTCCGGATAAACCGGGCTTGGGCGGCAGGAGCTTCACGCTCGCAACATGTCTTGCGAGCATGAAAATACACCTACACAAAGACTCGTATAAGAATTTCATGCCAGTTGCGTCAGGTCAACGGGGGCGGCGGAGAATTCCATAAATTTTGTACAAAGAACGGATGAACCTTGTCCGCTGCAAATTACCTGCGGTACATCACTCGCGGTGCAAGTCGTTAGAAGAGCCTTGACTCGCTGTCATCGACCCCGCGCATGGCGTCATAGTCGAGGGTGACGCAGCCGATGCCGCGGTCGTTGGCGAGGACCTTGGCCTGGGGCTTGATCTGCTGGGCGGCGAAGATCCCGCGCACCGGTGCCAGCAGGGGATCGCGGTTCAGCAGCTCCAGATACCGCGTGAGCTGCTCGACGCCGTCGATGTCGCCTCGGCGCTTGAGTTCGATGGCCACGGTGGCGCCGGTGGCGTCCCGGGCCAGGATATCCACGGGGCCGATCGCGGTGAAATACTCGCGGCGGATGAGCGAGAACCCGGTGCCGAGGAGCTCGATCTGGTCGGCCAGCAGCCGCTGCAGGTCCGCCTCGACGCCGTCCTTGATCAGGCCGGGATCCTGGCCCAGCTCATGGGAGGTGTCGTGCAGCTGTTCATGGATGTTGATGATGAGCCGGTCATCGGTCTTTGCGGACTGGACGGTCCACTGCTCGATGACGCCGAGCTCAACATCTACGTCTTCCGGCGTGGACACACGCAGGGACGCCGGCGGGCTCATCCAGTTCAGCGGCTTGTAGGATCCGCCGTCGGAATGGACCAGGACGGAACCGTCAGCCTTGACCAACAAGAGCCGGGTGGCCAACGGGAGATGGGCTTTGAGCCGGCCAACATAATCAACGGAGCAACGGGCTATGACTAAACGCACCCGGTCAACACTACCGTCTGGAGGCGGAGCAGGCATCCGAACTGGGGCAGAATGGAGGCATGCCCCGTTCCAACCGTCCCCGCCGAGCCGTTTCCGGCAGAGCAGTTGCCGGTAAGGCCCCGTCCGGTAAAGCACCTAAGCCCGGAGCGAGGGGCGGCCCGGTGCCGGAGCTTGACCTGGAACGCGCCCGCTCGGGTTTTGCGCGCCGGGAGAGCGCCCCGGACGGGGAGTGGATGGTCCGGCCGATCACGGCCGGCAGGGCCGAAAAAACGTACATCTGCCCCGGCTGTTCGACGGCGGTGCTGCCCGGTGTGGCCCACCTCGTCGTCTGGTCCGAGGATCATCTTTTCGGCACCGCCGCCGGCCTGGCGGAGCGGCGGCACTGGCATTCGAACTGCTGGACGTCGCGCAGCTACCGGTATCGCTAAGCGGTATCGCTAAGCGGTTTCGCTAAGCTGGACAGCATGAGCTTTGACCCGGCGTCGTACGTCTTCAGCCAGCCTTCCGCACCCACCGCAATCCGTGCTTCCACCGTGCTCCCGGCACACCGCGAGAATGTGGAGCTCCGCACCGGCGACGGCCACCGGCTGGTGGGTGAGCTGGCCCTCCCGGAGTCCGGCGAGGTGCAGGCAACCCTCATCACGCTGCATCCGCTGCCTACGCACGGCGGCTTCATGGACTCGCATGTCTACCGCAAAGCCTCATACCGGCTTCCCGCGCTGGCCGGCATCGCCGTGCTCCGCTTCAACACCCGCGGCACCGGATCGCCCCGCGGCACCAGCGACGGAACGTTCGAGGAGGGCATCGGGGAACGTCTCGACGTCGAGGCGGCCGTGAAATTCGCCGTCGATCGCGGCCTGCCGAACCGCTGGCTCGTCGGCTGGTCCTTCGGCACCGAATTGGCGCTGATGTACGGGGCTTCGGAGCCGGTGGCATCAGAGATCGAGGGCGCCATCCTGCTTTCGCCCCCGCTGCACCGCGCCACCGATGTGCACTTGAAGGAATGGGCCGCCTCGGGCAAGCCCCTGAAGGTGCTGGTCCCGGAGCATGACGACTACCTGCAGCCGGCTGCCGCCACGGAACGGTTCAGCCTGGTTCCCCAGGCCCGCGTCCTCGGGGTCGACGGCGCCAAGCACCTGTGGGTGGGGGAGAAGTACGCCGGCCGGGTGCTCAACGAGATCGTGGACGAGGTGCTGCCGGGCGGTTCCGGCGGTGCTGGCGGAACAGCTGCCGTGCTGCCGCAGGAATGGGACGGACCCGTCGCCACGGCGCACGTCTGAGGGAAATCCGCTATGAAAAAAGACAGCCGCCACGTGGATCCACGTAGCGGCCGTCCGACAACGGTGCGGTATCCGTAACCGCGGGGCCATGGCCTGGGTCAGTGCTTGTCCTGGCGCACGATGAAGAGCTCCTTGACGAGCAGCATGATCGCTGCGGCCGTGGGGATGGCGATCAGCGCACCCAGCACGCCGAGCAGGCTGCCGCCGGCGATAACCGAGATGACGGCGACGGCGCCCGGCACCGCGACGGCCTTCTGCATGATCCGCGGCGAGATGAAGTAGGCCTCAAACTGCAGGTAGGCGAAGTAGCAGATGGCGTAGACCACGGCCGTCTGCCACCCTGCGGTCAAGGCAATCAACGACACAATGACGCCGGCAATCATGCCGCCGACCAGGGGAATAAAGGCCAGCAGGGCCACCACGAAGGCGAGCAACACGGCAAAGGGAACGCCCACAATCGACATCACGATGAAGGCAAAGGTGGCGTTCAGCAGGGCGACGACGGCCTGGCCGATCACGTAGTTTCCGACCGAACCGGTGATCTCTTCGGCCAGGGCCTCGACCCGCGGACGGCGGGACCGCGGGGCGAGCCGGTAACCCCACTTCTTCATGGCAGGCAGCGCGGCCAGGAAGTACAGGCTCAGGACCAGCACGATCAGCGTTCCGAACAGGCCGTTTGCCAGGGTGGAACCGAAGCCGACAACGCCGCCGAAGATGCCGCCCATGGCTTCCGGGTTGTTGACGAATTTCTGGAGTTCCTGGGTGATGCGTTCCCGCACCCCGAACTGGTTGTCGATGCTGCGGAAGAAATCCGAGTTGATGAACTCCGTGATCCAGCGCGGCGCTTCCTGCACGATCTGGGTGACCTGCTGGACGATCGTGGGAATCAGTGTGGCGAAGAAGCCCGCCACGGCCAGCGCCAGGGCGGAAACAGCCACCACGATGCCTGCGGCCCGGGGGAATTTCTTGCCCTCCAGCCAGCGCACCACAGGGTCCAGTCCCAGGGCGATGAAAAGAGCGGCCACGATCCACAGCAGGAGCTGCGTTGTGTTGGAGCCGATCCAGTAGACGAGCAGTGCCATTCCGACGCCGACGGTTCCCATGAACCCGACGTAGAGGGGGTGCTGGGCGGACATCCGCGGTCCTGGGTCGCCGAAACGGGTGCCGGTGCCGCTCTCCGCGGTGGCCTCGTCGTGTTCCTCAGGCGGCATCTCGAAACGGAGCCGGGGCTGTGCACCCGGCAGGGGCTGGCGCAAGCGGTGGGCCATCGAGTTCAGGATTCCTGCCAGTGCACGCCGGCGGTTGGAGCCCTGATCCCGCGGACCGCGTTCCTTGCTACCGGATTCCTGGCTTTCATTCTGTCCCGAGGGGGACGAATCCGTGTGTTCAGTCACTGCGTCGAAAGCCCTTTATCCTCTGGTTATCCCCTGCGTAGCCGCGGTCACGGCCAGGGTGTGATGATCACCGCAAACACTATCAGCAGCCGTGCCAGCGCACGGGTGAGCGGCCCGCGCGGGTGTCGCGGAGGGGGTTGACAAACCGCCCGATCTGACTCTTCGGTAACAAAACGGTTACTATTAAAGCTACGTGTCCGCTGATGATAGGTAATATTTTGCGTTTCAAGACTGCAGTTGCACTAGTGCTGCTCGGCCTCCTGACACTGCTGGCCGGAATCGGCCAGAAGACATTCTGGGCTCCGGCCGAGACCGTCACGGCTACCGCACCGACCGGTGCCACCGCCGCACCGCTGACCGTTTTCGACGAGAAGCTGCGCACGCTGCATGGCGGCACCGTAAAGATCAATGTCAAGGGGGAGGGCAGCTTTTTGCTGGCTTCCGGCCGGCCGGATGACGTGGCGGCATGGGTCGGCAAGACCGCCCACAACACCGTCTCCGGGGTCTCTGAGGACGGCAAGGCACTGCAGCTAACGCATTCCGAGGGCGAAGCCACGGCTCCCTCGCCCGCCGGCTCCGATCTGTGGGTTACCACCGAGAACGCCAGCGGCGAAATGAAGTACTCCTGGACCCCGCCGGCCGACGGCGACTGGTCGCTGCTGCTCGCGGCGGACGGCACCAAGCCCGCTCCGACGTCGATCACCATGACCTTCCCCAATGACACGTCCACGCCGTGGGCCATCCCCTTTATGGTGGTGGGCGGCCTGCTGATCCTGGCCGGTGCTGCACTCCTGGCCCTCAAGCCAAGGGCCGGTACCCCGAAGGGCACCGGCACCAATGAACCCGGCGACGGCGGCTCCACCGGCAGCCTGTTTGCCCGCCGCGCGCAGGCCAGGGCTGCCGCCCGCGCCGGTGCCCGAAATGAGGCCCGGAATTCTGCCGGCGCCACCTCGGCCATCCCGGCGGTGGATCCCGGGGGCCGCCCGCAGGGGAAGCCGGTCCCGAAGGACACGCCTGAAGCCAACACGGCCCAGCAGCAGTCAACGGCCGCCCGGCGGCTGCGCCGCCCGGGCGTGGTCGTCGCCGTCCTGACGGCCACTGCCGTCGCCGCTACGGGCGTGGCCGCACAGGCCAGCCAGACACCCGCGCCGTCGCCGGGCACGTCGTCCGCGTCGCCGTCGGGATCCGCTTCCGCCGCGGCGGAGAAGGCGCCCGACGCACCGGTGCTGGTCGATGCCCAGTTCCGCCGGATCCTCGAGCAGGTTTCCAGCGCGGTCGACGCCGGTGACGCGGCCAAGGATGCCAGCAAGCTCGAGCCCCGCGTGGCGCCGCCCGAACTTGAGGTCCGCACTCAAAACTACAAAATCCGGTCCGAGGTCGGCTCCTACGAGGCCAGGATGCCTGTCCGCGCCACGAAGCTCCTGACCACGGTGGTCACCACGAAGCGCAGCTGGCCCCGCTCGGTCATGGCCGTGACACAGGGCGAGGGCAACGTTGTTCCCCAGCTGCTCACCCTGACCCAGGCGTCCCCGCGGGAGAACTACAAGCTCGTGGGCACCACTCCGCTGCAGCCGGGCACAACGTTCCCGGGCATCGCCAGGGGCGGCACCGAGACCCTCGCGCCCGGAGACAAGTCGGGACTGCTCTACAGCGGAGAGGAAGCACTGGCCGGGCTGGGCGACCGCCTGACCAACGCCGAATCCGCGTTCAAGGACAAGCTCGTGGAGGGCCAGTCCTCCCCATATATCGCGGACACCCTCGCCTACCAGGCCGACGCGGTCAGCTCAGGGGTGAACGGCACCTTTGCCTTCACCCACAAGGTGGTCCCGGAGAGCACCGTGGTGTTCCGTACCGCCGACGGCGGCGCGCTGGCCCTGGGCCGCCTGGACTTCGGGTTCGACGGCTCCCCCAAGGCCTCGGGCGACAAGCTGACGATCGGCGACGACGCCGCTGCCCTGGCAGGCGGCAAGGAGACAAGCACCGGCATGGTGCTGAACTTCGCCGAGACGATGGCCGTCTACATCCCGCCGGCCGGCTCCAAGGATCCGATGAAGCTGGTGGCCGCCACCCGCGGACTTGTCGGGGCAAGCTTCAAGTAAGACGCCCGGCAGCGACATGGCAGTGACGTGACAGCAGCATAGAAGGAGAGGCCGGGCCGCAATGGCCCGGTCTTTTCTGTTTCGCTGGAAGCGGACCCACTGGCATGGGCCGGGACCGCAGTGGCTAGAGTGGAGCTATGACTTCGCCAGCTTCCCGCCCGGTTCCCCCCGCTGCCGCCAACCTTCTAAACCTGCGTGGCGCCGTCGACCTTTCCTCGCTCAAACAGCGCCCCGCGCCGCCGGCGCCTGCCGTCCCGGGCGGTCCCGGTGGCGGTGTCCCTGCCGCACCCGCAGCAGGTCCCGCAGCAGGTGCCGACGACGGCGCCGACGCGGCGGGCCACCCGGGACGTCCGCTGCGGGTGGACGTCACGCAGGCCAATTTCCAGGAACTGGTGGAGCTCTCCGCCCAGGTTCCCGTGGTCATTGCCCTCTGGTCGGGTTCCTCGCCAGGCTCAGACGGGATCGTTGACGTCCTTGAGCAGATCATTGACGGCTACGACGGCCGGCTGGTCCTGGGCTCGGCCGACGTCGAGGCATTCCCGCAGCTCGCGCAGGCGTTCCAGGTCGAGGCCGTGCCCACCGCCGTGGCCGTCGTGAAGGGCCAGCCCGTGCCCCTGTTCCAGGGCGGCGCGGAGGAACAGCAGATCCGCAGCCTGCTCGACGAGCTGCTCAAAGTTGCCGCCGCGAACGGCGTGACCGGCCGCATCGACGCGGGCGGGCCGGGCACCGGCGAGCCGGAGGCCCCGCCCCTGCCGCCCCTGCACCAGAAGGCGTTCGACGCCATCGAAGCGGGCGACTACGCCGCTGCTGCCGCGGCCTACCGCCAGGCGCTCCTGGAAATGCCGGCCGATGCCGAAGCCAAGGCCGGACTCGCGCAGGTGGAACTTATGGGCCGCCTCCAGCCGCTCTCGGGCGCGGAAACCGATGCGCTCCGCCAGCAGGCCGCCGATGAGCCGGACAACCTGGACGCCCAGCTTGACGTCGCGGATCTTGACGTCGCCGGCGGGCACGTCGAGGACGGCCTCGGCCGGATTGTCGCCTACATCGGGCGGAACTTCGGTCCCGAACGGGAAACGGCCCGGATCCGGCTGCTGGAGCTGTTCGACGTCGTGGGGATCCACGACGACCGCGTCGCGAAGGCCCGCCAGAACCTGGCCCGGGTGCTCTTCTGATGGGGTCTGCCCTCTTCACGCCGCTGGACCTGCGATCCCTGCGGCTGCGGCACCGCGGCTGGGTCTCGCCGATGTGCCAGTACAGCTGCGAGGCCGAGACCGGGGAAGGTGTGCCCAACGACTGGCACCTCATGCACCTGGGCTCCTTCGCCACCGGGGGAGCGGCCCTCATCCTCACCGAGGCGGCCGCCGTGAACGCCGCCGGCCGGATCAGCCCCCGCGACGCCGGCTTGTACAACGATGACCAGGCGGCCGCGTGGGAGCGGATCACCGCCTTCGTCCACCGCCGCGGAACCGCGGACACCAAGATCGGCACCCAGCTGGCCCACGCCGGCCGGAAGGCGTCCTCCTACTGGCCGTTCTCCGGGAAGCAGGGCACCGTCCCTGCGTCCGCGGGCGGCTGGGACACGGTGGGACCCGGCGCCGGCGCCTTTGACGGTTATGCGGCGCCTGCGGCCATGACCGTCGAGGAGATCGACGGCGTGATCGCCGATTTCGCCGCCGCCGCGGTGCGGGCCGTCGGTGCCGGCTTCGACACGATTGAAATCCACGGCGCCCACGGCTACCTCCTTCACCAGTTCCAGAGTCCCCTCGTCAACGACCGCACCGACGCCTGGGGCCGCGATGAGGCGGGCCGGAACCGGCTCACCCTCGCCGTGGTGGACGCGGTCCGGGACGTCATTCCTGACTCCATGCCGCTGCTGCTGCGGATTTCCGCCTCCGACTGGGCCGAGGGCGGCATCGATGCCGAGGCCTCGGTCCGAATGGCCAGGGCCGCCTCCGAACACGGTGTGGACCTCGTGGACGTCTCCAGCGGCGGCGCCGTGGCGCACCAGCAGATTCCGGTGGGCCCGGGTTACCAGACGGGGTTCGCCGCCCGGATCCGGCGCGAAACCGGCGTCCGGACCGGCACCGTCGGGATGCTGACCTCGGCCGGCCAGGCCGAGCACGCCGTTGCCACCGGGCAGGCGGACGGCGTGTTCATCGCCCGCGCCGCGCTGCGCGACCCGCACTGGTGGCTGCGCGCCGCTTTTGAGCTGGGGCAAGAACTTGGGTGGCCGCCGCAGTACGAGCGGGCCGTCCCCCGGCACACGTTCTAGGAGTTCCTACGCCTTGCGGAGGACGGTGGGGGTACGCCTGCCGGACGATCGTGTTCACACGCCGAAGCAGTTAGCCTAACGACATGACTTATCAGCAACCGGATCCTCATGCCCCCGGGAACCCGCCGTCGGCGCCGGTTCCTGCCTTGTCCCTGCGCGGGCTGGCCAAGCGCTTCGGCGACAAGATCGCCGTCGACGGCATCAGCCTGGACGTACCGGCCGGCTCCTTCTACGGGATCGTCGGCCCCAACGGGGCAGGCAAGACCACCACCCTGTCTATGGCCACGGGACTGCTCCGGCCCGAGTTCGGCACGGCGCTGGTGCACGGTGTGGATGTCTGGCAGCACCCCCTGGAAGCCAAGAAGTTGATGGGGATCCTGCCCGACGGCGTCCGGCTCTTTGACCGGCTGACCGGTGAACAGCTGGTGAGCTATGCCGGGCTGCTGCGCGGCATGGAGAGGGACGTGGTGTCATCCCGGGTCAAGGAACTGCTCGCCGCCCTGGACCTCAGCCAGGACGCCGGCACCCTCGTGGTGGACTACTCCGCCGGCATGACGAAGAAGATCGCGCTCGCCTCCGCGCTGATCCATGCGCCGCGGCTGCTGGTGCTCGACGAGCCGTTCGAATCCGTGGACCCCGTGTCCGCCGCGAATATCCGCGACATCCTGGACCGCTACGTGGCGTCCGGCGGAACCGTCATCGTCTCGAGCCACGTTATGGACCTGGTCCAGCGGATGTGTGACCACGTCGCTGTCGTCGCCGCCGGGCGGGTGCTAGCTGCCGGCACCGTGGACGAGGTCCGCGCGGGGCAGTCCCTCGAAGACCGCTTCGTCCAGCTGGTCGGCGGCCGCAACCACACGGAAGGGCTGGAATGGTTGCGCACCTTCTAAGGCTCAAGCTCACCCTGCTGCGCAACGGTGTCCGGCGCAGCCCCTGGCAGCTGGTGGGCCTCGGGATCGGAGCGCTGTACGCGCTGGGCCTCGTCGGGCTCTCTGTCAGCGGCCTGCTGTTCCTGCGCGAGGCCGACGTCGCGCTGGCGCAGACGGTTGTGGTGCTGGGCGGTGCCGCGGCGCTGCTGGGCTGGGCGATCATTCCGGTGGCCGCCTCCTCCGCGGACATGACGCTCGATCCGGCACGGTTCACCACCTCGGCCGTGCCCATGCCGCACCTGCTGGCCGGGCTGGCCCTCGGCGGACTGATCGGCATCCCCGGCGTCGCCACCTCCCTCGTGGCGCTCGCCACCGTGGGTACCTGGTCCCGGAGCCTTCCCGCAGCGGCAGGCGCCCTGGTGGGGGCGTGCCTTGGCGTGCTGAGCTGCATTGTCCTGTCCAGGGTGGTCACCACCGCCACCGCCACCGCCGGGCTCGCCGGGTCACGCCGCTTCAAGGACGCCAGCGCCGTCGCTTTCCTGATCCCGCTGGTGCTGATGGGACCCATCGTGGCCGGGATCGCCGAGGGGATCGCCGGCTCCGGTGATTTCCTGGCCGGACTGGCCCGCACGCTGTCGTGGACCCCGGCCGGCGCGGCCTGGTCCCTCGGCGGCGATGTTGCCGCCGGCAGCTACGGCTCCGCGGCGCTCAAGTTCCTGATCGCGCTTGCCACCCTGGCCGGCCTCGCGCTGTGCTGGAAACTCCTGCTCCAGCGGGCCCTCGTCACCCCGCCCTACGCCGCCACCGCCAAGAAGAAAGCCGCGGGCCTTGGCCTCTTTGGGCTGTTCCCGGCGACGCCGACCGGGGCTGTCGCCGCCCGTTCCCTGATCTACTGGCTGCGGGACCCGCGCTACGCCGGGTCCCTCGTCGTCGTCCCGCTGCTGCCTGTCCTGCTGCTGTTCCATGCCAGCCAGAGCGGGAACTACGGAATGTTCCTCTTCGTGGGCCCGCTGACCGCCTTCCTGCTCGCCTGGTCCATCTCCTCGGATGTCTCCTACGACAACACTGCGTTCGCACTGCACCTGTCCACGGGCGTCCGCGGCGTCCATGACCGGCTGGGACGTGCGCTGTCGTGCCTGATCTTCGCCCTGCCCGTGGTGCTGGCGTTCAGTGTCCTTCCGTTCCTTTTCGGCGGCGACTGGGAGCTGCTGCCGGGAGTTCTCGGACTGTCCCTTGGGATGCTGTTCAGCGGGCTGGGCCTGTCCTCGGTGGTCTCGGCGCGCTATACCGTGGCGGTGCCGCTACCCGGCGACAGCCCCTTCAAAAAGCCGCCGGGAAACGTGGCCCAGACGATGGCGGTGCAGTTTGGCGGCATGGGGGTGCTCCTGCTGCTCGTGGCGCCCGAGGCAGCCCTGATGGCAGTGCAGCTGATCACCGGCAGCCCGGTGGCCGGCTGGATCAATCTGGTGCTCGGTCCGGCCCTGGGGCTGGCGCTGTTCGTCGGCGGGGTCCGGCTCGGCGGAAAATGGCTGGAATCGCGCGGGCCGGAACTGCTGGCCCAGCTGGCCGTCAACCGCTGACCGGACCTGACGGCACCGGAGGCGCGGGCACTGGAAGCGCGGGCGCCGGGGCGCGGGCACCGGGGCCAGGACTGGGATAGCCTGCCGGTAACGCACAACTGCAAAGGCAGGGCCATGGAAATCGTCATTCTCTCCGGCAGCAAGCCGATCGCCTCGCTCGCGGCGGACGCAATCGAGGTGCTGCTCCGGCGCAAACCCGGGGCCGTCCTGGGCCTCGCCACCGGGTCCTCGCCGTTGCCGGTCTACCACGAACTGGCGCTGCGGCACGAGCGGGACGGGCTGGACTTCAGCCAGGCCCGCGGGTTCGCCCTGGACGAGTACGTGGGGCTGCCGCCGGGCCACCCGGAGTCCTACCGCGAGGTGATCCGGCGCGAATTCACCGAGCGGGTCAACATCAGCCCGGCCAATGTGCACAGCCCCGACGGCGCGGCCGACGACATCCCCGCGGCATGCCGGGCCTATGAGGACGCCATCCGCGACGCCGGGGGTGTGGACCTGCAGCTCCTCGGCGTCGGTACGGACGGCCACATCGGTTTCAACGAGCCTGCTTCATCCCTGGCGTCGCGGACCCGGATCAAGACCCTGATCGAGCAGACACGCCGGGACAATGCACGGTTCTTCGGCAGCCTCGCCGAGGTCCCGCACCACGTCCTCACCCAGGGGCTCGGAACCATCCTGGATGCCCGGCATGTGATCCTCATTGCCACCGGCGCGCAGAAGGCCCAAACCGTACGCGACCTCGTGGAGGGGCCCGTCGCCGCGATCTGTGCCGCCTCCGTGCTGCAACTGCATCCGCACGCCACGATCCTGCTGGATGAGGCGGCCGCGTCCTCGCTGCGGCTCGCCGATTACTACCGGCACAGCTATGACAACAAGCCCTCGTGGCAGGGGCTTTAAGGGCCGGCCGTCACGATACTGTCGCGATACCGTCTCCGTCCCGTCGCATTTCTGTCCGTTCCAGCGGCTAAGATGGGTCTCATGAACAGCATGACCGATCCCCTCGAAAACGACCCGATGCGCGAGCTCTCCGGAGCCGGGACATCGACGGCCACGATCGAGCGCGAGGAACTGCGCCAGGAAGTGGAACCCGGTGACCGGGAGCGCTTCTCGCACTATGTGCGCAAGGAAAAGATCATGGAATCCGCGCTGTCCGGCGAGCCTGTAATTGCCCTCTGCGGCAAGGTCTGGACTCCCGGACGTGATCCTAAGAAATTCCCCGTGTGCCCCGAATGCAAAGACGTTTACGACGGACTCCGCCCGGGCAAAGACGGCGGCGGCAAAGGCTCCGGCGACAAATAGCGGCCACGCAGCCCGGCAACTGGCGCATCCAGTCGTCGGGTCCGCGCTGCGGCCGCCCTGGCATCGCGTGCGCCTGACGAGCGTGCACCTGGCGCGTGCCGGTGTCCCGGGGTGCGCTGTTCACCCGGTGAATGTGGTCAGGTCCGTGCCGACCGGTGTTTGCCAACGGTTCATCCGAAAAAAGATTGGTGTTTTTGTGCTTAATTGGGTTTCTCCGGCAGCAGCAGCGGTACGCGGAATGGAGGGCACCTAAGTGACAGAAACACTCTTTGGCGGACCCACGCTGCCTCCCGCGTATCCCGAGCGGGCCGCCTGGGGCACCGCCCCCAAACTCCGGGCCTGGCAGCAGGAAGCCCTCGACAGCTACTTCAGCACCCACCCCAAGGATTTCCTGGCGGTGGCAACGCCGGGCGCCGGTAAGACCACCTTCGCGCTGCGTGTGGCCTCCATGCTGATTGACGCCGGCGCCGTCAACCGCGTCACCATTGTGGCGCCCACCGACCACCTCAAGCGGCAGTGGGCCGATGCCGCCGCCAAGGTGGGCATCGCCATCGATCCGAACTTCAAGAACGCCGACGGACAGCACGGCCGCGGCTTCGTCGGCGTCGCAGTCACGTACGCGCAGGTGGCCAGCAAACCGATGCTGCACCGGGCCAAGACCGAGGCCGCCCGCACACTGGTTATCCTGGACGAAATCCACCACGGCGGCGAGGCGCTGTCCTGGGGCGACGGTCTCCGCGAGGCCTTCGAGCCCGCGGCCCGCCGGCTCTCCCTGACCGGGACGCCGTTCCGCTCCGACACGTCGCCGATCCCGTTCGTGGAATACGCCGAGGACCGCGACGGCATCCGGCGGTCCAAGGCCGACTACACCTACGGCTACGGCAAGGCGCTGCGCGACCATGTGGTCCGCCCGGTCATGTTTATGGCCTACTCCGGGCAGATGCGCTGGCGCACGAGCGGCGGCGAGGAAATGGCGGCGTCGCTCGGCGAATCCGCCGTCACCAAGGACATCACGGCGCAGGCCTGGCGCACCGCGCTGAACCCGGCAGGTGAATGGATTCCGGCCGTCCTCGCCGGGGCCGACAAGCGCCTCAGCGAGGTGCGCCGCACCGTCCCCGACGCCGGCGGCCTGGTCATCGCCACCGACCACGACGACGCGCGTGCCTACGCCGGGCAGCTGAAAAAGATCACCGGCGAATCACCCACCGTCATTTTGTCCGATGATGCCAAGGCCTCCAGCAAGATCGAGGAGTTCACCGCCAGCGAGAAGCGCTGGATGGTGGCGGTCCGGATGGTGTCCGAAGGCGTGGACGTCCCGCGGCTGTCCGTCGGCGTCTACGCGACGTCGATCTCCACGCCGCTGTTCTTTGCCCAGGCCGTGGGACGCTTCGTGCGTGCCCGCAAGCGCGGCGAGACGGCGTCGGTCTTCCTGCCGTCCGTTCCCACATTGATGGCGCTGGCGAACTCGATGGAGGCAGAGCGCGACCATGCCCTGGACCGTCCGGAGAAGGAAGACGGCGACGGCCTCTTCAATCCCGAGGACTCGCTCATGGACGAGGCGAACCGCGAGGAAAAGGCCTCCGATTCGCTCACGAAGGGCAAGTTCGAGGCGCTGGATTCGCAGGCGTCCTTTGACCGGGTCCTGTTCGACGGCGGCGAGTTCGGCACCGGCGGCGAGGTGGGCTCGGAGGACGAGCTCGACTTCCTCGGGATCCCCGGCCTGCTCGACGCCGAACAGGTCGGCACGCTGCTGCGCCAGCGCCAGCACGAACAGCTGAACCGAAAGAACGCCCGCGCCCCGCAGGCCGGCGCCCCGCCGGCCGCCGCGGCCGTGCCGGACCACCGCATGCTGATGGACCTGCGCACTGAGCTGGCCAAGAACGTGGCGGCGTGGTCCGCGCGGACGGGCACCCCGCACGGAGTAGTCCACACCAAACTCAGGACTGTCTGCGGCGGCCCGCCCGTGGCACAGGCCAACGAGGAGCAGCTGCAGACCCGGTTGCGGAAGCTTCAGGACTGGTTCATCGGCCGGAAGTAGCGTGCTGCGGGCTACTGCCCGCCGCCGCCGCAGGTAGTGCCGAGGGTCTGGCCGGCAGCGGTGTACTTGGGCTGCAGCTCCTCAAGCTTCGCGGAATCCGGGTCGGACTTCGCCGACTCGTCCAGGAATTCAATGATGGAACGCAAGGGAGCCTTCAGCTCATCGGAGGAAGTCACCTCGATGGGCCGCAGCCGATTGGCGAGACGAATCATCCCTGCCTTGTCCGCGTTGGACGTCGGGCCTGCGCCGACGCCCTGGATCCGGGTGCAGGTTTCCTCGTTGCTCAGCTGCGGGGCGGCGGAGCAGCCGGCGGCGCCGAGCAGGGCCCCGGCAACGATCAGGACGGTGAGGGTCTTCTTCATGGTTTACTCCGGGGTTCTACGGGTCAGACGATCTGGCAAGGGTTTTGAGTCTACTGTGAGGGCGCTGTTTTCCGGTCAAGCGTCACGGCCGGACGCCGCCACAATCCGGCATCCGGCGGGACTTGCAGGCGCCTACGCGATGTCGACGCCGCCGAGTTCCATCTCGGCGACGGCGTCTTCGAGGTCCCCTGCGACCCCCACGGTCAAGTCGCGGAGCACCGTGACGGAGTAGCCGGCCTGGACGCCGTCGAGCGCGGTGGCTTTGACGCAGTGATCGGTAGCGATCCCGACGACCACCACGTCCTCGACGTCGTGGCTCTGCAGCCAGTCGTCGAGCCCGATCGCGTCCTCGCCGGCCAGGGCCTCGACGTCGAGGTCACCGCCGGGGGCACCGCCGGATACCGGCATGGCGCCGGGCTTCCGGTCGCCGGTCGGGACGGCATCGTCCGGGGCGAGCAGGCCTTCAAAACCCGAGTAGGCGGCCGTGAACCGGCCCTTGCGGAAGTAGGCCTGGATGTATTCCGTGTCGAGGTCCGGGTGCAGTTCGGCGCCGTGGGTGCCGGCGACGCAGTGCTTCGGCCAGCTGTCGACGAAGTCCGGTTTCTCGGAGAAATGCTCGCCCGGATCGACATGCCAGTCCTGGGTGGCCACGATGTGGTCGAACTGGCTGTGGTGCGCGTCGACGTATTCGCTGATCGCGCCGGCGAGCTCCGCCCCGCCGTCGACGGGCAGGGAGCCTCCTTCGCAGAAATCGTTCTGGACGTCGACGATGATCAGGGCGCGGGACATCAGTTCTCCTCGTAGATGGTGGGGATGGCTGCTTCGCCGCGCTGCAGCCGGTTGACCACAGCAGGAAGCTCTTTCATGGTGTCGGCATGGCGCTGGCGGGCGCGCACGACGCCCTCCGCTCCGGTCCAGCCCGGCAGGAGTTCGCCGTTCTTGATGAACTGCTGCAGCAGCGGACGGTCGTTGCCGTCGTCCTCCGGGCGGTGGCCGATGCCCACGATCTCCTGGCTGGCCGTGCCGCGTTCGTTGAGCTTACGCAGCGCGTACTTGCGCCCGCCCTTGCTCGTCTTGTTCTTGGCGGCCTTGGCCACCGGGACGAACTCGCCGGCGTCGTCCGTGCGGCTGACCAGCTTGTAGACCATGCTCGCCGTCGGGGCGCCGGAGCCGGTCACGAGGGAAGTGCCGACGCCGTAGGAGTCCACCGGGGCGGACTGAAGTGCGGCGATGGCGAATTCGTCCAGGTCGGAGGTGACGATAATCCGGGTGCGCTCATTTCCCAGCCCGTCCAGCAGCTGGCGGACCCACTGCGCCTGCGCCACGAGGTCCCCGGAGTCCAGGCGCACCGCGCCCAGTTTGTCGCCGGCCAGTTCGACGGCGGTCCGGACCGCCGCCTCGACGTCGTAGGTGTCCACCAGCAGTGCGGTGCCGGCACCCATCGAGGCAATCTGGGCCTCGAAGGCCTCGCGCTCGGTATCGTGCAGCAGGGTGAAGGAGTGGGCGGCGGTACCCACGGTCTTGAGCCCGTAGCGCAGGCCGGCCTGCAGATTGGAGGTGCTGTCGAAGCCGGCGATGATCGCGGCACGGGCGGCCGCGACGGCGGACTCCTCCTGGGTCCGGCGGGAGCCCATTTCCACACACGGCCGGCTGCCGGCCGCGGTGATCATTCGCGAGGCCGCCGAGGCGATTGCACTGTCGTGGTTGAGGATCGAGAGGATGTAGGTCTCGAGGATGCAGGCTTCGGCGAACGTTGATTCAACAATAAGGATGGGGGAGTTCGGGAAGTACGCCTCGCCCTCCGGGTAGCCCCACATATCGCCCGAGAAGGAGAAGCCGGCCAGGTACTCGAGGGTCTCCTCGTTGACCACTTTGGTGCGGCGGAGGAAGTCGATCTCGGCGCCGCCGAAGCGGAAGTCCGCGATGCCTTCCAGCAGGCGGCCGGTTCCGGCCACAATCCCGTAGCGGCGGCCGTCCGGCAGGCGTCGGGCAAAGGCCTCGAACACCGACTTGCGGTGGGCGGCGCCCGAATGCAGCGCGGCCTGCAGCATGGTCAGCTCGTAGTGATCGGTGTACAGGGACGTGCGGGGGCGGTCCCAGCCAGCTGAGGTACTCACGAATTCACTCTAGTGCGCATCCCCATAGAATGGACAGATGACCCTCAGCGTTGCGCTCGGCCCGGACACCCAGGCCGGCACCCAAACCGGAACAGCGGCGTCCACCGACGTCCTGACCGCCCCGGACATCCCCTGGAACCTTGTGATCTGGAACGATCCCGTGAACCTGATGAGCTACGTGAGCTACGTGTTCCGCAGCTACTTCGGCTATTCGGAGGCGAAAGCCAACAAGCTCATGCTGGAGGTCCACAAAAAGGGGCGGTCCATCGTGGCGCACGGCAGCAAGGAGCAGGTGGAGCAGCACGCCGTCGCGATGCACGGCTACGGCCTCTGGGCCACCGTGGAGAAGGCGACCGGCGGCGGCGACGGCACAGGATCAGGCAAGGGCAAGGGAAAACGTGGCTAAGGCATTCAAATACGGGCTCAAGGGCGTCACCGGCTACCTGGAGACCGCTGAACGCGAATTGCTGCGCAGCCTCTTCGATGACGTCATCTCCATGCTGGAGCCGGAGCAACGGGCTAACCAGGACCCCCTCGCCGCGCTCGTCGGACTCGATACGGAGGCGCGCGAACCCTCGGACCGCGCCCTGCGGCGGCTGCTGCCGAATGTCATGAAGAACGACGACGACGCGTCCCTGGAGTTCCGCCGGTACACGGAACGCTCGCTGCGGGAAAACAAGATCGGCGCCCTGAAGGCCGCCTCGCTGGGGCTGGACAAGGACGAACTGGTCCTCACCCCCGCCGATGCCCGGCACTGGTCCACCGCCCTGAACGATGTGCGCCTGGTGCTCGCCGAACGCCTCGACATCCGCGATGATGCGGACGCCGAGCATGTCCACCTCATGCAGGACTGGTCCCAGGCCGAGGACGTCGAAAGTTATCTGGCCCTTGTCTACAACTTCACCACCTGGCTGCAGGAATCCCTGGTCCAGGCCATGCTGGCCTCGCTGGAACCACGCAGCTGAGCCGGCGCCTCCGCTCACGGGATGTGACAAATTAGACATGAGTCGGACAACACAATGTGATGCCCGCACCCGTGGCTAAGCCCTATCCTCGAATAATCATGACTTCAGCATCGAGCATGGATCCGGCAGCGGGAGCTGTTGCGGACTCCCCAGCGAGCAGCACCGCCGCCAGCCAGACCGCCAGCCAGGTGGGATCGCGGCCCATCGGTGTCTTCGATTCGGGCGTCGGCGGACTCACCGTGGCCCGGTCCATCATCGACCAGCTGCCGAACGAATCCATCCTGTACGTCGGCGACACCGCCAACGGCCCCTACGGCCCGCTTCCCATCGCCGAAGTCCGGGCCAACGCCCTGGGCGTGATGGACGAGCTGGTGGATTCCGGCGTTAAGCTGCTGACGATCGCCTGCAACTCGGCCTCCGCCGCCGTGCTGCGCGACGCCCGGGAACGCTACACCGCCCGTTACGGAATTCCCGTGATCGAGGTCATCCAGCCTGCTGTCCGGCGTGCCGTCGCGGCCACCCGCAGCGGCCGGATCGGCGTGATCGGCACCTCGGCCACGGTCGGGTCGCGGGCCTACGAGGATACCTTCGCGGCCGCCCCGGACCTGCACATCACGTCCGTGGCCTGTCCCGCGTTCGTGTCCTACGTGGAAGCCGGGATCACCACCGGACCGGAGCTTCTGGCGGTAGCCCGCGAGTACCTGGAACCGCTCAGGGCCGCCGGTGTGGACACCGTGGTGCTGGGCTGCACCCACTACCCGCTTCTCACGGGCGTCATCTCCTTCGTGTTGGGGGAGGACGTCACCCTGGTCTCCAGCGCCGAGGAGACGGCCAAGGATGTCTACCGTGCGCTGGCCTCCCGGGGTCTGGAGCGGACGGACGCCGCCGCCCCGGCCCACAACTTCATCGCCACCGGCGACGCGGCCCAGTTCGAGCACCTGGCCCGCCGCTTCCTCGGCCCCGAGGTCCTCAGCGTCCGCCAGGTGGACCACGTGGCCGCCCAATACCCCACGGGCAGCCTGGCCAGGATCACCCCCGAAATGCTCGCCGCCGCGCAGGCCGGCGCCGGCCGTCCCCGGATCTCCAACTTCGTGGCCACGTCCTCCCATGCCGCCTCCCATGCCGCCTCCCATGCCGCCTCCCACACCGCCTCCCTGCGGGGGCCTGGCCTGTGAAGCTGACCATCGTGGGCTGTACCGGATCCTTTCCGGGCCCCGGCTCGCCGGCGTCGTGTTATCTGCTGACCGCCAACGACGGCGAGCGGAACTGGAAGATCGTCCTGGACCTCGGCAGCGGGGCGCTCGGCGCGATCCAGCGCTACACGGATCTCGAGGACATTGACGGCATTTTCCTGACCCACCTGCACCCGGACCACTGCATGGACCTGTGCGGGCTCCATGTGGCGGTGCGCTGGAAGCCGGGCGGCTGGGGCCGGGGCCGGATTCCGGTCTGGGGGCCGGCGGCGACCGCGGACCGGATGGCCACCGCCTACGGGCTGGAACTGGACCCGGGCATGCACGAGGAATTCGACTTCAGCAACTGGGCGGAACGGAAGCCCGTGACCATGGGTCCCTTCACCGTGACCCCGTACGCCGTGAACCACCCGGTGGAGGAGGCCTATGCGCTGCGCGTGGACGTCACCGAGCCGGGCAAGGACGGCAGCCCCGTCACCCGCGTCCTGAGCTATTCGGGGGACACGGACTCCTGCAGCGGCCTGGAAGACGCAGCCCGCGACGCTGACCTGTTCCTCTGCGAAGCGGCCTTCGAGGAAGGCCGCGACGACGGCATCAAAGACGTGCACCTGACCGGCAAGCGGGCCGGCGAAGCCGGGGAAGCCGCCGGCGCGCGGCGGCTCCTGCTGACCCACATCCCGGTCTGGACCTCGCCGACGACCGTCATGGCCGAAGCGAAGCAGGTTTTCGGCCGGGACGTGGCCGTGGCCGTGGCAGGCGTGCACTACACGATCTGAGCCGGTGCCCCGAGTCGATAAGCTAAAGGCATGACTTCCGAAGCACTTACTGCCCCCATCATCCGCGCCGATGGCCGCACCCCGGACCAGCTCCGGCCGATCAGCATCACCCGCGGCTGGTCCAAGCAGGCCGAAGGATCGGCCCTGATCGAGTTCGGCAACACCCGGGTGCTGTGCACGGCGTCCCTCACCGAGGGCGTCCCGCGCTGGCTCAAGGGGGAGGGCCGCGGCTGGGTCACCGCCGAATACGCCATGCTCCCGCGCGCCACCAACACCCGCTCCGACCGCGAGTCCGTGAAAGGCAAGATCGGCGGCCGCACGCACGAGATCTCCCGGCTGATCGGCCGCTCGCTGCGCGCCATCATCGATACGAAGGCACTGGGCGAGATCACCATCGTGCTGGACTGCGATGTCCTGCAGGCCGACGGCGGAACCCGCACCGCCGCCATCACCGGCGCGTACGTGGCACTGGCCGAGGCCATCCGCTTCGCCCGCGAGAACAAGATGCTCGCCCGCAACGCCCAGCCCCTGATCGACACCATCGCCGCAGTCTCCGTCGGCATCATCGACGGCATCCCGATGCTGGACCTGCCCTACGTCGAGGACGTCCGCGCCGAGACCGACATGAACGTGGTCGTCACCGGCTCCGGCAAGTTCGTCGAAGTCCAGGGCACCGCCGAAGGCGCCCCGTTCGACCGTGACGAGCTCAACAAGCTGCTGGACCTGGCCCTGCTGGGCACGGAGGAGCTCGCCGCCATCCAGCGCGAAACCCTGGCGGAAGCCCCGTGACAGGCGGCGTTCCCGCGCCCGTTCTGGTCCTCGCCACGCATAACAAGGGCAAACTCAGGGAGCTCCGCGAGCTGCTCCGCGGGCAGGTGCCCGGTCTCGACGTCGACACCCAGGTGGTGGACGCCGGCGCCGTCGGTGCGCCCGACGTCGCCGAGACCGGCGTGACGTTTGCCGAAAACTCGCTGCTGAAGGCACGCGCGGTGGCCCGGGCCACCGGTCTCGTGGCGATCGCCGACGACTCCGGGCTGGCAGTGGATGTGCTCGGCGGCGCGCCGGGGATCTTCTCGGCACGCTGGGCAGGACGGCACGGGGACGACGCCGCGAACCTGCAGTTGCTGCTGGACCAGCTGGCCGATGTGCCCGACGAGTACCGTGGCGCGGCGTTTGTCTGCGCCGCGGCGCTGGCCGTTCCCGGATCATCGGCGGGGGAGGTCCGGGAAATCGTCGAGTACGGGCAGCTGGAGGGCACCCTGCTGCGCGAACCCCGCGGCGCCGGCGGCTTCGGCTACGACCCGGTGCTTCAGCCCAGCGGCCTGGACCGCAGCTGCGCCGAGCTCAGCCCGGCGGAGAAGAACGCCATCAGCCACCGCGGCCAGGCCTTCCGGGCGCTGCTGCCGGCCATCGTGGCGGCTCTGGCCGGAAGGTAGCCGCTGCCGGCCAGTCTGTACTAACAAGGAAGGCGCCCCACACTGTGGGGCGCCTTCCTTGTTGGCCGGTTTGGCCGGATGGCTTGTCCGGAACGGGGGTTACGGGGTCTTGCGTTCTTCTTCGGGCTCGTGCTCCTCGATGAACTCCTCGACGATGTCCGTGCCGTACTTCTCGGCCTGGCCCTTGGCAACGAAGCCGCGGATGACCTCGACGCCGATCGGGACGACGGAGACGAGGACGATGATAACGAAGATGATGTCCAGGTTCTCGCGGACCCACGGGACCCTGTTGCCCAGCAGGTAGCCGAGCAGCGTCACGCCGCCGCCCCAGAGCACGGCGCCGATGACGTTGTAGAGGAAGAACTTGCGCTTGCCCATCTGGGCGACGCCCACAATCACGGGGACAAAGGTCCTGATGATGGGGACAAAGCGGGCCAGGATCAGGGCCTTGCCGCCGTGCTTCTCGAAGAAGGCGTGGGCGCTTTCGACATTCTCGCGCTTGAAAAGCCTGGAATTGGGCTTGTTGAAAATGGCGGGACCGGCCTTCGAACCGATCAGGTAGCCCACCTGGTTTCCGATAATCGCGGCGACGATGATCAGCGCCGAGAAGGCCCAGATGTTGAACTGGATGGTGCCAGTGGCCACAAGGAGTCCGGCCGTAAACAGCATGGAGTCACCCGGCAGGAAGAAGCCGACCAGCAGCCCCGTCTCGGCGAAAATGATGCCGCAGACCAGCAAGACCACCCAAGGCGCCAGCGCCGGGTCGGCCAGGAAGACCTGGGGGTTGAGCCAGTCGGGCAGGAGCGAGGACAAGTGCGGCTGCACCGGGCCTGCGCCTCCGATCGCGGACACGGCAAAGTCACTCATAGCTATAAGGTTCACCCGTTAAGGGTACTAGACGGCCGCCGTCGGGCCTCCCGGCGGCGCCTGCTGCGGGGAACAGTCGGGGGACAACCGGGGGACCGCCCGGGGGACCGCCGGCGGCGCGATGCGGGCCGGCCCGGATTTCGGCGGTAAAGTTCGAGGCGTGGGTTTGGACTTTACGGCGATCGACTTTGAGACCGCGAACGGCTTCCGCGGTTCACCATGCGCTGTTGGCCTGACGAAGGTCCGCGGCGGTGTCGTCGTCGAGGAAGCCTCCTGGCTGATGCGGCCGCCGGAGAACCACGACCGCTTTGACCACCACAACGTCCGGATTCACGGCATCCGGCCGGAACACGTTGCGGGCCTGCCCCGCTTCGGTGAAATCTTCCCGGAGATCGGCGCCTTCATCGGCGACGATGTGCTGGCGGCCCATAACGCCGCCTTCGACCTCGGCGTGATCCGCTCCGGACTGGAAGTGTCAGGCCTGGCCGGCCCTGCCTACGACTACGTCTGCACGGTGATGCTCTCGCGCCGCTGCTACTCGCTTGTGTCCAACTCGCTGCCGTATGCGGCCGAGGAGGCCGGCGTGCCGCTGGTGAATCACCACGACGCGGCAGAGGACGCCCGGGCGTGCGCCGGGATCCTGATCGACATAGCCGCCCGCAACGGTGCCGGCAGCATCGCCGAACTCTACTTGTCGCTGGGACTGAATGTGTCCCGCCAGCCGGCCTTCGATCCGCTGCATGATCCCCTGTCCAAGGCCAGCCATTCGGCCATCGGTGCGCTGGCCGCGGGAGCGGACGCTGCCGCCCCGGTCCGCGCGTTCCAGCCGGGCTGGCCGGAAGAGGGTGCCAACCCGTTGCCGAACGCCCTGGCAGAACCGGGGCACCCGCTGTTCGGCCAGACCGTAGTGTTCACCGGGGAGCTGGTGATGCCCCGGCCGGAGGCGAAGATCCGCTCCGCCGAGCTGGGGGCCAGGCCCGAAAGCCGGGTCACGGCCCGCACCACCGTCCTCGTGGTGGGGGACGGGTTCGTTGCCGCGGACCTGCGCTCCGGACGGCTTACCGGCAAGGCCCGGCGCGTCCTGGATCTGCATGAGCGCGGCCAGCGTATCGAGGTCATCTCGGAGGGTGAATTCCTGCAGATGGTGGGCGGCCATGTGGCCCCCGCCGCGATCGCCTGAGGACCCCGCTTACGGCCCTTGGGTCATACGGCGCAACAATCATTTCGCCGGCGCGGGTCTGCTCGTAGCCTTGGATGATGAGCACACCGACGGATGCACTCTCCGCGCCGCGGGCGCCAGCGCCTGCCCCGCAGGCCGGGATCGACTGGGGGCAAGTCTTCGCGTTCCCCAACCCGGTGAACGAGTACGCCGCCCGGATCACCGCCGGACTTGTGGTGCTGCTCTCTCTGGTGACGCTGCTGACCGGCTTCGGCTGGGGCCTGGCCGTGATCGCCGTCGGGTTCTGGCTGCGGCTGCTGTTCGGCCCGCGGATCTCGCCTTTCGGGATACTCTCGGTCAAGGTGCTGACGCCGCTGCTGGGGAAGACCCGGCTCGTTCCCGGGCCGCCGAAGCGCTTTGCCCAGGGAATCGGTGCCGCCATGTCCACCGCGGCGGCCATCCTGCTGGCCGCCGGCCTCGCACCGGCTGCCTGGATCCTGCTCGCGGTCCTGATTGTGGCCGCGTCCCTCGAATCATTTGCCGGCTTCTGCCTGGGCTGCGCCATCTTCGGCATCCTGCAGCGCCGGGGTTTCATCCCCGACGACGTGTGCGAGGCCTGCAACAACATCCCGCTCCGGCGCGCTTAACCGCCGCCGGCCACCGCAAGGGCATCAGGCGCCGGTAACAGCCGCCAGCTGCGATGCCATGCCCCGGATGACCTCCGGGGCTTCCAGCGCCTCAAGCCAGCCGGCCGGCAGGCAGTCCTCGCCGTAGAACGTGCCCAGGATGTTCCCGGCAATCGATGCCGTGGAATCGCTGTCCCCGCTGTGGTTCACCGCGAGGCTGATCGCCGCCCGGAAGTGGGCCTCCGGATGCCCGGCAGCCGCCGTCGTATCCGGTTCCGTGACCAGTACGGCATAAAGCGCGACGGCGAGAGCCTCCTCCGCCACCCAGCCCGCGCCGAGCTCCCGGACCAGTTCCTCCGGTTCCAGCGGCGCTCCGGCGCCGCCCAGGCGCAACGCCGCTTCGAGCCGTGCCATGAGATCAGGATCCGGCAGTTCGCCCTTGCGCAGGTGGCCTGCGCCGAGTTGTCCCAGCGCGAATTCGGCGGCTTCCCGCAGGCCTTGTCCGGCCGTCAGGGCGTGGATGACGAGGCTGAAGACGCCGGCGCTCTGCCGGGCCGCGGGGTGCCCGTGAGTCAGCGAGGCTGCGTCGGCACTGAGCTTGTAGACGGCCCCGGCCGCGATGTAGGGGATCAGGCCAAAGGGCGCCGAGCGCATCACGGTGCCGCAGCCCTTGGAATCCGGGTTGACCGGCCGGTAGAACGTTCCCATCTCACCGGTCGCCAGGCCGCTCAGGCACGCGTTCCCGGGGGCGCGGCGGTGCCTGAGGACGTTGTGCGAATCGATCCAGCGGGGAGGCTGGAAAGGCGCCGCGTCCGGAACCGGGACGCCCTGGGTGCCGAGCCAGCGCAGGTAGGCGAGCCACAGGCACGCATTGGTGTCCGCGCCCACGCCCGAGTTCGCCCACTCCAGCGCCTCCAGCAGCCCGTCCACGGTGTACAGCGTGAGCTGGGTGTCATCGGAGAAGTGGCTTCCGCCGTCGAGCGCGGAAAAGTCCTGCAGCCCGTCCGGACCGAACTTCGTACGGATGGTGGAGATGTCGTCGAATTCGACGGCGTACCCCAGCGAATCACCGAGGGCGCCGCCCAACAGACAGCCGTGGATACGCGACTCGTGCGACGGGGTTGAACTTGCTGCGGGGGTGGTGACGGGCTCGTTGCTCATGACTTAAAACTTTACCCCGACCCCATGTCGGTGCCGGCAACGAGTCCCCTCGGTGGCTGGCCCAAAAGGCCGCGCGCCGCGCCCGGCACGGCGCACAGGAACGGCACGGTAAGCACTGCGCGAACCAGCGTGGCGGAAGACCGGCTCCACCCCCGACTACCGGTTCTCACCTGCCAACGAAACGACATTCCTGGCCTGGACCAGGACGTCGCTGGCCCTGATCGTCGGCGCCCTTGCGATCGACCAGCTGGCCCCGGATATCGCTCCCGCCCCGCTCCGGATCGCCATGTGCGTTGCCCTGGCGTTCATCGGCGCCGTCCTGGCCGTGCTGCTCCTGGTAGCGGTGAGCGCCGCGGCCATTCGGGACCCCGGGCTGCAGCCTGAGCGGACTTCGCTGTCCTGGGGCCGGACGCTGCTGGCCCTCTTCGCGGCCGATCTGCTGATTTGGCGCAGCTGGGCGGTCGCGGGATCGCAGTCCGCCCCCGCCCCGAGCCCGGTCAGGCGGGCAGGAGCCGGTACCACGGACTTCCTGGGCGTCTGTGCCCTGACGGCGATGGTCGCCACCGTGGTGCTGTGCCTCTGTGCCTCTGTGCCTCTGTGCCTCTGTGTCCTGGCCCGGTTACGGCAACTACGGCAGTCCTCCTACGCACCTCTCGCCTCCCTCATGCGCTGGGCCGCCGCCGGTGTCATCGTGCTCGGAGCCAGCGCCGTCGCCGCGATTGCGCCGGGATCCTAGGCCCAGGTCCAGACAACGTCCAGACTCCGCTGGCAGACTGCTCGCTGACCCCAAGCAAAGGAATACCTGACCATGATCACGCGCGCGTCCACCCTCGAGCCGCCTGCCCGGCCCGGCCTCAGCACTGCCGATTCGACGCGGCCCGGACTTCCGGCCCGGCTGTCCGCCGAGGCCTTCGGCACATTCTTTGTGGTGGTGGCCGGCCTGGGTGTTCCGCTGTTCACCATCCCGCAGTCGAACCCGCTGTCCGCCTCGCTGGCCGCGGGACTGGCGCTCACGGCGGCCATGCTGGCCTTCGGCTACCTCTCCGGCGGACACTTCAACCCTGCCGTCACGGTGGGCCATGCCATCGCCGGCCGCATCCGGCCGGCGGACGCCGCGGCCTACGTCGGGGCCCAGCTTGCCGGTGCGCTGCTCGGAGCGGTCACGCTGTTCGGCATCCTGCGCACCGTTCCCAAGATCAGCGACACCCGGACCGCCTTTGACACGGTTACCGCCGGCTTCGGCGAGAACTCCATCATCCAGGTCCCCCTGTCAGGGGTGCTCCTCGTGGAGATCCTCGGGGCCGCCCTCCTGGTGGCCGTCTACCTCGGCACGGCCTCGGCCCGGAACCCTTCCAGGGCGGCGGCCCCGTTCGCCGTCGGCCTGACCATGGCCGTGCTGCTGCAGCTCGGTCAGTCGATCGGCAACACCCCCCTTAACCCGGCCCGCGCCACGGCCTCCGCAGTCTTCAGCAGCCCGGATGCACTTGGCCAGCTGTGGCTCTTCTGGGTCGCTCCGCTGGTCGGCGCGGCGTTGGCCGGGCTGGTCTTCCGGGGCTTTGCGCTGTCGACTCCCGGCATCGTTGCGGCGCCGGCGCCGGCGCTTGAACCGGAGCCGGCGCTTGGACCGGAGACGGAGCCGGAAACGGAGACCTACGCCGAGCCGGCGCTTGATCCGGCGGCCGACGCCGCGACGCCTGCACCCGCAGTCCGCCAGAAGGGCGGGGACGACGATGCCCGGGACTTCTTCGACAAACGCGGCGAGTAGTCCGCGTACCGCGTCGGGCCCGCAAAACCACAACGCGGGGTCACTTCCGGCCCATCCGACGCGGCGGGACGGGCCGGAAGTGACCCCGCGTTGCTGTTCCGGAGCGGTGGGGCAATAGTGTCGCTGCCAGCCGATACCGTAGGAGCATGCGGTTATTGCACACTTCGGACTGGCATTTGGGCCGGTCATTCCAGGGCGTCGGCATGCTTGATGCCCAGCGCGGCTTCGTAGACCAGCTCGTCACCTTCGTTCGCGATGAGGCGGTCGACGTCGTCCTCATCGCCGGCGACGTCTATGACCGTGCCATGCCCGGAGTCGACGTCGTCGGCCTGCTCGACGACGCCCTTGTGCGACTGACCGGCGCCGGCGCGCAGGTGGTGCTGACCAGCGGCAACCACGATTCGGCCATCCGGCTCGGCTTCGCGTCCCGGCTGCTGGAACGCGGGGGAGTCCACCTGCGCACGCGGCTGGCGGAGCTGGACCAGCCGGTGATATTCCCGCTCGACGGCGGGCCTGGCGCTGAGGAAAACGCGGATCCGGACACCGGCCCGGCACTGGCCATCTACGGCATCCCCTGGCTGGAGCCGCGGCTCGTCGCCGGGCAGCTGGGTGTCGAGACCGCCAGCCACTTCGAGGTCACCCGCGCCGCCACCGCACGGATCCGGGCCGATCTTGCCGCCCGCGCCCAGTCGCGGACCGTTCATTCCGTGGTCCTGGCGCACACCTTTGCCAGCGGCGGAATCAGCTCGGACAGCGAACGGGACCTGAGCATCGGCGGCGTCGGCGCCGTTCCGCTGGATCTCTTCGACGGCTTCGGCTACACGGCGCTGGGCCATCTGCATGGCCGCCAGGAGCTCTCGCCCACCGTGCGCTACTCCGGGTCTCCCCTCGCGTACTCCTTTTCGGAGGCGAAGCACAAGAAGGGCAGCTGGCTCATCGAGGTGGACGCCGCCGGCATCGGCGAGATCAGCGAGGTGCTCTGGGAGGCGCCCCGCGCGCTCGCCGTGCTGCGCGGCAAGCTGGATGAGCTGCTCTCCGCCGGGGAATTCGCCTGGGCCGAAGGCGCCTACTGCCAGATCACCCTGACCGATGCCCAGCGTCCGGCGCAGGCCATGGACAAGCTCCGCTCGCGCTTCCCCGACACCCTCGTCCTCGGCTTCGACCCCGAAGGCGCCGCCGCTGGCGCCAAAATCAGCTACAGCAGCCGGCTGGCTGAGGCCGACGACGACCTGTCCCTCTGCTGCGGTTTCCTGGAACACGTCCGCGGCCGCAGTGCGGACCACGCCGAATCCGCCGTACTTGCAGAAGCCCTCGAAGCCGTGCGGCTGGAAGGAGTATCCCTGTGAGGATCCACCGCCTCGAAATCTCCGCCTTCGGCCCCTTCGCCGGCACCGAACACATTGACTTCGACCGCCTGAGCGCCCACGGGCTGTTCCTGCTGAACGGCCCCACGGGAGCCGGCAAGACGAGCGTCCTGGACGCCATCTGCTTCGCGCTCTACGGCTCGGTGCCCGGCGCCCGGCAGGACGGCAAGCGGCTGCGCAGCGACCATGCCGGGGCCGCCGCCGAGCCCCGGGTCACCTGCGAGTTCTCCGCCCGCGGCCGGCACTTCGAAGTCTCCCGTTCTCCCGCCTGGGACAAGCCGAGCGCCCGGGGCAAGAACGGGTTCACCGTGCAGCAGGCCAACACGCTGCTGCGCGAGCGCGTCAACGGGGAATGGACCGAGAAGTCGGGGCGCAATGATGAGGCCGGCGCCGAGATCGCGGACATCCTGGGCATGAAGCGGGAACAGTTCACCCGGGTCGTGATGTTGCCGCAGGGCGACTTCGCCGCCTTCCTTCGGTCCAAGCCCACGGACCGCCTGGAACTGCTCCAAAGCCTGTTCGGCACCCAGCGCTTCGAGGCCGTCGAACAGGAACTCGCACGGAAAGCGAAAGCCGCAGGCACCGAGGTTGCCGGCCTCAACAGCCAGCTGGAGCTGCTGCTTGCCCAGGCCGAAGCCGAAACGGCGGCCCTTGAGCTCGACGCCGCCGAGGCCCCGGACCGCGCCGATGCCGGCTCGCTCCTGGCCTGGCTCGGGGCAGCCGCCGCCTCCGCCGCGGCCGGGCGCCAGGCTGCCGCTGCGGAGGCCGAACGTCTGCGCGCCGAACACACGGCCCAACTCGACGCCGCCACGGCCCGGGCCGCCCGCCAGGCCAAACTCGCCGCAGCCGAAAAACGCCGGGCCGAGGCGGAGGCCGCCGGGCCCGTGCTGGCGGGCAAGATCGACAGGCTGGGCCTGCACCGCAAGGCGGAAGTGCTCGGCGGACAACTGCAGGCGATGGCAAGCGCCGAAGCGGCCGAGGAGCTGGCAACCCTGGCCCTGACCGGTGCGGCGGAGGAACTGCGCGCCGCGGCGCTCACTGACGCCGAGCTCATGGCGCTCCGGGGCGGTTCCCCGGACAATCCCGCGGATTCCCTCACGGGCGGCACCCGCGACGGCGCTCCCGACGGCGGGCCGGCCGGTGGACTCGCCGATGGTGCTGCCTTGCGGGCCGCGCTGGGCGGATTGCGGTCCGTCCGGGCGGTGCTGGAGGAACGGCTGCCGGAAGAGGCCAGGCTTGCCGGACTGCTGGCCCGTGCGGCCCGGCTCCGCGGGACGCTGGAGAAGCTGTCCGCGGGACGCCGCACGGGGGTAGCGGCTCTGGAATTACTGAGGGCTGAATCCGAGGCACTGCTCGGCGGCCTGCGTCCGCTGGAGGAACTTGCGGCCGAAGTCCAGGTCCGCAATAAGGAAGCCGGCGCCGCCGCGGAACTCGTGGCCATGGTCGGGCGATATATGGCGGCGGGAATTGTGTGCGGCGCTGTCGCGGAGCGCCACAGCCTCGCCCGGGACGAACACCAGGACCGGCGCCAGCGCTGGCTTGATCTCCGCGAGCAACGGCTCGCCAACGCCGCCGCCGAGCTCGCGTCCCAGCTGCAGTCGGGCCTCCCATGCCCAGTGTGCGGCAGCCCCGAACACCCGGCCCCCGCCCCGGCGGCTGCGTCCGCCCTGGCCGTCGCCGAAGCGGAGCAGACAGCGCAGCACGCATACGAGGAATCAGAGATGGCTCTGGCCGCGCTTGAGCGCGAACTTGCAGACGCCCAGCAGGAGCTTGCCGTGCTGGCGGCCCAGGGTGGCAGCACCGCGCCCGGGGACGCCCGCGTTGAGGCGGAATTGGCAGCGGAACGCGCGGCATGCGCCGGCCTCGCTGCCCAGGAACTTGCCGCGAGCCGCGCCCGGCAGGCGGAGCTCGACGAGGAAATCACCGCCGCCGAGCTGGCCCAGTCGGCTGCCGCGTCCGGGATCGCCCAGACGGAATCCACCATCGCGGAAGTCCAGGAACAGGCGGACGCCCTGGAGTTGGCCCTCGGGAAACTGCGCGCATGGCATGCCAGCCTGGGGGAACGGATCGCCGCCCTCAACGGAACCACCGCCGTCCTGGAACGGGCCGAGGCGGCACGGACCAGGCTGGAACTGGCCGAGTCCCGCACCACGGATGCCCGGAATCAGCTGGGGCTGGCACTGCCGGCGTCCGGGTTCAACTCCGCGGCGGCGGCCCAGGCCGTGCTGCTCACGGCCGGCGAGGCCGCCGGCATGGAAACCGCCATCCGGTCCGGCCAGGACGAGGCCGCCCGGATCCAGGAACTCTTCGCCAGTGAGGAGCTGGCCCTCGCTGCCCATGAACAGGAATCCGGGGCCGCCCTCGAGGACGGGGTCCTGGAGCAGCTCCGCGCCGGCGCAGCTGCATCGGAGCTTGCCGCACGGCAGACCGGTCTCGCTGCGGGCCTCGCGGAGAAATCAGTGCGGACGCTGGGCCGGATCGCGGGCGATTTTGCGGAACGTGCCGCTGCCGGCCGGGAGCCCAGGGAACGGGCGGCACTGCTGAATGCCGTCGCCGACGCCGCCCGCGGCGCCGGAGACAACAACTACCGAATGAGCCTGAACAGCTATGTACTCGCGGCCCGGCTCGAACAGGTGGCCGTCGCCGCCTCGGAGCGGCTGATCGGCATGAGCGATGGCCGGTACACCCTGCAGCACACCGACGCCAAGGCAGCACGGGGGCAAAAATCCGGACTCGGCCTGGAGGTCGTGGACCAGTGGACCGGCCAGCGCCGCGATACTGCGACGCTCTCCGGCGGCGAGTCCTTTATGGCATCCCTGGCGCTGGCCCTCGGACTCGCGGACGTCGTTCAGCAGGAATCCGGCGGCGTGGATATCGAGACCCTTTTCGTGGACGAGGGCTTCGGAAGCCTCGATGAACAGGCCCTGGAACAGGTCATGGACGCCCTCGAAGGACTCCGCGACGGCGGCCGGGTGGTCGGGCTGGTGAGTCACGTGGCGGAAATGAAGCAGCGCATCAGCACCCAGCTCCAGGTGGTCAAGGAACGCCACGGTTCCACGCTCCACATTTCCGACGACGCCGGGGCCTGACGCTGCAGCCGATCCCGGGCAAGGTGCCAGGATTGCGGCTACAATTGGACCGTTACCGGGTCGCGCGCATCGGGAGGAGGGACGATGCGCACCATCGAACGAACCCGGAATCATGAACCTCTCAACGTCTTCCGTTGCGCCAACATCCACGGCGCCCGAACTCTCCGCGCCCCTTTCCCCTGAGCCTGGTCCCTCACCCAGCACCGGCGGCCGCTTCGCCCGGCTCCCGCTGCTGGCCGGCAGGACTTTCATCCCGCTGGGACTCTTCGCCAGGCTTCCCCTCGCCATGCTGACCGTTGGTGCGCTCACCCTGGTCACGGCCGTCACCGGTTCCTACGCGGTCGGCGGTCTGTCGGCCGGGGCGGTCGGCATCGGTTCAGCGCTCGGCGCCCCCGTTCTCGGCGCGTTGGCGGACCGGCTGGGCCAGCGCCCGGTGCTGGTTTTTGCCGCGATCTTCAACACGGTTGCCGTCGTCGCCCTGATCCTCGCCGCCTACCTGATCCCGGGCGGTCAGGACTTGGCCACAGCCGTCCCCGTCCTTGCCGCCGCGTTCGTGGCAGGTGCGAGCTGCCCGCAGGTCGGCCCGCTGGCCCGGGTCCGCTGGATGGCGCTTACCTCCCGGGGCGGACGCGATGCCAACAGCGCGGACCTCGACACGGCCCTGTCCTACGAAAGCACCGCCGACGAACTGACCTTCGTGCTGGGCCCGGCGCTCGTGGGCATCCTCGCCAGCCTGATTGCGCCCTGGCTGCCGCTGGCCCTCGCAGCCGCGCTGACCATCACCCTCGTCCCCGCCTTCGCCGTTCACCCCACCCACCAATCGGTCGTCCGCACACCCGCACGGACCGCGGCCGGTTCCGCAGCCGAGAAGGAGCGCCGGAAGGCTATGTCCGCCGGGCAGCGTCTCGGCGCCTTCGCCGCCGTCGGCCTTCCGGTGCTGGCCATGGTCTGCATGGGAACGTTCTTCGGCTCGACCCAGACCTCCCTGAGTTCCTTCTCGGCCAGCTTTGCGACGTCCGAACTGGCCGGACTGCTGTATGCGGTGATGGGCTTGAGCTCGGCCGCGGCGGCGCTCTCGGTTGCCTACTGGCCGCAGCGGTTTTCGGTGAACGCCCGCTGGCTGGCCTGCGCGGCGCTGATGGCGGGGCTCTCGTTGCTGTTGCTGCTGCCTTCGACGGCACTGCCCATGATCCTGGTGCTCCTGGTCCTGGGCCTGCCGGTGGGTCCGCTGATGGTCACGGTATTCGCCATCGGCGGCCTCGTCGCGCCGGCCGGCAAACTCGGCACGGTCATGACGGCGCTGGCCAGTGGCATCGTCGGCGGCACCGCGCTGGGCTCTTCGACCGCCGGACAGCTCGCTCAGAACAGCGGCTATTCCGTGGCCTTCATCGTTCCCGTGTGCGCTGCCGCCGCGCTGTTCCTGCTGGGCGCGGCAGCCGCCGTCGTCCTCCACCGGACGAAGTCGACGACGGCCGCCTGCTAGCCCCATCTGACTAGCAGCAGGGGCCGTTTTGAGCGCTGAGAACGGCCCCTGCTGCTAGTTGGTTGGGGAACGGGCGGCGGCGGGACGCTTCCGCGCGATTCAGCCCAGCTGGCTCTCGATGCGCCCGGCGCTCGCCCTCAGCGCGGCCGCCACCTCGATGGGGTCCTGGGCGGCACGGATATAGACGACGGCGAGGGCGGCCGGACGTCCGCCCGGAACCCGGACCGGAACGGCCAGTGAGGAGACGCCCGCGATAACTTCGTCATGGCTGGCCGCGTAGCCGCGGTGTCGGGCCTCTGCGGCCTCGGGCCGATACGGGATTCCGGGGGCGAGCGCGTGCCACTCCAGTTCGGAGTGGGCCGACTGGATGGCGATACCGGGGGCGCCGGCGCTGATCGGGTGCCGGGATCCCGGATGCTGGACGACCGTGGCGCCGGTATGCCGCGGATCCACGGTGACCAGGGTGACGCAGTCCTTGTGGTCCCAGACCGCCACGAAGGCGCTCATGGTCAGGGTGTTCGCGAGCTGCGTCAGCTCGGGCAGGGCTGCTGTCTGCAGGTTCCGGGCCACTGCGCGGGCCAGTACGGCGAGGCCGGGGCCCGGCTGGACCCGCCCGCTGTCATCGCGCACCAGCAGCGAATGGTCCTCGAGGGTGCGAAGGATCCGGTAGGCCACGGAGCGGTGGACCCCCATGGCATCGGCGAGTTCGGCAATGGTCAGCGGCTGCTGGGCCTCGGCGAGGATTTCCAGTGCGCGGATGCCGCGGGACAGCGTCTGGGAGGGGGATGCCTGGGCGCTGGCGGCGTTCGGGGTCATTTGTCCATCCTAGGTCCGGGACAACGCCGGGTCGGACGCGGGGCCGATAGACCCTTGTGGCGCGGCCAGCGGTGCGCTAACGTTCTATATGGGAACTGTTTGTTCGATTATAGAACAAGCTATTCGATCAAACCAGCGTCCGCGCAACGGCACCCACCACCAAATTCAAGGGATCAACGATGATTGCCAAGCCCCGCACGGATCCGATTCCGGTTGTTACGGGCCGAACCTCCGCGCCCCGCGCAAATCATTTCCGCGGCAGCCTGGGACGTTTCGCGACCGGCGTGGCGATTGTGACCTTTGACGGGGTCACCAAACGCCACGGCATCACTGTCAATTCCTTTACCTCGGTGTCCATGGACCCGCCCCTAGTGCTGGTAAGCATCGCCCGCGCCACCAAGGCCCACGACGAACTCGCCGGCCGGCCTTTCACGGTCAACATCCTCGGTGCCGAGCAGCGGCAGCTGGCGATGCACTTCGCCGGCCGCCCCGGCCCGGAACCGCTCTGGGTCGAAGGTGAAACGGCGCCCCGGCTCTCGAATGTGCTCGCCTACTTCGAATGCACGCCCTGGGCGGCGTACGACGGCGGCGACCACACCCTCTACATCGGCGAGGTGGCGGACTTCAACTACCGCAACGGCGATGCCCTGGCCTTCGCCAACAGCACATTCACCACCATCCCGGAAAGCCAGCTGGGCGTGGAAGACCTGCTCTGACCCTCCGCAGTACAACGCCTCGGCCCTGACGACTCGGCTCAACGACGACTGGAGAAACAACTATGGGTATCCGCACCGGACAGCAGTACCTGGACAAACTCAACGCAATGACCCCGCACGTGGTGATCGACGGTGAAGTAATCAGCGAGAAGATCGCCGAGCACCCCGCATTCCGCAATGTGGCACGCTCGTACGCCAGACTCTTCGACATGCAGCACGATCCGGAATACCAGGAAGCCCTGACCTACACCTCGCCCACCACCGGCGACCTGGTGAACGCCTCCTTCATGGTGCCGAAGACCGTCGAGGACCTGGAGCGCCGCCGCCGGGCCATCTCCACCTGGGCCGAGTCCTCCAACGGGTTCCTTGGCCGCTCCGGCGACTACATGAACTCCTCACTCACCGCCCTGGGCACGGCCGAAAAGTGGTTCTCGCAGGCTGACCCCAAGTTCGGCGAAAACATCCGCACGTACTACGAGTGGGCCCGTGAAAACGATGTCCTCGCCACCCACACCCTGATCCCGCCGCAGGTCAACCGCTCGGTTTCCGGTTCTGAACAGCTCGGCGGCCAGCTTTCGGCCCGGATCGTTGAGGAGCGCGAGGACGGCATCGTCATCCGCGGCGCGCGTATGCTTGCCACCATCGCCCCGATCGCGGACGAGCTGCTGGTCTTCCCCTCCACGGTGCTCCGCGGCACCCCGGAGGACGCCCCGTACTCCTATGCCTTTGCCATCCCGAACGATGCAGCGGGACTGCGTTACCTCTGCCGCACCTCGCTGTACAACGGCGGCAGCACCCACGACGAGCCGCTGGCCTCCCGCTATGAGGAGATGGACGCCGTCGCGATCTTCGATAACGTCTTTGTCCCCAACGAGCGCATCTTTATGCTCGGCAACCCCCAGCTCTGCAACGGCTTCTACTCCGAGACCGGCGCCGGCGCGCTTATGACGCACCAGGTGGTCACCCGCACCATCGCCAAGAGCGAGTTCTTCCTGGGCCTGGCCTCCGAGCTGGCCGATTCCATCGGTATCGACGGCTTCCAGCACATCCAGGAGGATATCGCGGAGCTGATTGTCGACGTCGAAATCGGCAGGGCGCTGATCCGCGCGTCGGAGGTCGACGCCCAGCTGAACGAGGCCGGGGTGATGCTGCCGAAGTGGTCCACGCTGAATGCGGCCCGCAACTGGTACCCCAAGATCGCCCAGCGCTTCCCGCAGATCATCCGCAAGTTCTGCGCCTCCGGCCTGATGGCGCTGCCGGGCGAGGCGGACGTCAACAGCGAGGCCCGGGAGGACATCGAGTTGTACCTGCAGGGCAAAAGCCTCACCGGACCCGAGCGAGTCCGCCTGTTCAAGCTGGCCTTCGACGCCTCGGTTTCCGGTTTCTCCGGCCGGCAGTCACTCTACGAGTACTTCTTCTTCGGTGACCCGGTCCGGATGGCTGGTGCCCTGGTCAACAGCTACGACCGTGAGCCCCTCCGGGCCCGCGTCCGTGAGTTGCTGACCCGCGAGGACTGACCCGGGGCGTCCTGTCTACCGCGGGGCGCGGGCGCCGCCGCAGGAGCCGGGGTCCCCGCCGGCGGGTAACGGAAGACTGTTCCCGGCCCTTACATTTCCGTCATTTTTCGGGCGTGGCGAGGCAATTTCAAGAAATATGTGCGCCTTATCACATTTTCGTAGTAGTGTACTTCTTACCAACTAACTGACCGTTCGATCAGTAAATCACGAGGCACCCACCCCGGGCAGTTCGTCTGCCCCCAGCTACGGAGTTTCAATGACCGCAACTTCATCCGTCGATTCAGAGGCGGGCCCCAGCAGCAAGCATGAGGAACGCAAGGTCCTCGCCGGGACGCTGGTCGGGACCACCATCGAGTGGTACGACTTCTTCATCTTCGCGCAGCTGACAGCAACGCTGCTGTCGCCGCTGTTCCTCACCCCGCTGCAGAATTCGAATCCGGGCCTGGCGCAGATCCTGTCCTTCGCCCTCATCGGCATCAGCTTCCTGTTCCGCCCGCTCGGCGCCGTCGTCGCCGGCCACCTCGGTGACCGCCTCGGCCGCAAGGCCATGCTGGTCTTCACGCTCATCATGATGGGTGCCGCCACGGCCCTGATCGGTATGCTGCCGACCTACGCCCAGATCGGCGTCTGGGCTCCGATCCTGCTGATCCTGCTCCGTGTCATCCAGGGCTTCTCCGCCGGCGGTGAATGGGGCGGCGCCGCCCTGATGGCAGTCGAGCACGCTCCCAAGAGCAAGCGCGGCCTGTTCGGGGCCTACCCGCAGATCGGTGTTCCGGTGGGCATGATCCTCGCCACCGGCCTGCTGTACTTCCTCAACACGTCCATGTCCAAGGAAGACTTCGCGTCCTGGGGCTGGCGTGTGCCGTTCCTGCTCTCGATCGTGCTGATCGTCGTCGGCTACCTGATCCGCCGCGCGGTCGCCGAGAGCCCTGTCTTCAAGGAAATGCAGGAGCGCAAGGAAGAAAGCAAGGCGCCGCTCGGAGAGCTCTTCCGGAAGCACAAGAAGGCCGTCCTCTTCTCGACGATGATCTTCATCGGCAACAACGCTGCCGGCTACCTGCTGATCGCGTTCTTCATCTCCTACGCCACCAAGTCCCTGAAGATGCCCACCCCGCAGATCCTGCTGGCCACCACGCTGGCATCCTTCGGGTGGCTGATCTTCACCCTGGTGGGCGGCTGGCTGTCGGACAAGATCGGCCGGGTCAAGACCTTCCTGATCGGCTACGGCATCGTCTTCGCATGGATGATCCCGATGTTCGCGCTCATTGATACCAAGAACATCGTGCTCTACGGCGTCGCGCTCTTCGTCCTGACCATCGGCCTGGGCCTGTCCTATGGCCCGATGTCCGCAATGTATGCCGAGATGTTCCCGGCGAATGTGCGCTACTCGGGCATCTCGATCGGTTACGCCTTCGGTGCCATCCTCGGCGGCGCGTTCGCGGCGACCATCGCGGAGGCCCTGCTGCAGGGTACCGGGTGGACCGGTTCCATCGGTATCTACATCATGATCCTTTGTGTCATCTCCGCGGTCGGCGTCCTGCTGGCCGGGGAAACGAAGGGCCGCCCGCTCGGCGTCGTCCACCACGCGCCGGCTGTAACGGCAAAGCACTAAGAACCAGGCACACACGGAGGGGCGCGGCCGAAAGGTCCGTGCCCCTCCGTCGTTAAGGCAACGCGGGGTCACTTCGCGCCCATCCGACGCCGCCGCACGGGCCGTATCTGACCCCGCGTTGCTGCTCAGGCGAGGCGGGCACCCAGCAGCCGGACGACGTCGTCGTCCGTCACCTGCGCGAAGGTCCGGTAGTAGCTGCCGACGGCGCGGAACTGGCCGGGGAGGTGCAGGAAGAAGACGGCGTCGGCCAGGTTCTCCAGCGACGTCAGCGCTTCCAGCGAGGCGACGGGGACCCCGACGACGACGGTTGCGGCGCCGGCCGCCCGCACCGCCTCCACGCCGGCCCGCATAGTTGCTCCCGTGGCCAGCCCGTCGTCGACCAGGATGGCGGTTCTGCCCCTGAGTGCCGGCCTGGGTCCCGGATACGCGGCCGCGCGGCGTTCCAGCTCGGCCCGCTCGGTACCTTCCACCTGGTCCAGCGAGGACTGCCGGACGCCAATTTCCAGGAGCCCCGCCACCAGGGTGCGGTTGAGCACACGCACCACCCGGCCGTTCGACCAGGCAAGGGCGCCGAAGGCCGTTTCCTCGTGGCCTGGAATCCCCAGCTTGCGGACCGGGAGCGCATCAAAAGGGAGCCGGAGCGCTTTTGCGGCGGCGGCCGCCACCGGCACGCCGCCGCGGGCCAGACCCACCACCAGGGTGTCCGGCCGGTCCCGGAACTGGGGGAGGGCGGCGGCCAACAGCCGGCCAGCCTCTTCGCGGTCTGTGAAGCGCATGCCCACGGCGTTCCTCTTCCGGTTCCGGCCACTCTGCTGCGGCCAGCCTACGTCCGGCGCGGTACCCGCGCGAGAGAAGTGCCGGGATTTGTCCGGCGGGCAGTTCCATCTATCCGTTCTGCCGGAACCAACGCGGGGTCATTTACGGCCCATTTACGTCGGTCGGATGGGCCGTAAGTGACCCCGCGTTGCAACTAGACGGCGGCGGGTCAGACGCCGAGGAAGCTGACGGCCCCCTGTTTGAAGGCGCGGCTGGTGATGGCGTTGGTGTGGTTCCGGCCCGGCAGGACCAGCTGCTCCACCATGGCGCCGGCCTTTGCGCCCAGGGCGGCGAGTGCCGGCATCGACGCTGCGCGGTCGTCCTTCTCGCCGGCCACCAGGAGCATCGGCATGTGCGGCACAGCCTCGGCGGGGTCGAACGGCTCGCTCTTGACCGCTTCCACGAGGGACAGCAGGGAGAAGATGTTATTGGTGGGCAGCAGCTGGGCCATCTTCAGCAGCCCGGCCGTCGATTCGTCCGCAATCGGGGTGCCGTCGGCGAGGTAGCGCTGGGCCGCGACAAGGTCGAAATCGGCCAGCGGATCCGCCACGTTCGGCCCGCCCAGGACCAGCCGGTGGACCAGCTCATGCTGGGTCGCCCCGAACTCCCACGCGAGCCGCGAGCCGAGCGAGTAGCCGATCAGGTCCAGCCCGCTGGCGGGGTCCCCTTCGCGCACGGGCCGGACACCGGCGTCGAACGCTATCTGGAGCAGATCCGCGCGGATCCGGCTCGGCGCGTAGGAGTCCAGGTCCTCGGGGGCGCCGCTGCGGCCGTGGCCGGGCAGGTCCACCGTGATCACGCGGCGGCCGGCCTCGAGCAGGGCGGTGAGCCAGCCGGTGTCCTCCCAGTTCAGCTTGGAAGAGGAGGAGAAGCCGTGCAGCAGCAGCACGGGGCGCAGCCCGGCGTCGTCCTGCGGTTCGTGCACCGCGACGTACAGCTGCGGGTCGGTGCCCTCGACGGTGTGGGAATGCTGTTCGCCGGTGTGTCTGCCGCTCATAGTGTCAGTCCTCGTCAAGTACGGCGCTCAGGCGGACCCGGCGCTTCGGTGCCTCTTCCTTCGGTACCGTGCCCACGATGCCGGCGGTATTGTCCGGCACCTCAAACACAATCAGGGGCTCGCCGACATTGATCGTGTCCCCGGGCCCGCCGTGGATACGCACCACCTTACCTGCCTGCGGGCTGGGCAATTCAACGGCGGATTTGGTGGTTTCCACCTCGACGAGGGGCTGGTTCCGCTCCACCTGGTCGCCCGGGGCCACAAGCCATTCCAGCACGGTGGCCTCGATCAGGCCCTCGCCGAGGTCCGGGAGCGGGAAGGAAATTTCAGCCACGTTTGTACTCCAATACTCGCTGGATGCCAAAGAGAATCCGGTCAATGTTCGGGATGTATTCGTCTTCCAGATCCCCCGAAGGGTACGGGACGTCGAAGCCGGTGACGCGTTCCACCGGCGCCTTGAGCGTGTCGAAGCATGCCTGGGTGATCAGCTGGGCCACTTCGGCGCCCAGCCCGGAAGTCAGCGGCGCCTCATGGACGACGACGGCGCGGCGCGTCTTGCGCACGGAGGCGGCCAGCGCCTCGGCATCGATGGGCTTGAGCCAGCGCAGGTCCAGGACTTCGATGTCGATCCCGTCCTCGGCGGCGAGTTCGGCCACCTGCAGGCAGCGGGCCACCATGGCGCCCCAGGCGACGAGCGTGAGGTGGCGGCCCCCGCGCATGACCTTGGCGCCGGTGGGGGAGCCGCTGCCTGCATCGTGCCTGGCGACGTCGACCTCGCCCTTCTGCCAGTAGCGGGACTTCGGCTCCATAAAGATCACCGGGTCCGGGCGCGTGGCGGCGTACTTGAGCAGGTGGTAGGCCTCATGCGGGTTCGAGGGCGAGACCACCTTGAGCCCGGGCACGTGCGCGAAGAGCGCCTCGAGGCTTTCGCCGTGGTGTTCGGGCGCGCGGATGCCGCCGAAGCTGGGAACCCGGAGCGTGATCGGCATCGGCAGGGTGCCGCGGCTGCGGTAGTTCATCCGGGCGATCTGGCAGACGATCTGGTTGATGGCCGGGTAGGCGAAGCCGTCGAACTGGACTTCGGGGATCGGGTGGAAGCCGGCCATCGCCAGGCCCACGGACATGCCGAGGATGCCGGATTCCGCGAGCGGGGTGTCGAAGACGCGCTGCTCGCCGTGCTTGGCCTGCAGTCCGTCGGTGATGCGGAAGACCCCGCCGAGCCGGCCGCAGTCCTCGCCGAAGATGACGGCTCTGGGGTTCTCCGCCAGCACCTCGTCGAGGGCCCGGTTAAGGGCCTGCTGCATGGACATCACCGTGGTGGTTGCGGCGGGGGCGCCAGCGGTGCCGGTTGCGCCTTCGAGAATCGAGTTAGACATGTTCTGACTCCTCGCGCCAGGTGGCGGCCTGGGCCTGCAGGGCCGGGGTGGTTTCCTGGAAGACCAGGTCAAACATTTCGGTGCCGGGGCGGGATCCGAGCGCCTGGATGCCGGTGCGGATCTGCTCCTCCTCGGCCTTGGCCGCGGCCAGGGCTTCGGCGAAGAACGCCTCGTCCGCGATGCCGTCGGCGAGCAGCCGCTGCCGGAAGCGTTCCAGCGGGTCTACGCCGGCGCCGTCGCGCTCCTCGTCGAGGGAGCGGTAGCGTCCCGGGTCATCGGAGGTCGAGTGCGGTCCGCGGCGGTACGTCATGGCCTCGATGAGCACGGGGCCGTTGCCTGCCCGGGCGTGCGCAAAGGCGCGCCGGGTGGCCTCGACGACGGCGACGACGTCGTCGCCGTCGATCTGCAGTGCGGGCATGCCGTAGCCGGCGGCGCGGGCGGCGACGGAGCCGCCGGCCACCTGGCGCTCGGTGGGGACGGAGATCGCCCAGCCGTTGTTCTGGACGAAGAACACCACGGGGGCTTTCATCACGGCGGCGAAGTTCAGCGCCTCGTGGACGTCGCCCTGGGAGGAGGCGCCGTCGCCGAAGTACGTCATCGCGACGCCGTCCTGTCGATCCAGCGTCTGGCCGTGGGCCCAGCCGACGGCGTGCAGCACGGAGCCGGCCACCACGGCCTGGATCGGGGCGAGCCGGGATACCTGCGGGTCGTAGAGGCCGCCGTGCCAGGTGGCCTTGTGGGTGGACATGTAGGCCACCATGTCAACGCCCATGGTGCGGGCGACGCCCATTTCGCGGTAGGTGGGGAAGACGAAGTCGCGGGTGGTGTCCACGGCGTAGCCGCTGCCCACCTGGGCCGCTTCCTGGCCGAGCTCGGGGGCGTAGCCGGGGATGATGCCCTGCCGCTGCCACGAAATGGCCGAGGTGTCGAGATGGCGGACGGCCACCATCAGCGAATAGAGCTCGCGGAGCTGGGCGGGGGTGAGCGGTTCGGCGGCGCCGCCGGAAGCCGCGGGAAGTGTGTCCATGACTGTGACCCTAGTCACCCGCCCGGATCTGTGCAATCCGCCGTTAAATCACTGACCAGACTGCACAAGAGTGCCAGCCGGACTCGCGCCGGGCTTTGCAATTTGTGCAGTCTGGTCAGATCGTGTGGCTTGGTTCGGTTACTTCCCGGTGTCGGCGGGCTCGGTGTGGCGGCTGCGGGTGAGCCGGGCGCCGATCCAGCAGGCCGCGGCGATCCCGGCGACCAGGGCGATGGTGCTGAAGAGCTGCCTGCTGCTGTCCGGGCTGCTGAAGCCGACGGCGAAGATCAGGGCGAGGAGTACAAGCCCGAAAATCGTCAGGCCCGGGAAGCCCCTCATCCGCAGTGGCAGGGCGGTGCCATCACGGTCTGCCCGGCGGCGGAGGATCAGCTGGGACACGAGGGCGGAGCCCCAGACGATCAGGCAGGTCGAACCGACCAACTGGAACAGTGCCGGGAGGATCTGCTCCGGGAAGAGCAGTTCCAGCACGGCGGCCAGGAAGCCGAACGCCACCGAGACGCCGACGGCGACCATCGGCACCCGTGCCTTGTTGATCTTCGACAGGAACCGGGGGGCCTCGCCGCGTTCGGACAGCGAGAAGACCATCCGGGAGGCGCCGTACAGATTCGCATTCAGGGCCGAGAGGAGAGCGACGACGGCCACCAGGGTGATGGCGGCACCGGCACCGGGGATGCCGGCCAGGTCAAGGACGCCGGCGAACGGGGACTTCAGCGCTTCCGAGGTGTACGGCAGGACCGCGGCGATGACGAAGACGGAGCCGATGTAGAAGACAAGGATCCGCCACACGACCGTGCGGATCGCCTGGCCCACGCTGTGCTGGGGGTTCTCAGTCTCGGCGGCGGCCACGCTGACAATCTCGGTGCCGCCGAAGGCGAAGATCACGACGAAGAGCGCGCTGGCGATTCCGCCGAGGCCATCCGGGGCGAAGTCGGAGGTGATGTTGCCCAGTCCCGGGGAGGGGACGTCCGGCAGCCAGCCCAGCAGCAGGGCGGTGCCGATTCCCAGGAACAGCAGGATGGCGGCAACCTTGAGAATGGCGAACCAGAACTCGAACTCACCGAAGTTCTTCACCCCGGCGAGGTTGATGGCCGTGAACAGGACCATAAAGATCAGGGCCAGGGCCCAGACCGGGATGACCGGCCACACCGTGGAAAGCAGTCCGGCCGCGCCAAGGGCTTCTGCGGCGATGACGACGACGAGCTGCAGCCACCAGAGCCAGCCCACGGTGGCTCCCGCGGTCCTGCCCATGGCCTTTGCGGCGTAAACGGAGAACGCACCGCTGTTGGGGTTGGCGGCTGCCATCTCGCCGAGGGCCCACATCACGAGGATGATCAGGGTTCCCGCGACCAGGTAGGAAATCAGGACGGCAGGTCCGGCGGCCTGGACTCCGGCTCCCGATCCCAGGAACAGGCCGGCGCCGATGGCGCTGCCGAGTCCCATCATGGTGAGTTGGCGTGGCTTCATGCTGTGGCCAAGTTTCAGGCCGGGGCGCTCCGCGGTGGACTTCATTGTCATGCTGGCGAACCTTTGTGTGGTTTGGATCTGTGGGTCCTTATGGGACCTATTGAATTTACCGCGAGCGGGCACGGTCTCCGTGCGCCAGCCGTGAGAGCATGGTGACAGTTTGTTGGCCAGAAACGAGGTTTCTGCAACGGTTTGTCGTGCGAATGCTCGTGTGGGAGGAATATTCGATGGACGTTGATTCCCTGGACGCGAAGATTGTCCGATTCTTCACGGATTCACCCCGGGCCTCGGTGTTGGAAGCCTCCCGTGTGCTCAAGGTTGCCCGCGCCACCGTGCAGTCACGGCTGGACCGGATGCAGGGCAGTGGCGTCATAGGCTCGTGGGTGCCGCAACCGGATCCTGGCCACTTCGGCTTTCCGGTGGTGGCATTCTGTTCCCTGACGATCAACCAGGACCTGGGGCACGACGCGGTGGTCGAGGCCCTCGCGGAGATCCCGGAACTGATCGAGATCCATACCGTCTCCGGCAGTTCGGACCTGATGGCGCGCATTGCGGCCCGCTCCAACCCGGACCTGCAGCGGGTGCTGGATGCGATGATCGCCACGAGGACAGTGCTGAGGTCCTCCTCCGTGATCGTGCTCAACACGCACTTCCAGGGCCGTACCCTGCCGCTGCTGGAAGCCGCCGCCGGGGGAAGGTGAGCAGGGCGGCCCCCGCGCCCGGCCCCCGCGCCCCGGCGGAAGCCCCGAAGGGTGCGCTGAAACATTTTGCACCCGGCCGGTGACGTCGTAGAATTAGTTCTAGTCAAATTGACTATAACTAATCCGGTGGTTGGACCGGAGCGTCAGGACAGTCCCAAGAGGACCGGTCAGGATCCTGAGAATGCGGGGTGGATCACCGTTTACACAACAGCCGCCAACGTCGCCGAACGCCAGCTGGCGCCGCCGTCGTTGGCTATCTCCACCGTGATCTTCGCGCTCCGCCCCAGCGAGCGGTCGGGGCGCCCCACCCTGTGGATCCCGCTGGTGCGCCGGATCCGCGAACCATTCAAGGGGCTGTGGGCACTACCCGGCGGCCCGCTGACCCACTCCGAATCCCTGCCGGACGCCGCCTCCCGGAACCTGCAGGAAACCACCGGGCTGGCCCCCAGCTACCTCGAACAGCTCTACGCCTTCGGCGGGCTGCACCGCTCACCGACCCAGCGCGTCGTGTCGATCGTGTACTGGGCGCTGGTCCAGCCGACCGAGGCCGCGCTCGCAGACGAGTCGGAGAACGTCCGCTGGTTCCGGGCGGACCGCCTCGGCGAGCTCGCCTTCGACCACAACGCCATCATCGACTACGCGCTCTGGCGGCTGCGCAACAAGATGGCCTACGGGTCCATCGCGTACCACCTGCTCGGCGAGTACTTCACCCTGGCCCAGGTCCGGGAGGTCTACGAGGCCGTCCTGGACCGCGAACTGGACCCGGCCAACTTCCGCCGGCAGGTCAAAGCCACTCCGGAGATCGAAGAAACCGGCCAGTACCTGCAGGGCGGCAAACACCGCCCGCCCCGGCTCTACCGCTTTACCGGCCGCCCAGGCCTTGACCCAGACAACAGGAGCACACCATGAGCAGCGTTAACACGGCCATCCAGCTGATCACGCGCGAACAGGCCACCAGCAACAGCGCCAAGGGCAGGGCAACATCCTCCACCTGCAGCCCGGCGCTCGCCCGCGGGCCCTGGGACTACGACCTCGCCGAGGCCCTCGCGGGTGTGCCCGCCTACGGCCCCGGCGCCTCCGTGGGCGACGCAGCCCCGGCGTCCACTCCCCGGCAGGGCCAGCTGCCCGAGGAATACAAGATCGCCGGCGACGCCGAACTCGACGCCCGGATCCGTGCCGCCAAAGCGGCGCTGGGGGACCGCGCCGTCGTTCTGGGGCACTTCTACCAGCGCGACGAAGTGATCGAATACGCCGACTTCGTGGGCGACTCCTTCCAGCTGGCGAATGCCGCGCTGACCCGGCCCGACGCCGAGGCCATCATCTTCTGCGGCGTGCACTTCATGGCAGAGACCGCGGACATCCTGTCCCGGCCGGACCAGGCCGTGATCCTGCCCAACCTCGCCGCGGGGTGCTCCATGGCGGACATGGCGGACATCGACTCCGTGACCGAGTGCTGGGAACAGCTGGAGGAACTGTTCGGCACCGAGCCCGACGCCGACGGCCGGGTTCCGGTCATCCCGGTCACCTACATGAACTCCTCCGCAGCCCTGAAGGGCTTCTGCGGGGAACACGGCGGCATCGTCTGCACGTCCTCCAACGCCGCCACGGTGCTGGAGTGGGCGTTCGAGCGCGGCCAGCGTGTGCTGTTCTTCCCTGACCAGCACTTGGGCCGCAACACCGCCAAGGCCATGGGCGTGCCGCTGGAGCAGATGCCCATGTGGAACCCGCGCAAGGACCTCGGCGGCAACGAGGAACAGGCGCTGCTCGATTCCCGCGTGATCCTCTGGCACGGCTTCTGCTCGGTGCACAAGCGCTTCAATGTGGGCCAGATCCAGAAGGCCCGCGCCGGGTTCCCGGGCGTGCAGGTGATTGTGCACCCCGAATGCCCCATGGAGGTGGTGGACGCCGCCGATGCCGCCGGGTCCACCGACTTCATCAGGAAGGCCATCGCCGCCGCCACCGAACCCACCACGTTTGCGATCGGCACCGAGATCAACATGGTTAACCGGCTGGCCGCGGAATACCCGCAGCACACCATCTTCTGCCTGGACCCGGTGATCTGCCCCTGCTCCACGATGTACCGCATCCACCCCGGCTACCTCGCCTGGGTCCTGGAAGCGCTGGTCCGGGGCGAAGTGGTCAACCGCATCACGGTGGAGGACGCCGTCGCGGCCCCGGCACGGATCGCCCTGGAGCGTATGCTGGCGGCGCGGCCGTGACCAGGCGACTGGTGGTGGTGGGCAGCGGGATCGCCGGGCTGTACGCTGCGCTGCTCGCCACGGACGCCGTCCTGGACGGCGGGCCGGCCTGCGAGGTGGTGCTCCTGAGCAAGGGGACCCTCGAACAAAGCAACACTTTCTACGCCCAGGGCGGCGTCTCGGCCGTCCTCGCGCCGGGGGAGGCGGCCCCGGGCGATTCCGTCGCGGCCCACATCGCCGACACCCTCGCCGCCGGCGCGGGGCTCAACGACCCCGAGGCCGTGCGGATCCTGTGCGCCGGGGCCGTCCGGGACATCGCCGGGCTCCGCCGGTTCGGCGTGCACTTCGACGCAGAGCCCGACGGCGGCCCCGCGCTGGGGCTTGAGGCCGCGCACTCGGCCGCCCGCATCCTGCACGCCGGCGGCGACGCGACCGGCGCCCGGATCACCCGCGCCCTCGTCGCCGCCGTCCTCGAGCGCGCCGTGCAGGGCAGGCTCCGGGTCGAGACGGGCGCCTTCGTGACCGAACTCCTGACCGGCGCCGGGAGCCCGACGGCGGGCGCCTCCCGCGTGACCGGCGTCGCCTACCTCGCCAACGGACAATCCAGGCGGCTGGCCGCCGATGCGGTGCTGCTCGCCACAGGCGGCGCCGGCAGGCTCTTCGCCCGGACCAGCAACCCCTCCATTGCCACAGCCGACGGCCTCGCCCTGGCCTGGCGCGCCGGGGCGGCGGTGCGGGACCTCGAATTCTTCCAGTTCCACCCCACCACGCTGGCCGCGGCCGAGGTTTCGGGCGGGCCGCCGGCGCTGCTCATTTCCGAGGCGGTCCGCGGCGAGGGGGCAGTCCTGCTGGACGCCGCCGGTTACCGCTTTATGCCGGACTACCATCCCGACGCGGAACTGGCCCCGCGCGACGTCGTCTCCCGCAGCATCGCGCTGCACCTGGCCGTCACGGGGGCGGCCGCGGACAGCCCGGTGTACCTGGACGCCCGGGGGATCGAGGCCGCCCGCGGTCCGGGGTTCCTGGTCCGGCGGTTCCCCACCATCAGTGCGGCCACCCGCGCCGCGGGCTACGACTGGACCGCGGAACCGCTTCCGGTGTCTCCGGCGGCCCACTACTGGATGGGCGGCGTGTCCACCGACCTCTGGGGGCGCACCTCCGTCCCGGGGCTGTACGCCGCCGGCGAAGTGGCGTGCACGGGGGTGCAGGGAGCCAACCGGCTGGCCAGCAATTCGCTGCTGGAAGGGCTGGTTTTCGGCCGGCGTGCGGTCGAAGCTTTCCTGCGTGCCCCCCTCGCCAGGCAGGACGCCGCCGATTCGGCCCCTGCGGGGTCCGCCGCCGGTCCGCGGCCCGAACTGCCCGAGTTCCGCTTCCCTCGGGTGGCAACCACTCCCTTCAGCCTGGCCGCCCTGCGTCGCCTGATGACCGGCGCCGCCGGTGTGTTGCGCACCGGCGCCGAACTCGACGCCGCCGCGGCCCAGCTCGACGAGTGGGCTGCAGCCACCCCGGCCGCGCATCCCACGACCCCCCTCGAGCAGTCCGCCCACGAGGAGCGGAACCTGCTGCTTGCCGCCCGGTTGCTCGTGGCAGCGGCACGGCAGCGGACCGGTTCCGTCGGCGCCCACTACCGCGCCGATGCCGACGACGCACGCCCCGCGGTTCTCGCTGCCCCTTCCCGCTCGGCCTCGCCGGCAGGCAGATCAGGCCACCGGCACACCGCCGCATCCCGTTCCAAGCAAAGGATCTCCTCATGACAGCACCCGCTGCCGCTGCAACCACCGCGGTGCACGCTATCGCGGAGCGTTCAACCACGCCGTCAACGTCGACGGCGCTCGCCGGGACGCTGCCCGCAGCCGCCGTCGACGCCGTCCTGCGGGCGGCCCTGCTGGAGGACGCACCGTACGGGGATATCACGTCACAGGTGCTCATCCCCGCCGACGCCCGGGCGACGGCGGTCCTGGCCGCCCGCGTGCCTGGCGTCCTCAGCGGCGGCGAGGTGTTCGCTGCCGCAATGAAGCTCACGGACCCCGGCGCCGCCGTCGTTCTCCTCGTTGCGGACGGCACGGCCTTTGCCGCCGGAACGCCGCTCGCGAGGGTCACCGGGAACGCCCGCGCGGTGCTGCTGGCCGAACGCGTGGCACTGAACCTGGTCCAGCGGATGAGCGCCATCGCCACGAAGACGGCGGAGTTCGTCGCGCTGGTTGACGGAACCGGGGCGCGGATCACCGATACCCGGAAGACGACGCCGGGGCTGCGTGTGCTCGAACGCTACGCCGTCCGCTGCGGCGGCGGCACAAACCACCGCTTCAGCCTGTCCGACGCCGTACTGGCCAAGGACAACCACCTGGCCGTCCTCACCGGGGGAGATGCGTCGAAGCTCACGGCCGTGCTGCGGGAAGCCAAGGCGCGGCTGGGGCACACCACGCACTTCGAGGTGGAGGTGGACAGCATGGAGCAGATCGAACCTGTGCTCGCCGCCGGGGTGGACACCATCATGCTGGACAACTTTTCCCTGGCGGAGCTCGCCGCCGGGGTGGCACTGGTCGACGGCCGTGCCCGGGTCGAGGCCAGCGGCAACGTCAGCCTGGCCACGGTTGCCGGCATCGCCGCGACCGGGGTGGACGTCATCTCGATCGGCGGGCTCACCCACAGCGTCGCGGCCCTGGACCTCGGCCTCGACATTGAGCTCGACCCTGAACCCGGCACCGACGCCGGCCGTGACCCCGGCACCGGACCGTCGGCAGGCCGACGAACGCCATGATTTTCCTCGATGCCGCGGCCACGACGCCGGTCCGCCGTGAGGTGCTTGAGGCCATGTGGCCCTACCTCACGGGGGAGTTCGGCAACCCCTCGAGCCACCATTCCCTCGGTGACGCCGCCGCCACAGCGCTCGCCGGGGCGCGGGCCGCGACAGCCAAGGCGCTGGGCTGCCGCCCTGGAGAGGTCATCTTCACCTCCGGAGGCACGGAAGCGGACAACCTGGCCGTCAAGGGCATTGCCCTGGCCCACCGCGCCGCTGACCCGCGGCGGGAACGGGTGGTGATCAGCGCCGTCGAACATCCCGCCGTGGAGGAATCCGCCCGGTACCTCGAACGGGTGCACGGCTTCGCCGTCGACGTGGTGCCGGTGGACCCCTACGGCCGCGTCACCGAGGCGGCCCTCGCCGCGGTCCTCCGGCCCGAGACTGCCTTGGTCAGCATCATGTACGCCAACAACGAGGTGGGCACGGTGCAGCCGATTGCCCGGCTCGCCGCGCTGGCCCGCGCGCAGGGCATCCCGTTCCATACCGACGCCGTCCAGGCCGCCGGCTGGCTGCCGCTCGACACCGCCGCCCTCGGCGTGGATGCGCTGAGCCTCTCCGGCCACAAGCTGGGCGCGCCGAAGGGGAACGGGGCGCTCTTCGTGCGCGGCCGGACCCGGCTGGAGCCCGTGATCCATGGCGGAGGGCAGGAGCGGGGCCGCCGCTCGGGCACCGAAAACGTTGCCGGCGCCGTGGCGCTCGCGACGGCGCTTACCCTGGCCAGGGGGTCCCAGGAGCCTGCGGCGCGGATTGCCGCACTGCGCGATGACTTCATCCGGACAGTGCTGGCCGGTGTTCCCGGCGCGGTTCTCACCGGCCACCCGTCCGGGCGGCTTCCCTCCGTGGCGTCGTTCTGCTTCCCAGGAACCAGCGGCGAGTCCGTGCTGCTGGAACTCGAACGCCAGGGCGTCATCTGCTCCAGCGGCTCCGCCTGCGCTGCCGGTTCGGACCAGCCGTCCCCGGTGCTGCGCGCGATGGGGATCGATGCCGACGTCGCGCAGACGGCGGTGCGGTTCAGCTTCGATTCAGCGATTACGGCAGCCGAACTCCAGGAGGCGGCGGCCGCCGTGCGCATCGCCGTCGGCAGTGTCCAGGCCCTCGGCCCAACGACTCGCCCCAACTAGCTCGCAGCAGGGGCCGTTCTGAGCGCCCAGAACGGCCCCTGCTGCGGGTCAGATGGGCAGGCGGGGTCAGCGGTGCCGGGCGCGCCGGAAGATCCAGTGCCTCAGCAGGGTGAAGCGCACTGCGGTGGCCACGAAGCCGGCAAGCGTTGTGGTCCAGAGCTCGTCGGTCACGGTGGCATCGGGGTTGACCCAGTGCAGCACCGCCAGGCTTCCGCCGGTAATGACCAGTGCCACCAGGATCACGATCAGCCCGTTGAGGTGGTCGCGTTTCATCCGGTGCCGTTCGGTGATTTTGAACGTCAGCCGCCGGTTCAGCGCCGTGTTCATCACCGAGGTGAGGATGAGGGCTGCCGCGTTGGCCGGCTGCGAGCCGAGGTACGGGCGGAGGAAGGCGTAGAGCGCCAGGGAAGTTACCGTGCAGACGATGCCGACGCCGGTGAACCGGATCAGTTGCCGGACCGCCGGATACCGGAGGATTCCGGGGTGGCGGCGGTGCTTCTCTCTGAGGGGGGTCTCTGCGGGAGATGACGGCTGCCCGAGCTCGGTGGCGGGCGCAGCGGATTCCATCGCTCAAGCCTGTCACACCGGGGCCCGTTTTCCGGCAGCGGACCCGTCAGGTGAGGCCGGCGGAGCCGAATGCCACGCTGAACCGGTCGCACCAAAGGACCACCGTCCTGAACCCGGTCAGGTCCACTTCAGGGGGAATCTGGTAGTTCTGGTTGCCGTGGGTGGCCTTGATGGTGCCAAGATCCAGATATCGGCCGGAGCGGTACTTGAACCAGTCGCCGCCGGCGTCCAAATCACTCAGCCAGATCTTGATGTCCGGTCCGTCGCTGCTGGCCATGTCTTCCAGCCGAAGTACCCGTGACCCGTCCGGGAGTTGCAGCAGCAGCGCCGTGCCGCTGGTCGGGTGTTCCTGGGACTGGAAGGACCCCCGTCCCAGCTCATGGGGCAGCGGGGCAGGAAGCGACGGGTGGGGGGCGGCCGGCGTGCCCGACACGGCCGGCGACGCCGGGGCGGTAGCCGCAGCCGGCAGCGGCTCGTCGAGGGTGCTGCTGGTGAAGAGCCGCCAGGGTTGGAAGAGTGCCGCCCCAACGACGACCGCAACGGCCGCCAGCACCGCGAACGCAGTCAGGAGGCGTCGTCGTCGTCGAGTTTCCATAGTCCGAGACTACGCCCGCCCGGGTGCGGGGTCAGTACAGTTCGCCGACCGGGATCTCCACGGCGAGCCGGTTGGACGGTCCGGGGAGGGGACAGGCCCAGGCTTCGTTGTAGGCACAGGAGGGGTTGTAGGCGAAGTTGAAGTCCACCACGAACTCGGCCTCCGGGCCGGTGCCGTGGGCTCCGTGGTAGGCGCCCTTGATGGTGTCCAGCAGGTAGCGGCCGGCGCCATAGCTCCCGCCGGGCTGCCCGGCCGTCGCGTCACGGAAGGGCACGAAGATGCCACCGCCGTAGCCGTTGAGTTTCCAGACGGCGAGCTGGCCCAGCTCCGGCAGGTCCAGGGTGCCGAGCCGGACGAAGCGGACCAGGCCGTCGGTCCCCGTCTCCACATTCATTTCCCGTCCGGCACCCTCGCTGGTCAGCGGGATGTGGAAGCGGTAGATCGGATCGTAGTCCGCCGTCTTGAGTCCGTCGAAGCGCGACTTCGCGGCGGCCGTGAGCGGCGAGGCGGGGTGGGTACCGAACATCCGGTCCCGTTCGTGGCGCCAATAGGAGTGGGCCTCGGCCGGGTCCTCCGTGGCGAGCTTCCGCACGGTGGCATAGAGTGCAAAGGTCCGGAGCCGCCAGTCCGCGATGTCGACTGCGGAGATGTCCGCCACACTTTCCCCAAATTCGTGATCCGCCATGTCCCCAGCGTATCCCGCTTTCTCCGCGGCATTTTCTCCCGCCGATTGCCCCCTCGAACACCCCGCCCGGACGTAAGCTTTCGCGCACGCGGAACACCACCGCCGCAGGGACCCTCAGCCGCGCCGCCGCCTCGCTCGCCGAACTCGTGCGGGACCGCACCGTGTCGAGCCGGGCTCCCGGCGAGGCGGAGACCGGCGAGTTTGAGGCGTTCATCGCCGCGTTGCCCCGGCTGTCCACGGCCGTCTTTCTCCGGCCACGACGACGGGACCTGCGCGTGGGGCCGCGGCACCCTCGATGACAACGGCCGGCAACAACGAGGAGACGCCCGGCGGCGTCAGCTTCTACGAAACGCTGATCCGGAAACTCTAAGCGGGCCGGGTCAGGGCTACGCTGGCACCATGACTGGGACGCAGACATTTCGGGGAACCAAGGCCCGCGGGGTCCGGATCGCCGTGGCGCTGGCGGTCACCGCCGCCGCGCTTTCCGGCTGCAGCACTGAGGGCAAAGGGACGCCGGCCTGGACGGCTGGCTCCAGCCCGAGCGGCACCTCAGGCGGCAGCACGACGGCGGCGGACCCGTCCGCGGGCAGCGCCGCGCCGGGCGCCTCGCCCGATGCCACGGCCTCCGGTTCGCCGACACCCGGCTCGACGGCGTCGGCCTGGAAAGTCTTTGCCGATCCGGCGAAGAACGTCAGCTTCGAGCTCCCGCAGGAGTGGATTGCCCAGTCCGTGACGCCCGAACCGGGAACCATGCCGGGCGCGCTCAAGATCGAGGTCAAGGACGCCAAGGGCGGTTACCTTGCCACCCTGCAGACCGGTTTGGCGCCGCAGCCCGCCCCGGCCTGTCCGGATGACGCCGCCAAACCGTACGTCGTCGTGAGCAGCGTCCCGGTGGAGTTGCCGCACCGGGACGGCGACGGGACTATTGACCCGCATGTCGTATTCCGGGTGATCCAGGGCTACAAGTACTTCGGGTCCTACGGCGTCACCAACATCGTGGGCGGTGCCGGCGGAAAATCCTGTGCGCTGCAGAACATGGTTCGCGGGCCCGGGGGCACCGGCGACTACTCCTTCGGTGACGTGACGGTCCTGAAACCGCTCGCCCCCGACCAGAAAGTGGCCCCGGCGAAGTCCTTCGACACCCTGGACCAAGCGGCGAAATACGTCAACGAGGGCTCGGAATTCGCCAACGTCCAGCGGATGCTAATGTCTCTGAAGATCAAAAACTAGTCCCGCCCCGCCCGCACACGCCGTGGCCGGGAGCGACGACGACACCCGCCGTTACCTCACACCCCGGAGATACATGGAACGCACCGCAGCCGCCCGCCTGGCCTTCAGCACCGTGGCGGACACCAAGGTCGCCCTGGCGGTTTCGGTGGCACGCAACGCCGGCTACGACAGCTTCGAGGAGTCGCTCTCCGTGACGTCCGGCGGCGGGGCCGTCCCGCTGACAGAGCTATCGGACCACCACGGCGGCCGATTCCACTACATGGAGTTCGCGGAACCCGCCGAGGTCCTCGTGGAGTACACCGCCACCGTCACGGGCTTCGCGCTGGAAGAAGAAGCGGGGCTGATGGAACTCATCCGCTATGTGCGTCCCAGCCGTTACGCCGAGTCCGACCGGCTCCTGCCCACCGCCTACGCGGAATTCGGCGGCCTCCAGGGCGCGGAACTCCTGCACGCCGTCCGCAACTGGGTCTTCAGCGAACTGCGCTATATCGGCGGATCCTCGCGGGGGACCGACGGCGCGGTCGAGACCCTCCTGCACCGCCGCGGGGTCTGCCGGGACTTCGCCCATCTGGCGATCTCACTCCTGCGCTCCAAAAACGTACCGGCCCGGCTGGCCGCGGTGTACGCCCCCGGGCTGAGTCCGATGGACTTCCATGCGGTGGCCGAGGCATACATCAACGGGGCATGGCATGTGATCGACCCGACCGGCCTGGCGCCGCGCGAAAGCATGCTGCGGATCACCGCCGGCCGCGATTCCTCGGATACCGCGTTCCTGTCCACGGTGGGCGGGAGCCTGTCGCTGACGGAACTCAGGGTCACCGCGATCGTCAACGGCGAACTGCCGGACGAGGATCCGTCGAAGCTCGTCGCCCTCCGCTAGCGGTCGCCAGGCACGCCGGTCGCCAGGGGCACAGTTCGCGGGGTCGGCGTTCGCCAGGGTCGGCGTCGCCCGGGACAAACCTAGCGTGCTGTCACCGATGCCCGCAGCTTCTCCGTCAGGCGCAGCAGTTCCTGCTGTTCGGCGGCCGTAAGGGCCGGGCCAACCAGGGTCGCGATGTCGCGGACGTGCTCCCGGCCGATCTGCCTCTGCAGCTCCCAGCCGTCCTCGGTGAGCTTGATCTGCACCCCGCGGCCGTCCTCGGGAACGGGCTTCCGCTCCACGAGTCCGCGCTTTTCCAGCCGTTCCACAAGACGGCTCAGGCTGGACTGGCTGAGCAGGATGTGATCGTTGAGCTCGTTCTGTCGGAGCCACCCGGACGGACACCGGGAGAGCGTAAAGAGCACGTCGTATTCATTGAGCGGCAGGGCCTTGAACGCGGGAGCCGCCTGCAGTCTGCGCATCACCGCCACCTGGGCGCGGAACAGGGATTCCCAGGTTTCCGCGGCCAGACGTACGGGTGACCCGGTGGTTTTGGCGGACATCATGAGCTCGTGGTGCCGGCGGGGCTGGTGGTGGTGCCGGCGGACTGACCGGCTGCAGCCAGTGAGGCGGCCACCCGTCCGGCGTGCGTCGGCGGCTCCGGAACATGGGCCGGGGTGAGTGCGGCGTATTCCTTGCGAAGCACCGGCAGGACCTCTTCGCCGAACAGGTCCAGCTGCTCGAGGACCGTTTTCAGCGGCAGCCCGGCGTGGTCGATCAGGAACAGCTGGCGCTGGTAGTCGCCGAAGTACTCCCGGAAGCTCAGGGTCTTTTCGATGACTTCCTGCGGGCTGCCAACGGTCAGCGGGGTCTGCGAGGTGAAGTCCTCGAGTGAGGGGCCGTGGCCGTAGACCGGGGCGTTGTCGAAGTAGGGGCGGAACTCCTTGACGGCGTCCTGCGAGTTCCGCCGCATGAAGAACTGGCCGCCGAGGCCCACGATCGCCTGGTCCGCCGTGCCGTGGCCATAGTGCTCGTAGCGTTCGCGGTAGAGGCTGATCAGCTGCTGGTAGTGCTCCTTGGGCCAGAAGATGTTGTTCGCGAAGAAACCGTCGCCGTAGTAGGCGGCCACTTCGGCGATCTGCGGGGTGCGGATGGAGCCGTGCCACACGAAGGGTGCGACGCCGTCGAGCGGGCGCGGGGTGGAGGTGAAATTCTGCAGCGGGGTGCGGAACTTGCCGGACCAGTTCACGGTGTCCTCGTCCCAGAGGCGGCGCAGCAGGGAGTAGTTCTCTATCGCGAGTTCGATCCCGTCCTGGATGTTCTTGCCGAACCACGGGTAGACCGGGGCGGTGTTGCCGCGCCCCAGGACCAGGTCAACGCGGCCGTCGGCCAGGTGCTGCAGCATCGCGAAGTCCTCAGCGATCTTCACCGGGTCATTGGTGGTGATCAGCGTCGTCGTCGTGGACAGGATGATGCGCTCGGTCTGGGCGGCGATGTAGGCGAGTGTGGTGGTGGGGGAGGAGGAGAAGAACGGACGGTTGTGGTGCTCGCCGATGGCATAAACATCCATGCCTATTTCCTCGACCTTTTTGGCGATCGCCACGGACGCCTTGATGCGTTCGTGCTCCGTGGGAGTGCGGCCCGTGGTGGGGTCGGTGGTGATATCGCTGACGCTGAATACGCCGATCTGCATGATGTGCCTTTCCGTGGCCGGAGGGATCCCGGAGCTGGTTCCAGTATAACCGATATACATGCATTTGCATCTATCGACCGGTACAACGCCACCCACTGGCGAATATTCCCTGTGGTGGAGGGGCTGGCTAGTTGCGGAGGGCCGGGGCCTCGTCCGGCTCGCCGGCGTGTTCGGCTGCGGCGGCCGAGGCGGCCGCAGCGTCGGGCGGGGTGGGCTTGGCCCGCCGGCCGCGGGAGGCCGATTCCGGTGCCGGCGGCGCGGCGTCCGCCTTCGCCAGCGCCTTCCTTTCGCGCCGTCCCTCCACGAGCCGGTACAGCACCGGCACCAGGACCAGGGTCAGCGCCGTGGAGGAGATCAGGCCGCCGATCACCACGATCGCCAGGGGCTGCGAGATGAAGCCTCCTCCGCCGGTCAGGCCCAGGGCCATCGGCGTCAGCGCGAACACGGTGGCCAGGGCTGTCATGAGGATCGGCCGCAGGCGCTGGCGGGCGCCGTGTGTGATCGCGTCCGCCACGCTCATCCCGGGCTCGCCGTTCGCCGGCCGGCGGTACTGGTTGATGAGGTCGATCAGCACAATCGCATTGGTCACCACAATGCCCACCAGCATCAGCATGCCGATCAGCGAGGGCAGTCCCAGCGGCACACCGGTCACCAGCAGCAGCCCGATGGCGCCGGTGGCCGCGAACGGTACGGAGACGAGCAGAATCAGCGGCTGGATGAGCGACTTGAACGCCGCGACCATGATCACGTACACGATCGCGATGGCTGCCAGCAGGGCCAGGCCGAGCTGGGCGAAGGATTCGGCCTGCTGCGTCGTCGCGCCGCCGATCTCAGCCGTGACACCCGGCGGCAGCTGGACGGTCTTGAGCCGCGCCTGTACTTCCGTGCTCACCGCGCCGAGGTTGGCGCCCGACGGCGTGACGGAGACGCGCGCGGTCCGCTGGCCGTTGCTCGCGGTGATCGAGACGGGCACGTCCACCTGCTCCACGGAGGCGATGCTGCCCAGCGTCACGGGGCCACGAGCCGTCGGGAGCGGTATGTCCCTGACAGCGCCGATGCTGGTGAAGCGGGTGCCTTCGCCGATCCGGACCGGGAAGTCGTTGGTGTCGAGGCGCACGCTTCCGGCCGGGATGGGGCTGATCGTGGCTGCCAGCACACCGGCCACCTGTTCCTCGTTCAGGCCTGCGGCGACGGCCTTGGCCCGGTCCACCTTGACCTGCACCACCGGCTGGCTGGCGGCCAGGTTGGTGGCCACCTCGGAGGAGCCGGGGACGCCGTCCATGGCCGTGACCATGGCATCGCTCGCGGTCCGGAGGTCCGCGGTGGTGGCCGCCTTAAGGGTGATGTCCACCGTCGACGTTGTGCCGAAGCCGCCCTGCTGAGAGCCCACGGTGATCTTGCCGGAATCAGGAATCCTGGCGAGCTCCTGGCGGACGGTTTCCTTAAGTTTGCCCTGGTTGGCTTTCTCCTCCGTCACCACGGTGAAGGACGAGTTCGAGGCACCGGCGGACAACAGCGCGGAGAAGCCGGTCCGGGCATTGCCGGTGGTGACCTGGACGTCCCTGACGCCGTCGATCTCCCGCAGCACCTCCTCGACCTTGATGGCGGCGGCGCCGGCCTCGGCCAGGCTGGTGCCGGCGGGGAGGCCCTGCCGGACGGTCATGCTGTTTTCGCCCGAGCTGCCCAGCAGATCCGTGGCCAGCAGCGGGGACATGGCGGCGGTGCCGCCGAGGACCAGGACGGCAGCGATCAGGGTCACCACCGGGTGCTTCTGGGTCTTGGTCAGGATCGGCATGTAGCCGCGCTGCAGCACGGTGCGCTGCTCGGCCTCGTGGGCCTTCGCCGCGATCTCCCGGGCGGAGGATTCCGATGCGCCGGCCTTGTCGGCGGGATTCCGCAGGAACCAGTACGCCAGCACCGGCACGATGGTCAGCGATACCAGCAGCGAGGACAGCAGCGCGATGGTGACTGTCATCGCGAACGGCCGGAACAGTTCGCCTGCCAGGCCGGCCACAAAGGCGATCGGCAGGAACACGGCCACGGTGGTCAGGGTCGATGCGGTGATGGCGCCGGCGACCTCGCGGATGGATGTCAGGATCGCGGTGATCTTCTGCTCGCCGTAGCTCAGGTGGCGCTTGATGTTCTCGATCACCACGATCGAGTCGTCCACAACACGGCCGATCGCGATGGTGAGCGCCCCAAGGGTCAGGATGTTCAGCGAGTAGCCGGTGGCCGAAAGCCCGATGAACGTGATCAGCAGGGACAGCGGGATGGACACGGCCGTCACCAGCGTGGCGCGCACGGACATCAGGAAGACCAGGATCACAGCGACGGCGAAGCCCAGGCCCAGCAGACCCTCGGTGGTGAGGTCCTTGATGGACTTCTCGATGAACGGCGCCTGATCAAAGATCGGGGTGAACTTTGCGTTGGAGCCGAGTTCGGCCTCGAGCTGGGGGATGGAGTCCTTCACCGCGTGGGAAATGGCGACGGTGTCGCCCTCGGGCTTTTTCGTGACGGACAGGGCCAGGGTTTCCTTGCCGTTGGTCCGGGTGATCGAGGTGCGGGCATCCTCGGCGATGCTCACCTCCGCGACGCTGCCGATTGTGGCGGCGTCGCGGGCGCCTCCCAGCGGGAGGGCCCTGATCGCGTCGAGGGAAGCCACCGGGCTGCCGATCTGCAGCGAGAGGGTCTTGCCCTGTTCCTCGATGGTGCCGGCGGGAATCAGGGCGCCGTTGTTCTTCAGCGCATTGCTGATGGACTGGATGCTCGCGCCGGACGCCGCCATCGCCTCGGGGCGCGGCAGGATCCTGATGTGCTGGGTGGCGCCGCCGGTCACATCGGCGCCGCGGACGCCGTCGAGCTTCTGCAGCCGCGGCACGCTGAGCCGGGCCAGATCAGCGTTCAGCTCGCTGAGCGGCTTGTCCGCGGAGACCGCGAGGAAGACGATCGGGAAGTCGCTGATGCTGCCGGCGATCGCCTGCGGCTGGACATCGGCCGGCAGGGCCCGCTTGGCGTTGGAGATGGCGCGGTCGATCTGGTTCCGGGCACGGTCCAGGTTCGAGCCGTAGGTGAACACCATGGAGATCTGCGAGACGCCGTTGCGCGAGGTGGACGACGTCGACTCCAGGCCTTCGACGCCGTTGAGCGCCGTCTCGAGCGGGGCGCTGACCTGCTTGTCCACGACTTCCGGCGAGGCGCCGGGCATCGAGGTGATGACCGTGATCTGCGGGAACTCGATGGACGGGATGAGCTCCTGCTTCAGCGAGGACATCGTGATCACGCCGAAGACGGACGCGAACACGGTGACCAGCGCGATCAGGGCCCGGTTTGCCAGCGAAAGCGTTGCGAGCCGGAACATCTCATGGTCTCCTGGTGGGTCGAGGGACGGACGTCAAAGAGGTGAAGCGCCCGCAACCCGGAGCGGGTGTCAGCTGCGCGGGGCGCTGACCTGTTCCAGCTGCAGCGCCTTGGCCGTGTCGGCTTCGAGCTGGGCGGCGAGGTCCGGATTCTCGTTGAGCTTGACGCCATAGCCGGGCATCATCTCCTTGAACCTGCTCTGCCAGCCTTTGAACTGCTTCGGGAAGGACTTCTGCAGCAGCTCGATCATAATCGGCACCGCCGTTGACGCGCCCGGGGACGCACCCAGCAGGGCGCCGATGGAACCGTCGCGGACGGCGATGACTTCCGTGCCGAACTGCAGCACGCCGCCTTTCTTCGGATCCTTCTTGATGATCTGTACACGCTGGCCGGCGGTGATGAGTTCCCAGTCGCCGTCTTTTGCGGCCGGGTAGTACTCACGCAGGGCCTCGACCTTGGCGCCGTGCCGCTTCGCGACTTCCTTGATCAGGTACGCGGTGAGGTCCATGTTGTCCTTGCCCACGGCCAGCATCGGGATGATGTTGGAGGGCCGGATGGACAGCGGCAGGTCCAGGTAGGAGCCGTTCTTCAGGAAGTTCGTGGAGAAGCCGGCGTACGGGCCGAACAGCAGGGAACGCTTGCCGTTGACGTAGCGGGTGTCCAGGTGCGGGACGGACATGGGCGGGGCGCCGACGGATGCCTGGCCGTAGACTTTGGCGCTGTGCTGGGCCGCGAGCGTCTCATCCGTGCAGCGGAAGAACTGGCCGGAGACCGGGAAGCCGCCGAAGCCTTTGCTTTCCGGAATGCCCGAGGCCTGCAGCAGGTGGAGGGCGCCGCCGCCGGCCCCCACGAAAACGAACTTCGCGTGGATCGAGCCGTGCTCGCCGGACTTGGGGTGCTTGAGCGAGAGGTCCCAGCCGCCGTCGGACGCGCGCTTGATGCCGGCGACGTTGTGGCCGTAGTTGACCTCCACCCCGTTGTCGCCGAGGTAGGTGGTCAGCTCGCGGGTCAGGGCGCCGAAGTCGACGTCGGTCCCTTCCGCGGCGCGGGTGGCGGCGATGCGCTGGTTCGGGTCGCGGCCCTCGACGATCAGCGGGGCCCACTTGGCGATTTGCGCGTGGTCCTCGGAATATTCCATGGAACGGAACAGCGGGTTCGGCTTGAGCGCCTCGTAGCGGGTGCGCAGGAACCTGACATTGTCTTCGCCGATGACGAAGCTCATGTGCGGGACGGTGTTGATGAAGCCCTTGGGGGAGCCAATCATCCCGTTCGTGACCAGGTGGGACCAGAACTGGCGGGACAGCTGGTACTGCTCGTTGATGATGAGTGCCTTGGCAGGATCCACCGAGCCGTCTTTGGCGGCGGGGGAGTAGTTGAGCTCACACAGGGCGGCGTGTCCGGTGCCGGCGTTGTTCCAGGGGCCGGAGCTTTCCAGACCGGGCTCATCCAGCTTTTCGAACAGGGAAATAGTCCAGTTCGGTTCGAGCTGCTTGAGGAAAGCGCCGAGGGTGGCGCTCATGATGCCGCCGCCAATCAGGACGACGTCGGCATGTTGGGTCTTGGAAATGAAAGTCACAATCAGTCTCCGATAGCAGCGGGTCTGGCTGTCACAGAATATCCCCGCAGTGCCTTCTAACTGAAATTGGGTCAGTCCGTCAAGGCTTTAGTTCAATCTTCGTGAAAACTTCGTTCAGGACGGGCGACGCCGGGTACTTCAGCACACGGTCGGAGAGGGCCAGCGCGGAAATCGGGAACGCGATAGGCACGGCGGGCACCGTGGCAGCGATCTGGGCGTTGATGGTCTGGTACTGCTCCGTGCGCTCCTTGCCGTCCGGCAGCCCGCGGGCCCGGGCGATCTTGGAGAAGACCTGCGGGTCCTGGTACCCGAATTCCCCGGTGTTCTCCCCGAAGAGCGGGCCGACGAAGTTGTCCTGATCCGAATAGGACCCGTTCCAGCCCAGCAGGTGAAGGCCATGGTCGCCGGAGGACGTGACCTTCTGCAGGTAGCCTTCGGACCAGTCAACAGGTACCGGCTTGATGTTCAGCCCGACGGCGGTCAACTGCTTGCTGATCTCCGCATATACCTTCTCCGGCGTCGGGAGGTAGGGCCGGGTGACGTTGAGCGGGTAATAGAACTTCAGTTCCTCGCCCTTGTAGCCGGCCTCGGTGAGCAATTCCTTGGCTTTGGCCGGGTTGTGGCCCAGGGACGGGGCGTTGTTGTTGAAGCCGCTGAGCTTCGGCGGGACAAACTGGGAGGCCTGGGCCGTGTTGTCGATGAAGAACCGGCGGATCAGGGTGTCCTTGTCGAGTGCCATTTCGATGGCCTGGCGGACTTTGAGGTTTTGCAGGATGGGGACCTCCTGGTTCATGCCGAGGTACATCACGGAGAACGGGTCCCGCTGAATGATCTGCTTGCCGCGTTTGACCAGCTGGTCGAAGTTCCCCACGGTGACGGCGTCATAGGCGTCGATCTTGCCGTCGAGCAGGGCCTGCATCCGGGTCTGGGTGTGGTCGTAGGTGACGAAGTTGATCGTCCCGATCCGGCCCTTGTCCCCCCAATAGTTTTTGTTGCTGGCAAGCGTGACGTTGCTCTTGTCCCAGGAGCTGAAGACATAGGGGCCGGTTCCCACCGGGTGCAGGCCGTAGCCCGACACGGGCTGCCCGTCGCGGCTCTGGTTGAGTACGTCCGCGTTCTGGGCCGCCAGGGCCTGGGGCGAGGACAGCGCGAAGGCGGGGAGTGTCAGGGCCTGCAGGAATCCGGTGAAGGGCTGGGTGAGCTCGATCTTCACGTTGTCCGGGGCAACGGCGGTGCAGCCCTTGTAGATGGAGAGGGACGCCTGATCGGCGTGGGCTTTGAAGACGCCCTTGAAGGTGGTGCCGGCGGCCTGTTTCCGCAGCGCTTCCGGGAAGTTGAACCAGCGGTTGAAATTGCTGCAGACGGACTCGGCATCAAAGGGCGCTCCGTCGTGGAACGTCACCTTCTCGCGGAGCTTGAAATCGTAGCTGCGGCCGTCGTCGCTGGATTTCCACTCCGTGGCGAGCAACGGCGTCGGCTGTCCGGTGGTCTGGTCCACACCGACAAGCCCCTCGAGGACCTGCCGGGTGATCCGGTAGGACTCGATGTCAGAGACGAGGGCCGGATCGAGGCCGAGGGGCTGCGAGGCGGTGCCGAACGTGAAGACTGCGCTGGGGCCGTCGTCGGAAGCACTGGCCGAAGCAGTGGCAGAGCTGGGGGCGGGAGCGGGTGATCCGGTGCACGAGGCGAGCGGAAGCATCAGGAGGACGGCACCGAGGCCGGATGCAAGGCGGTGCATGGTACTGCGTCGCAGTGTGCTGGGGCGCACGCTACTGCTGGGTACTGTACTGCTGGGCACTCAGGAATCACCTCTGGGAACTGGGCGGACCGCCGGCTGCGGAACAGCCCCAGTCTAGTTGACCGGCCCGGCCGGCGGCTGTTGGCCCGCCCGCCGCCGGTGGGAACGCCCGGGCAAAGAGAAGGCCCGCACCGGGGTGCGGGCCTTCTCCTCTCCTAATCGGTCCAGGGAGTCAGGCTGAGACCGGAGCAGGAGTGCTTGGTGCTGCTTACTTGGGCATCAGGACGGAGTCCACCATGTAAACAGTGGCGTTGGCCGTCTTTACGCCGCCGCAGACCACGCCGGCGTCGTCAACCTTGAGGGCCTCCTTCGTGCCGGTGACCGTCACGGAACCGCCCTGGACGGTCTTGTGCGTGCCAACGATCTTGTCCGGGCTGATCTGGCCGGGAACCACGTGGTAGGTCAGGATCTTGCTGAGCAGGGCATCGTCCGTCTTCAGCGTTTCGATCGTGGCGGCGTCGATCTTGGCGAACGCGTCATCGGTCGGTGCGAAGACCGTGAATTCGCTGCCGTTCAGGGTGTCCACCAGGTTCACCTTGGGGTTGAGTTTGCCGGACACGGCCGCCGTCAGGGTGGTGAGGATCGGGTTGTTCGAGGCGGCCACGGCTACCGGGTCGAGGGCCATTCCGGAGACGGAACCGGCACCGCTGGGCACCTTCGCGGCGTATCCGGCGCAACCCGCACCGACGAGGTTGGCTGCCGGATCCATGGCAGCCGAGGAGCTCGTGGACGGCGACGGCGCCATGCTGGAGGCCGACGGGGTGGACGCCGGAGCCGAGGAACTGGAGGCGGTTGTGCTGGATCCGCCACAGGCAGTGAGGCTGAGCATTGCTGCAGCGGCGATACCTGCAACGGCGAGGGTGTTGCGCTTGATGGTCTGCATTTCGGTTTCTCCTTAGTTGTGCCGATCGTTGCCTGCGGCGATCGTTGCCGCTCTGGCCCATTTCCGACTTGGTGGGGCACCGGCCCTTGGCTGGTGTCTCAATGGGTATTCGCCGGGTGCGGGGAAACGGATGGGTGCGGCTTGAGAATTTTTTTGGGCCGGGCAACCGCGGCCGGACTGGCCCGGTTTTGGGACGCATCCGGCGCCGCGGCAACGGCTCCGGGTGCGCAGGCCGGCAAAACCGGGCCAGTCCGGCTGAGCCCGGCTAAATAAGAAAAGAACCCCGGTCCGAAGACCGGGGTTCTTTGTGCGCAAGGGGGGATTTGAACCCCCACGCCCGAAGGCACAGGAACCTAAATCCTGCGTGTCTGCCAATTTCACCACTCGCGCGCGGCGTCGCCGTCTATCAGGTCAAAGGACCGTCGACGGCGGATGCCAGGCTCCATTGTACATTTCGCAGTGCCTCCAGGCGGCGGCGTCGCGGCCGGGACATCCCGACGGCGGCGCCGGGTCTCCGGCTAGGCGTCCAGCTTGAGGTCGCGGCGGAGCTTCGCGACATGCCCGGTGGCCCGGACGTTGTACTGGGCAACGGCGACCTTGCCGTCAGGATCGATGACGACGGTGGAACGGATGAGTCCTTCATAGGTCCGGCCGTAGTTCTTCTTCTCGCCCCAGGCCCCGTAGGACCCGGCGACGGTATGGTCCTCGTCGGAGAGCAGCGGGAAAGCCAGGCCTTCCGCGGCCGCGAACCTGGCGAGCTTGTCCACGGGGTCGGGGGAGATGCCCAGTACGTCGTAGCCTGCTTGCTGCAGGGATGCGAGGGAATCGCGGAAGTCGCAGGCCTGCTTGGTGCACCCCGGGGTGGAGGCTGCCGGATAGAAGTAGACCACCGTGCTGCGGCCGCGGAAATCCGTCAGCGAGACGTCCTTCCCGTCAGAGTTCTTCAGCGTGAAGTCCGGCGCCGGGGCACCGGGAATGAGTCGTTCGGGCAAGATAATATCCTTACGGTGATTGAGGCTGGATCGGCTTGCCAGCGTGGGCTTTCGCTGGCGCAGTCGACTCCGATGCTGCAGCCGGCCGGCCCGGGCAGCCTGGTCATGGGGGAACCGTCAGCGGTGATGATCCTTCGCCGCTGCGCCGCTGCGCCGCTGCGCCGCTTCGCCGCTTCGCCGCGTCGGCGCCGTGCGGTCCCAACGATACGCGTCACCGACCGACGAATAACACCCAGTGGCACCCGGATAGACGGCCGCGGTCCCACGGCCGGCTCCGCATCGAAGTTTCCTAGACGTGCCGGACGGGTTCCAGCTGGCGGGCTGCAAGCCAGCCGTCCAGCTCCGCGGCACTGACGGGCCGCGAGACAAAGTGTCCCTGTGCGTTGTTGCAGCCGAGTTTTGTCAGCTCTTCCTGCGTTTCCCGGCTCTCCACACCTTCCGCCACAATCCGCAATCCGAGACTGTGCGCCAGGGCGATCGTGGAGGCAACAAGCGCCGAGGCCCGGGGATCGGAGTCCATCGGCAGCACAAAGGACCGGTCAAGCTTGAGCTCGTCGATCGGCAGCTCACGAAGGTACGCGAGAGAGCTGTAGCCGGTCCCGAAATCATCCACGGCGATCTGCACACCGTTCTCCCTGAGCTGGATCAGGATTTCCCGCGCCCGGTCACGGTCCGCCATGAGGAAGTCCTCGGTGATTTCCAGGACCAGGGCACTTGCCGGCAGCCTGCGCTCGCGCAGCATTGAACCGATCCTCCGCGGCAGCCCGATGTCCACCAGGGAACTGGCGGAGATGTTCACCGAGACGGTCAGGGACCCGTGCTTCGAATGCCACCGGGCTGCCTGGTCCAGCGCTTTTTCCAGCACCACGAGGGTGAGGTCATGCATAAGACCGCATTCCTCGGCCAGGCGAAGGAAATCTTCCGGTGCGAGGACTCCGCGGGTGGGGTGGTCCCAACGGACCAGGGCCTCGACGCCGTGGATCTCATCCGTGGCAAGGTCAACCTGGGGCTGATAGTGCAAAATCAGCTGATCCGCGGCCAGCGCGGTCCGCAGCTCCTGAATCGTCCGCAGCCGCAACTCGCCCTGCTGGTCGTCGTCCTGATGATAAATGTGGTGTCCGCTCCGGGCCGTCTTGGCACGGTACATCGCCATGTCGGCCTTGCGCAGCAACGAGTTGACGTCGTTCCCATGCGCAGGGAAAAGCGCGACGCCGATGCTGACGCTGGTACGCAGGGCAATGCCTCCCGCCGTGAACGATTCCGCCAGGGCATCCCGGATCTTGTGGGCGACGGCCGTCGCTTCGTCACCGTCGCTGTCGCCCAGGAGTACCGCGAATTCATCGCCACCGAGCCGGGCAAGCAGGTCCCCGGAGCGGAGCGAATGCGACAACCGGGCCCCCACCTGGATCAGCAAGCGGTCGCCGGCCTCGTGGCCCAGGCTGTCGTTAATTTCCTTGAAACGGTCCAGATCGAGGAGCAGCAGTGCGCCTCTCCGGTTCCCGGCGGCAGCAATGCGTTGCCTGCAGTCCTCGTTGAACGCCCGCCGGTTCAGCAATCCGGTCAAATCATCCGTGCGGGTCAACCTGCGCAGCAGACGGTGGCGGAATGCCAGCGGAACGGCGGCAAGGACCAAGGTGATGCTGGCCAGCGCGAGCGCGTACGGCGGCACATGCTGCTGGCTGCCCAGGAGTAGAACCCCCAGGGCTGCCGCCGTCGCGAGGCCCGGCACAATCAGCGCCTGATGTGCACTGCCCTGGCCCCGTCCCGGGCTCCCCGGACGCGACGCCCGATCCAGCCACACGGCAATCAGCGCCAACCCTGCGGCCCACACCAGGTCAAGGTTCGACCCGACGGAGTAGGCGCCCGATTCCTCACCGAGCGCAAACACGACATCCGCGGCGGTGAAAACAAGCATCCCGGCGACGAGATAGGCCCAGTGCTTGTCGGATTCGCGCTGCGACGCGATGATGGCCGCAATCACGGCAATGAGCAGCAGGTCGAAAAGCGGGTAGGCGACGATGATGACGGTACCGGCCGAAAACGGCGTATCGGCGGAGGATTCCAGGACGGGTTCGAGGAGGACTGCCAGTACGGCAGCGGAGCCGCAGACGGCCACGGCGCTGTCCAGGAAGACGGGCAGCGCAGCCTTTCGCAGCCTTCTGCCCACAATGATGACCAGGGCCAGGAGCATCAAGGCATAAAAGAGCATGTAACCGATGTCGGCCGGAGAAGGCGAGGGCACGGTACCTGTCTCATCCTGGGCCAGCGAGTAATAGGTATCGCCGAAGGCCGTCGCCGTCACCGCAACCGCGGCCAGGACCAGCTCGCCCGGGACGGCAGCGGAGCGTCGCAGGGCCAGCCAGCAGACCGCCACCGTGACCCACTCCGTGACCATGGCCATCCAGCCGTCGACGACGGCGACGTACCCCTCGCCGTGCAGCAGCCGGGCCAGGAAATACGTGAAAAGTGCCACCGCCATCGCCACGACCGGCAGGCCGATAGTGCCGAAAACCGCCGGGGCAGGCTGCCCGTTTACATTTCGTTTCACAGATGCCTCCGAGGTCCGGGGGTCAGCGTACCAGCTCCGTTCCGCGGCATCCCGGCGGGCCACGGGCCCAATTCGGCGGGTGGGGAATACCCGGACCCAATGAGCCACGGTGCGGGCGACGAATCTTGCGCTCGCTATACTCGTTGGTATGCCTGATATGGATCGCTGGCCCACCGGGCGCCTATTGTCCACGGCAGCCCGCCTTGTTGAACACTCCTGGAACGAGAAGCTGGGGGCCATTGGCCTGACCCATGCCGGGGTCATCGCCATGGAAGTGCTCTCAGTTAACGGACCCATGACGCAGGCCCAGCTGGCCCAGTTGGTTCGGGTTCAGGCGCAGACCATGGGGAAGACGCTGAGCCGTCTGGAAACGCATGGCCACATCTCACGGCAGCGCAGCACCTCCGACCGCCGCAGCCACGTGGTGTCCCTGACCGACCGTGGCCGGCAGGCCGTGGCCGAAGCGGCCGACATGGAGCGCTCCGTCCTCGCCGCGGCGTCAATCGACCCCGACGTGCTGCGGCAGGAACTCCAGGCCGTTGTCACCGAACTGGCCACCCGCATTTCCTCTCCCGAGGTCAAGGCCATTGTCACGGCCGCCGAGCCCGGCCTGGCCGTCGAGGTGAACAACCTGAACTAGCGGACCACCACACCCATCGTGCTTCCCTGCCCCGGCCACGGCTCTTGTGGGGTGGTTCCGGCGGGGTTAGTCCGACGGCGGCTGCCGCGCGGGGGCCACCATCATGCGGACCCCGGACCCCGGACCCCGGACCCCGGAGCGCTTGCCGTTCCGGAGCCCTTCCGCACCGGCGGTCCTTCGCGTTCCCGTGTCCCTCACCTGCCCGGCCACCGGCGGCGCATAGGCTCAAGCAATGGACGCGAACCCGCCGGCGGAACTGAAAGGGCAGACCTCGATTAACGAACTGCTCGACGAACCCGTCGGCACCCGCCCGCTCCAGCTGCCGCTGCCGATCCACTTCCAGCCGGCTGCGGTCCGGCGCGCGTTCTGAGACCTTGGCCCGTCGCGGGCATTGCGCCCCCGGCCAGCAGACCGGCAAGTAGTCCTGCGCTGGAAACAGGTAGCAGCTACTGTGTGCGGACGCGCAGCCGTCGGGGGAACATGTGGCTATGACTACCTACATCGTCGAATCCGCGGCCTTGGATCACCGCTGTCAGTGTTGCGGTGACATTGTTGAAAATGTGTTCTGTGGCGACTGCGACCCACACCCGGACACACCCGAAGCGGTGGCGGCATCCGCAGCAGAATAGTTTCGGGGTTCACGTCACGACAAAAAACCCCGCCCTGCCAAGCTTTTCAGCCTAACAGGACGGGGTTTTCCCTTGTGGTGCACCCCCCGGGACTCGAACCCGGAACCCATTGATTAAGAGTCAATTGCTCTGCCAATTGAGCTAGAGGTGCATCTGTTGTTTCGTTCGCCGGGGCTTTTTGTTTCCCTCTTTGTTCTCCGCAACGACATGAAACTCTACACGAATTTCGACATCGTGTGAAATCGGGCCGGGTGTGGGCTGGGGTACCTATCCGGGGAGGTCCAAAACCATTACAAAATCAGGGTTTTGGTTGTTGCTGAGCACCCAGAGACGGCCATCCGGGGCCAACGAGACGTTCCGAATCCTGCCGTACTGCTGTGTGAAATAGCTCATAGCAGTACCGGCAAATTCCCCGCCGAGAGGGACAGCCCAGACCCGCTGGCCGCGGAGGGCGCCGAGATATGCCGTATCGCCGACTATTTCGAGTCCGCTTGGGGAGGACTCCGCCGTCGACGGCCACACGAGCTTCGCGTCAAGGAAACCGGTGCGGTGCGGGGCGCCGGTCACCTCCGGCCAGCCGTAGTTGCCGCCCGGCACTATCAGGTTCAGCTCGTCATTGACCTCGGGACCGAATTCGCTGGCCCACAGCCGGCCGGCACTGTCCCACGCGAGCCCCTGGACGTTGCGGTGGCCGAGGCTGTACACCGGGTTGTCACCGAACGGATTTCCCGGAGCGGGACGGCCCCCGGGCGTGAGGCGGAGGATCTTGCCGCCAAGGGCATTCGTGTTCTGGGGCTGCTCGCGGCGCTGCGAATCGCCGGTGCCGACATACAGGTACCCGTCCGGCCCGAACCGGATCCGTCCGCCGTTGTGCGTGGAGGCCTTCGGGATTCCAGCAAAGATGACCTCCGCCGGTCCCAGCCGCAGCTGCCCGCCGTCTTCCTCGAGGCGCATACGGGCCACTCTGTTGTCACCGGCCGCCGTGAAATAGGCGTACAGGTACCGATCTGACGCGAAATCGGGCGAGAGAGCCAGCCCCAGCAGTCCGCCTTCGCCGCCGGGCACGACGTCGGGCACCTGGCCGACGATGCCGGCCCGCCCGCCGCCTACCGAACCCCCACTGCCCGGTCCGCTGCCGATCGACCTGAGCCGGGCACTGTCGCGTTCGGAAATGACGGCGGTGCCGTCGGGCAGGAAGACGGTCGACCACGGCACCTGCAATTGCGCGTCGATCCGGCCGGCCACCGTCAGCCTGGCTGCACCCTGCGGGACATCCGATGCCGGGCTGCTGGCCGCCGGGGCGCTGTTGCTTGCCGGCAGAGTGCTGCTGCCCGTGCAGGCCGCCAGCAGAATCGTTACAGCAGCTATCAGTGGGGCCCGGACTCCGGCCCGCGCCGCAGCTCGGGGCGCGCCTGAATGGCTGCGCCCCGTCCTCGTCGCCATCCGGTCTCCCACCGCGGTGGGGCTCTTCCCTGCGGCCCTCAGCCGTGCCGTCGACTACTGCCGTGACCGGCGGGGTGGCCGGAAGCCGGCGGCTTCGGCATGGGCCGGGGACAGGAACCAGACTTCGGCGGTTGTTTCCTCGAACGCGGTGCTGGTTTCATCGTGGTAGATCATCGACGAGGCGTTGCCTTTGACGGCGAACCCTTCGGGGCCGCTGCCGTCGGCCGCCGGTGACGCCGATCCCTCGCCGTAAGGCTGGTCCACGGCGAGATGGCCTGCCGGTTCGGGCGAGTGGCTCGCAGCGGTTTCGGAGGCTGCGGAGGACGCCGCCGTCTGCGCTGTCTCGGCCTCGGCCGCGGCCGACTCCGCACCGGGGAGCGTGGGGGAGTGGGGCGCGGTGTATTCGGGGTGATGCACCGGGATGGCCGCCGGCGCTGGCCCGCCTGCCGCCGCACCGGCCGCGGGGGCCTCCATGACGTGGTCGCCGTGGTCGCCGGGGGTGCCGAGGCCGGGCTCCTGGAGGGGGACCGTATGCGTTGCCGCAGGCGGCGTCTCGGACCACTGGGTTTCCCATTCAGGGCCTTCCGCGGCCGGGGCCGCTTCAGCGCCCGCCGCAGCGCCCGCCGCAGTACCCGACGGAGCGCCCTGCTGAGCGCCCGACTGAGCGCGCGCCGCGGCGCGTGCCGCCGCGTGAGCCTCTGCGGCCGCGGCATCCTCAGCGGTGGCAATCGGATCGGGCTCGGGTTCCGGTTCCACATCGGGTTCGGCCTGGCTGAAGCCCCCAGCCTTTGGCATCCGGGCCAGGCCGGCTGCCGACGCGGAAGCCGCGGATCCTCCGCCGGACAGGGCGCCGCGGTGGCTGGCGCCGTGGACAGCGTCGTGCGGGTGCGGATGGGTGGAATCGTGGGTCGGAGCGGTCCCGGTGCCGGCGGATCCTGATTTGCCACGGGAGTTGTTGCGGTTCAGCAGCCACCAGACGACGGCGACAATCACCACGATGACGATGAGCCAAATGATCCAGTCCATAGCAGAGCCTTTCTGTCCACAAGGCGGGGTTCCATCTAGGCAAGGTTGCCGTTGCCTTGACGGTACGTCCGCGCCGAGCCGGCTGTCCAGCACCGGCTGCCCGGCACCGGAGGTCAACACTGTAGCCTCGGTGCATGGATTTGAAGAGACTGCGGATTCTCCGGGAACTGGCCGATCGCGGCACTGTCGGCGCCACCGCCGAGGCGATGAACGTGACGCCCTCCGCCGTCTCGCAGCAACTCAAGACGCTCCAGGAGGAACTGGGGGTGGTCCTGGTGGAGAAGTCCGGCAGGGGAGTCCGGCTCACGGAGGCGGGACTCGCGATGGCCGGAGCCGCGGCCGAGGTGGCCACCGCCATGGCGAGGGCGGAGGCCACCATCGACACCTACCGGCTCGGCTGGCAGACGCAGGTCAAGGCGGCTTTCTTCCCCAGTGCCGCCGAGATGTTCCTGCCGGGGCTTCTGCACCGCGTCAAGGCCATTGACGGACTACGCTTCGAGGCGCACTTCGAGGACCCGAACGTTGCCGGATTCGCCGGCCTCACCGCCGACTACGACATTGTCCTGGCGCATAGCGTCGACGGTCCCGAAGTCTTCGCCCGGCTGGGCCTCACGGTGGTTCCGCTGCTGGACGAGCCCCTCGACGTCGCGATCCCGGAGGGGCATGCGCTCGCCGGCAAGGCCACCCTCTACGCGGAAGACGTCATCGGATTCCCCTGGATGGGCGTGCCGGACGGCTTCCCCTTCGACACGGTGCTCCGCCAGATCGAGGTGCAGGCCGATTCCCGTGCCGTGCGCGCGCAGCTCTACCCGGATCTCCGGGTCCTTGAGGCCCTGGTCAGCGCCGGTCACGGTCTCAGCCTGCTGCCCCGCTACACTGCGCTGAAGAACCAGGGGAGGGGCTTCGTCCTCCGGCCGCTTGCAGGGGTTAAAGCCCGCCGCAGCATCGTGGCACTGGCCCGCCCCGACGTCGCGGCCCGGACCACCATCCAACAGGTGCTGGGCCTGCTCAAAGCCGAGGCACAGGCGGTGTCCGAGGCTCCGGAACTGCGTGACGCCGCCCACCTGAACTGAGCCGGTACAAGCGGCCCCTTCCATGAGGTGAGACGAGAGTCCACTATTTGATCGAAATATTCCTGCTATTACGCTTAATGGTCCGTTCCGGGTCGTTCCCCTTGGCGGCGGCGCCCTAGACTTTGAGCCATGAGTGAGGACACCCAAACAGCAACAGGCACCAAACCGGACATCAAACCCCGCAGCCGGGTGGTCACCGATGGAATCCACGCCGCACCGTCGCGCGGGATGCTCCGGGCGGTCGGCATGGGCGACGACGACTTCGCCAAACCGCAGATTGGCGTGGCGAGCTCCTGGAACGAAATCACTCCCTGCAACCTTTCCCTGAACCGGCTCGCCCAGGGCGCCAAGGAAGGCGTCTTCGCCGCCGGCGGCTTCCCTATGCAGTTCGGTACCATCTCCGTCTCCGACGGCATCTCCATGGGCCACGAGGGCATGCACTTCTCCCTGGTGTCGCGCGAAGTCATCGCCGACTCGGTGGAAACCGTGATGCAGGCCGAGCGGATCGACGGCTCGGTGCTGCTGGCCGGCTGCGACAAGTCCCTGCCCGGCATGCTGATGGCAGCCGCCCGGCTGGACCTGGCTTCGGTCTTCCTCTACGCCGGCTCGATCATGCCGGGCTGGGTCAAGCTTGAGGACGGCTCCGAAAAGGAAGTCACCCTGATCGACGCTTTCGAAGCCGTGGGCGCCTGCGCCGCCGGCAAGATGAGCCGCGGGGACCTGGACCGCATTGAAAGGGCCATCTGCCCGGGCGAAGGCGCCTGCGGCGGGATGTACACCGCCAACACCATGGCGTGCATCGGCGAGGCGCTGGGCATGTCCCTGCCCGGCTCCGCCGCCCCGCCCTCCGCGGACCGCCGCCGCGACGTCTTTGCGCACAAGTCCGGCGAGGCCGTGGTCAACCTGCTCCGGCTCGGCATCACGGCCCGCGACATCCTGACCAAGAAGGCCTTCGAGAACGCCATCGCCGTCACTATGGCCTTCGGCGGCTCCACCAACGCCGTGCTGCACCTGCTCGCTATCGCCCGGGAAGCGGAAGTCGATCTGAACCTCGAGGACTTCAACCGCATCGGCGACAAGATCCCGCACCTGGGCGACCTCAAGCCGTTCGGCCGCTACGTCATGACCGACGTCGACAAGATCGGCGGCGTGCCGGTCATCATGAAGGCCCTGCTCGACGCCGGCCTGATCCACGGCGACTGCCTCACCGTGACGGGCAAAACGGTGGCCGAGAACCTCGCCGCGATCAACCCGCCGGATCCCGACGGCAAGGTGCTCCGCGCCATGGACAACCCGATCCACAAGACCGGCGGCATCACCATCCTGCACGGTTCGATGGCCCCCGAAGGCGCCGTTGTGAAGAGTGCCGGCTTCGACGCCGACGTTTTTGAAGGATCCGCCCGCGTTTTCGAGCGTGAACAGGGCGCCCTGGACGCACTCAACAAGGGCCAGATCACGGCCGGCGACGTCGTCGTCATCCGCTATGAAGGACCCAAGGGCGGACCGGGCATGCGCGAAATGCTCGCCATCACCGGTGCCATCAAGGGCGCGGGTCTCGGCAAGGATGTCCTGCTGCTGACGGACGGCCGCTTCTCCGGCGGAACCACCGGCCTCTGCATCGGCCACGTCGCCCCGGAAGCGGCAGACGGCGGCCCCATCGCCTTCGTCAAGGACGGCGACAAGATCCGCGTGGATATTGCGGCCCGCACCTTCGACCTGCTCGTGGACGACGCGGAGCTCGACGCCCGCAAGGTCGGCTGGGAGCCGATCCCGGCCAAGTTCACCAAGGGTGTCCTCGCCAAGTACGCCAAGCTCGTCCACAGCGCCTCCACGGGCGCTTATTGCGGGTAGCGGTCGAGCTCTCCCAACTGACTCGCAGCAGGGCCGTTTAGGACCGTCAGAACGGCCACACGTGCGAGCCAGTTGGGAAGAGGACCAGTAGGTGGACAATGAAGTCCAGATAGTGAGACAAGGGCCGGGCTCGTTGACACTCGTCTCACTCAGAGGGAACACTGAACGCATGATCGCATTCGTTACCATCGGCGTCGTTCTTACCAGGCGCGTGGCTCAATAGCCCGACCGGCAACGAACCGTCACGCGCAACCCCTCGAAGAGCCGTCAGGCTGAGGGGTTTTTTTGTTTCCCGCACCACCTGCAGCACCGGCACCACGCATTGACCGCAGTTCCCAGATCACCGTAGATCCGCCCCTGCAGTTCCATGATTACCAGATCCACAAAGGAAGAGTCCGATGAGCAAAGGATCGCCGATCAGCCCAGCGCTGATGGCCACGAAGTCCGCTGGTGCCCCCAAGGCTCCGGAACGCGTCGAACGTCCGGCTGACGCCGGCGTCGACACTGCTGCCGCTGTCTCTCCTGTCCTTGGGCCGAACAACGTCGTACCCCCGACCGCGATGACCGGCTCACAAGCAATCGTCCGCTCGCTCGAAGAACTCGGCGTGGACGATATTTTTGGTTTGCCCGGTGGCGCGATCCTGCCCACCTACGACCCCTTGATGGCCTCCCGAATGAACCACATTCTGGTCCGTCACGAACAGGGAGCCGGCCACGCCGCGCAAGGCTACGCCATGGTCACCGGACGGGTTGGCGTCTGCATCGCCACCTCGGGTCCCGGTGCCACCAACCTCGTCACCGCCATCATGGATGCCCACATGGACTCCGTGCCGATGGTGGCCATCACCGGACAGGTCGCCAGCGCCGTCATCGGCACCGACGCCTTCCAGGAAGCGGACATCGTCGGCATCACCATGCCGATCACGAAGCACTCCTTCCTGGTCACGGACCCCAACGACATCCCGCACGTGATGGCCGAGGCCTTCCACCTCGCCTCGACCGGCCGTCCCGGCCCCGTGCTCGTGGACGTCGCCAAGGACGCCCAGCAGGGCCAGATGACCTTCTCCTGGCCGCCCAAGATCGACCTGCCCGGCTACCACCCCGTGCTCCGCGGCCACAACAAGCAGCTGCGCGAAGCCGCCCGGCTCATCGCGGCTGCCAGCAAGCCCGTGCTCTACGTGGGCGGCGGGGTGGTCAAAGCCCATGCCTCGGCGGAGCTGCTGGAGCTGGCCGAGCTCTCCGGCGCCCCCGTGGTCACCACCCTGATGGCCCGCGGCGTTTTCCCGGACTCGCACCCGCAGCACGTCGGTATGCCCGGCATGCACGGCACCGTGTCCGCCGTGACCGCACTCCAGCAGTCCGACCTGCTGATCACCCTCGGCGCGCGCTTCGATGACCGGGTGACCGGCATCCTGAAGTCCTTCGCCCCCAACGCCAAGGTCATCCACGCGGACATCGACCCGGCGGAAATCTCCAAGAACCGCACGGCCGACGTCCCGATCGTGGGCTCGGTCAAGGAGATCATCCCGGACCTGAGCGAGGCCCTCCGTGTGCAGTTCGCGGCCTCCGGCACCCCGGACCTGACCAACTGGTGGGTTTTCCTGAACAACCTCAAGGACACCTACCCGCTCGGCTGGACCGAACCGGACGACGGCCTCAGCGCCCCGCAACGGGTGATTGAGCGCATCGGAGCGCTCACCGGTCCCGAGGGCGTGTATGTGGCCGGCGTGGGACAGCACCAGATGTGGGCCTCGCAGTTCATCAAGTACGAACGCCCGCACGCCTGGCTGAACTCCGGCGGGGCCGGCACCATGGGCTACGCCGTACCGGCGGCCATGGGCGCCAAGGTGGGCGAACCGGACCGCGTGGTCTGGGCGATCGACGGCGACGGCTGCTTCCAGATGACCAACCAGGAACTGGCCACCTGCGCGATCAACAAGATCCCCATCAAGGTGGCCATCATCAACAACTCATCCCTCGGCATGGTGCGCCAGTGGCAGACCCTCTTCTACGAGGGCCGCTACTCCCACACCGACCTCAACACCGGGCACGACACCGTCCGTATCCCGGACTTCGTCAAGCTCGCGGACGCCTACGGCTGCGCAGCCTTCCGCTGTGAGCGCGACGAGGACATCGACGCCACCATCCAGAAAGCCCTGGCGATCAACGACCGGCCCGTGGTCATTGATTTCGTCGTCAGCCCGAACTCCATGGTGTGGCCGATGGTCCCCGCCGGAGTCAGCAACGACCAGATCCAGGTTGCCCGCAACATGACCCCGGACTGGGAAGAAGAGGACTGAACATGACCACCCGCCACACACTGTCCGTTCTGGTCGAAGACAAGCCCGGTGTGCTGACCCGCGTGGCCAGCCTCTTCGCCCGCCGCGCCTTCAACATCCACTCCCTGGCCGTCGGCCCGACGGAAGTCCCGGGCATGTCCCGGATGACCGTCGTCGTCGACGCCGACGGTGAGCTGGTCGAACAGATCACCAAGCAGCTGAACAAGCTGGTCAACGTGATCAAGATCGTTGAGCTCACCCCCGAATCTTCCGTACAGCGCGACCACATCCTGGTCAAGGTCCGTGCGGATGCCGCAACACGGCTGCAGGTTACCCAGGCTGCAGACCTGTTCCGCGCTGCAGTGGTCGATGTCTCCACCGAATCGGTGGTCATTGAGGCCACGGGCCACCCCGAAAAGCTGTCGGCGCTGCTCTCCGTGCTGGAGCCTTTCGGCGTCCGCGAAATCGTGCAGTCCGGCACCCTGGCCGTTGGGCGGGGATCCCGCTCCATGAGCGACAGGGCCCTGCGCAGCGCTTAAGGCACCGCGTAAGGCACGCAGCACCGGTACCACCACCAGTTTTTCCCGATACGCACCACAAGAATCCACTCAAAGGAGACACCCCAGTGACTGAAATGTTTTACGACGACGACGCCGACCTGTCGATCATCCAGGGCCGCACCGTCGCCGTCATCGGTTACGGCTCCCAGGGCCACGCCCATGCCCTGAGCCTGCGCGATTCCGGTGTTGACGTCCGCGTCGGCCTCAAGGCAGACTCCAAGTCCCGCGCCAAGGCCGAGGCCGAGGGCCTTCGTGTCCTGAACGTCGCCGAAGCCGTTGCCGAAGCCGACCTCATCATGGTCCTCACCCCGGACCAGGTCCAGCGCCACGTCTACGCCGAGGACATCGCCCCGAACCTGCAGCCGGGCGACGCCCTGTTCTTCGGACACGGCTTCAACATCCGCTACGGCTACATCAAGGCCCCCGCAGACGTCGACGTCGCCCTCGTTGCCCCCAAGGGCCCGGGCCACATCGTCCGCCGCGAGTTCGAGGCAGGCCGCGGCGTGCCTGACCTGATCGCCGTCGAGCAGAACCCGTCCGGCAAAGCCAAGGAACTGGCCCTGTCCTACGCCAAGGCCATCGGCGGCACCCGCGCGGGCGTCATCGAGACCACCTTCACCGAAGAGACCGAAACCGACCTCTTCGGCGAGCAGGCTGTCCTGTGCGGCGGCGCCTCGCAGCTGATCCAGTACGGCTTCGAGGTCCTCACCGAAGCCGGCTACAAGCCCGAGGTGGCCTACTTCGAGGTACTTCACGAGCTCAAGCTCATCGTCGACCTCATGGTTGAAGGCGGCATCGCCAAGCAGCGCTGGAGCGTCTCCGACACCGCGGAATACGGCGACTACGTCTCCGGCCCGCGGGTCATCACCCCGGACGTGAAGGAAAACATGAAGGCTGTCCTGGCGGACATCCAGGACGGCACCTTCGCCAAGCGGTTCATCGACGACCAGGACGCCGGAGCCCCCGAGTTCACGGCACTGCGCAAGAAGGGCGAGGACCACCCGATCGAGGCCACCGGCCGCGAACTTCGCAAACTGTTCTCCTGGATCAAAAACGAAGACGACTACACCGAAGGCTCAGTGGCCCGCTAGGCACTGACCGGCAGGGAAGCCGGACACCAACCCTGGGGTCCGGCTTCCCTGCGTTTATGCACCAGACGTCTTGACGCACCAGACGTTTCGCCAATATCCGCGCCTGTTATACAAGAGAGCTAAAGAGGTCACCGGTGACTAGCACCAAACCTGTAGTACTCCTCGCTGAGGAACTTTCGCCCGCCACGATCGAGGCCCTCGGCCCGGACTTTGAAATCCGGCAGACCGACGGCGCCGACCGTTCCCAGCTGCTCTCTGCGATCGCCGATGTCGACGCGATCCTGGTCCGCTCCGCCACCCGGCTGGACGCCGAGGCAATTGCCGCCGCGAAGAACCTCAAGGTAATCGCCCGCGCCGGCGTGGGCCTGGACAACGTCGATATCAAAGCCGCCACCCAGGCCGGCGTGATGGTGGTCAACGCGCCCACCTCGAACATCGTCTCCGCCGCCGAACTCACGGTGGGCCACATCCTGAGCCTCGCCCGCCACATCCCGCAGGCCAGTGCGGCGCTCAAGGACGGCGAGTGGAAGCGCTCTAAGTACACCGGCATCGAACTGTTCGAGAAGAAGATCGGCATCATCGGCCTCGGCCGGATCGGCGCCCTCGTTGCGGCCCGTCTGAAGGGCTTCGACACCAAGATCCTCGCCTACGACCCCTACATCACCTCGGCCCGTGCCGCGCAGCTCGGTGTGCAGCTGGTGACCCTCGACGAGCTGCTCGCGCAGTCGGACTTCATCACCATCCACATGCCCAAGACCCCCGAGACCGTCGGTATGCTCGGCGCGGAATCCTTCAAGAAGATGAAGAGCACCGCGTACGTCGTCAATGTCGCCCGCGGCGGCCTGGTGGACGAGGAAGCCCTCTACGCGGCGCTGGAGTCCGGTGAGATCGCCGGCGCCGGAATCGACGTCTTCGTCACGGAACCCAGCACCGACCTGCCGTTCTTCAAGCTCGACAACGTCGTGGTGACCCCGCACCTGGGCGCCTCCACCGACGAGGCACAGGAAAAGGCCGGCGTCTCTGTCGCCAAGTCCGTCCGCCTGGCCCTGGCCGGCGAACTCGTCCCCGACGCCGTCAACGTCGCCGGCGGCATCATCGCCCCGGACGTCCGCCCGGGCATCCCGCTGATGGAGAAGCTGGGCCGCATCTTCACCGCCATGACCCACGCCTCGCTCACCCAGTTCGACGTCGAGGTGGCCGGCGAAATCTCCTCCCTCGACGTCAAGGTGCTGGAGCTGGCGGCGCTCAAGGGTATCTTCGCCGACGTCGTGACCGAGCAGGTCTCCTACGTCAATGCCCCCGTGATCGCCGAACAGCGCGGCATCAACGTCCGCCTGATCACGACGCCGGACACGGAGTCCTACCGGAACGTCCTGACCCTGCGCGGTGCCCTCAGCGACGGCAGCCAGATCTCGGTGGCCGGGACCCTGACGGGACCCAAGCAGGTCCAGAAGCTCGTGGGAATCAACGGCTTCGAGGTGGAGATCCCCATCAGCGAACACCTCGTTGTGGTTGCCTACTCGGACCGGCCCGGCGTGATCGGCACCATCGGCCACATCCTGGGCATGAACAACATCAACATCGGCGGCATGCAGGTGGCACGCCAGACTGAGGGCGGCCAGGTGCTCGCCCTGCTGACAATCGACAGCTCGGTTCCGCAACAGGTCCTCGACGCCATCAAGGCCGGAATCGGCGCTGACATGGTACGCGAGGTCGATCTCGAGGACTAGCGTCCTCCACGCGGATGCCGGCGGGCGGCCTGACCGCCGCCGGCGTCCGCGAACCAGCGGCCGGTCTGCGTACAATGGCTAGGTCCGAATTTCGGATCTGGCCGGCAGTCCGGCCTTTACTTTTGCACGCCCGGCAGGGGACGCCTTCACTTCCTATGGAATGAACAGCGGTGTGCGCACGCAATCCAGCTTTCAGGAGCCCAATGAACGCCGTCCAGAGGTTCATCAGAAGCAGAGTGCTGCTGCTGACCGCGTCCATTTTGATCGTGGCCATGTGCCTTTCGGTCCTCGTCCAGGGTCAGTCGCAGGCGGCCCTGAACCGGACCGTCGACCAGAACTCCCGGGGACTCTACGACGTCCTCGTCCAGGCCAGGGCCGACGGCAACGGCGGGCTGATGCAGCCGGAGATCGCCAGCGGCCAGGGCGGCATCAGCTTCGAGCAGCTGGACTCCATCCGGAAGCTCACGGGCACCTCCGTGGCGGCCCCGATCAGCCTCGTCTCCCGGGTCAGCCAGAACCTCGAAGCCCCGCGGCTCGAAGCCACCGACTACCTCGGCTTCAACGCCGGACTTGCCGGCACCGCCGGAGACCCCAGCGCCACCGATCCGAGCAAGTGGCCGGCCGCCGAATCGGTCCTGTCCGCCACGCCCAAGAAGTATCGGCTCACCGCCAGCGCCGTCAGCTCCGACGGCCATTCCGACCAGACACTGTTCAAGACCATGGCGGAAGGATCCCTTGGCAAGGCCGAGCTCATCGAAGAGCAGGTCGCCGGCGGCAAGAACGTCCGCATCGCGGGCCCGGCAGGGGAGACCGGCATCAAGTTCCCCGCCCCGGCCGGCGGGTCCGAGCACAACCTGTTCAACCTCGCCGTTTCGCTGCCGCTCGCCCCGCAGGTGACCGAGTCCGTCGTCGCCGTCGACCCCGTCTCCGAGCGTGCCCTGCTGGGCACCGCCGGTGACTTCCTCGCCCCGCTGGAGAAGGCCCCGCCGGCTGATGCCCGCAACGCCGGCGCGATCGGCCGCCACTTCGAAAGCCTCTTCACGAGCGGCATCGGCATGGACAAGCTCAAGGAAGGCCCCGACTTCCTGGGCGTCAAACTCAAGTACTGGGCCCCGCTGATGAGCCAGTACCAGCAGGCCAAGCGCGCCGGGCTGCTGACCGCCGATTCGCAGGCCATCCCGCTGATCGTCCGTTCCGGCACCTCCCTGGACCTCAAATACTCGGTCAAGATCGAGGAAATCGACGCCTCCGGCAACGTCACCAAGGATGTGGGCACCGTGGCCCGTTCGCTGGACAAGGACTACCTGCCGTTCGTCTCCAAGTCCCCGTTCGCCCTCGCCTGGCCCGGCTCCAAGGACCTGTCCGCCTTGCTCGGAGACACCGGCAGCTTCAGCCAGGGCCTCTACAACCCCGCCACCTGGAGCACCGACTTCGCTGCCGCCCCCAAGTACAAGGACGGCGACACCGCCGGCAACGGCGCCGTCGACAAGACCGCCAAACCCGGTGACTGGGTGACCGTGAACCGGCTGCCGGAGAAGGCCGCCAATGGCGCCCCCGTGGACCAGACGCAGCGAAAGCCCGTCGACGAGCGCTCCTACCGCGAGGACCTCGAGACCGGCAAAAAGCTCGCCACGCCGCTCGCCATGGTCTACGGAACGTTCGACGCCGACAAGGTCAAGGAGGTTGCCGGTGACGTCAACCGCCTGCCGCTGGGCGGCTACGACCCCACCCCGTTCAGCCTGACCAAGGACGCGTCCGGCAAGGACGTCCAGGACACCGAACTCAAGCCCTCACTGAGCGCCACGGGACTGGCCAGCCAGTCCGCCGGTGCCATCACCGACTACTACGGCCTGGCAGCCGCCCGCGGCTACGAGCAGAACGCCGCCGCGATCGACGCCGTCCGCGTCCGGGCCAAGGTGCCCGGCAGTTGGAAGCAGGCGCAGCCCGAGGTCGAGAAGCTCGCCAACGAGATCCGCGACATGGGCCTGCAGGCGACCGTCGTCGCCGGTTCCGCCCGCGAGGACGCCGGCATCTTCCTCCCCGGCTACTCCAAGGACGACGCCGGCAAGGAATCGCCGCTGGGCACCGTCCAGCAGTCGTGGGTCCGCCAGGACGCCGCGGACGCCGTTTCCGGCTCCCTGACAGGCACCAACCTGACCCTGCTTTTCCTTACCCTTTGCGGTGCCGCCCTGCTGACCGGCGCCTCGACCGTCAGCTACGTCCGGAAACGGCGCAGCGAGGCCGGGACGCTGCGTGCCATGGGATGGACCCAGCGCAGGATCCGTTCCTGGGTGCTGGCCGAATTCGGCGTCGGAGCGGCCCTGCTGGCCGTCGCCGGCATCGCCCTGAGCCTGATCAGCTGGAACGCTGCCACGGCCATCGTCTCGGCTTCCGTCCTGGCCCTGTATGTGGGGGCCGCCTACTTCGCAGCGCAGCAGTTGCGCCACCGCGACGTGGTGGACCAAGAACCGCAGCACGATGAACGCCTCATCGCCGTCGATTCCCCGCTCACCTTCGCCAACCGGCAGCTGAGCACGAACAAGTTCAACACCGGCTCCCTGGCTGTTGCCGTCGGCGTCTTCGGGGCAGCGGTGGGCGGAATGACCGCCCTGCTGATCGACATTCCCCGGGCCGCCGGCGCCAGTGCGCTCAGCGGGCTGGCTGCCGCGAGCATCGCGCTGCCCAGCATCGTCCTGGCCCTGTCCGGGGTTGCCGTCGGGCTGCTGCTGACCATGGTCACCGGCCGCTTCGAGCTGCAGTCCAAACGCCAGTACCTCGGCACGCTGCAGGCCATGGGCTGGAACCCGGACATGCTGGGCCAGGTCCGCTTCTTCGAAAACGCCATGGTGGGGACGGTCGCGCTGCCGCTGGGTGTCCTCGGCGCCCTCGGCGTCGGCCTCCTCCTCGCCCCCTATGCCGCACTCTGGGCCGGCCTCGCCGGACTCGTGGCAGTACTTATCTGGATTCCCATTGCAACGAAAGTGGTCCGATGAATAACGACCTGAACCTTGACCGGGCCGCTCACGAGCAGATGACGGCGAGTACCCGGCGGGGCGCCCACCAGACCCGCGCCAACACGATCGTAAAGGCCACGGACCACGCCACGCCGCTGGAGCTCAGCAACATCACCATCCACTACGGCGGCGGCAAGGGCGGTGCCGAGGCCGTCAACGTGGTGGACGACTTCAACATGACGCTGCACGCCGGCGAGATGCACTGCGTCGCCGGCCGTTCCGGCTCGGGCAAGACCAGCATCCTGACCGTGGGTGCGGGCCTGACCCTGCCGACGTCGGGCCGGGTCTTCTGGGAAGGCGACTCGCTCGAAACCATGGGCGACGACGAGATCGCCGACCGCCGTCGGGCCCTGATCGGCTACGTGGACCAGGGCGGTGCCCTGATCGACGGGATGAGTGCCCTGGAGAACGTCCTGCTGCCCGCCGTGCCCGACGGCGAGGTGGACAAGCGCCGCGACATGGCCAAGGACCTCCTGGACCTGGTGGGACTGGGCCGGCGCATGCGCCACCGCCCCGCCCAGCTCTCCGGCGGCGAACGCCAGCGTGTGGCGATCGCCCGGGCCCTGATCCTCGGCACCCGCGTGCTGGTGGTCGACGAGCCCACCGCCAGCCTGGACCGTGCGTCGGCGAACCGCATCATCAGCATCCTCAAGGACACGACGTCGGACGGAATCGCCGTCCTGGTGGCTTCACATGACCACGAACTGGTCCGCCAGAGCGATACCCTGACCGAACTGATCTAGGTTCAGGCGCAGCGCCTCCCGCCCTCCGGCCCGCACCGCTTCAGAAAAGGTAAGTCCACAGAGTGTCGTCTTCAGCGAAAACCCCGTTCTACATCACCACGGCCATCACCTACCCCAACGGCGTGCCGCACATCGGCCATGCCTACGAGTACATTGCCACCGATGCGATGGCCCGCTTCAAGCGGCTCGACGGGTACGACGTCTTCTTCCTGACCGGCACGGACGAGCACGGCATGAAGATTGCGCAAACGGCAGAAAAGGAAGGCGTTACGCCCAAGGAGCTGGTGGACCGCAACGCGGAAATCTACAAGGCGGCACACTCCGCCCTGGGGATTTCCTATGACCGCTTCATCCGCACCACTGACGCCGACCACTACGCGGCGTCACAGGCCATCTGGAAGAAGATGGAAGCCAACGGTGACATCTACCTCTCCAAGTACGAGGGCTGGTACTCGGTCCGGGACGAAGCGTATTACGTCGAAGACGAGACCGTGGTGAAGGACGACGGCGTCCGCTACTCCCGCGAAACGGACACCGAGGTGACGTGGACGGCGGAGGAGAGCTACTTCTTCCGGCTCTCGGCCTACCAGGACAAACTGCTGGCCATGTATGCGGCCCACCCTGATTTCGGTGCCCCGCAGTCCCGCTTCAACGAGGTCATCAGCTTTGTCAAGGGCGGGCTGGAGGACCTGTCCATCAGCCGCACCAGCTTCGACTGGGGTGTTCCGGTGCCCGGCAACGACCTGCATGTGATGTACGTCTGGGTGGATGCGCTCACGAACTACCTCACCGGCGTTGGGTACCCGGACCTGGAATCGGCGTCCTTTAAGAAGTACTGGCCGGCCGACGTCCACGTGATCGGCAAGGACATTTCGCGGTTCCACGCCATCTACTGGCCCGCTTTCCTGATGAGCGCCGGACTGGAACTGCCCAAGCGGGTCATGATCCACGGCTTCCTGCAGAACAATGGCGTCAAAATGTCCAAGTCACTGGGCAATGTGGTGGCGCCGGCGGACTTCGTGGCCCAGTACGGCCTGGACCAGGTCCGGTTCTTCCTGCTCCGCGAGGTGCCGTTCGGCGCCGACGGCAACTACAACCATGAGGCAATCGTTGGCCGGATGAACTCCGACCTCGCCAACAACTTCGGCAACCTCGCGCAGCGGTCCTTGTCCATGGTGGCGAAGAACTGCGCGGGGCTGGTTCCCGCTCCGGGTGCCTTCAGCGCCGCGGACTCCGCGCTGCTGGACCAGGCCAACGGGCTGCTGGAAGCAGCCCGTGCTGCCTTCGAAAAGCAGGAATTCAGCCGGGCGCTCGAGGCGATCTGGGGCGTGCTGGGGGACACCAACGCGTACTTCGCCGAGCAGGCACCCTGGGTCCTGCGGAAGACCGACGTCGAACGTATGAACACGGTGCTGTACGTCACGCTCGAGGTCGTACGCATCGTTGCTATCCTCACGCAGCCGGTCATGCCGACGGCGACGGCGGCCATCCTGGACACCCTCGGCCAGCCCGAGGGGGCGGCGCGGGCGTTCGCGGCCCTTGGCATGCCGATCGCGGCAGGCACGGCATTGCCAGCCCCCGCCCCGGTCTTCCCGAAGTACGAGGAGCCCGCCGGGGCCTGACACGTGTTCGAATAGTGAGACGACTTGACCAGCATGTGGATGCCTTGGCTACCCTGAAAACATGAGTGCATCCACGATTGATCTGGCCGTTATCCCCGGCGACGGCATTGGCCCGGAAGTCACTGCCGAAGCGTTGAAGGTCCTTGAGAAAACGGCCGCTGCGGAAGGCATCGTGCTGCGGCAGACCCACTACGCCCTGGGCGCGCAGCACTGGCTCGAGACGGGGGAGACCCTGCCCGAGGAGACCCTCGCCGATCTCCGCACCCGCGACGCCATCCTCTTCGGCGCGGTCGGGGCGGCCCCCGGCGATACCCGGATTCCCTCCGGCATCATCGAGCGCGAACTGCTGCTCAAGCTCCGTTTCAGCCTGGACCACTTCGTCAACCTGCGGCCCTCGCGCCTCTACCCGGGAGTCGGCAGCCCGCTTGCCAACCCCGGCGACATCGACTTCATCGTGGTCCGCGAAGGCACCGAGGGCCCCTACGTGGGCAACGGCGGCACGCTGCGCGCCGGCACCCCGCACGAGGTGGCCACCGAGGTCTCGCTCAACACCGCCCACGGCGTCGAACGCGTGGTCCGCGATGCGTTCCGCCGTGCCAACGACCGTCCGCGCAAGAAGCTGACGCTCGTGCACAAGCACAATGTCCTGGTCTTCGCCGGCCACCTATGGAAGCGCACCGTCGAGGCCGTGGCCCAGGAGTTCCCCGAGGTCACCCATGATTACCTGCACATCGACGCCGCCACGATCTTTATGGTCACCGACCCGGCCCGCTTCGACGTGATCGTCACCGACAACCTCTTCGGTGACATCATCACCGACCTTGCTGCCGCCGTTACCGGCGGCATCGGCCTGGCCGCGTCCGGCAACATCAATATGGAACGCACCGCGCCGTCCATGTTCGAGCCCGTCCACGGTTCCGCCCCGGACATCGCCGGCCAGCAGAAGGCGGATCCCACCGCCGCCATCCTCTCCGCCGCACTGCTGCTGGAGCACCTCGGCTACGCCGGCGCCGCGCGCCGCATCGAGGCCGCCGTCGTCGCCGATATCGCAAGCCGGGGTAACGCGGTCCGCAGCACCAGCGCCATCGGCGACGCCATCACCGCAGCCCTGTAGACACAGCCCTATAGACATGGCTCTATAGGCCCCGCTCCAAGGGCCCCGGCAACGGGCGTAAGCTTGTTTCGAATCACCAATATGCTGCCGTGGTCCGACGATGAACCACGTTCACACGCCAGGCAGCCGACCGTGGAGGAACCATGACTCAGACTGCCCATGGCGTCGAATTCAGCCAGCAGCTCTCGGCAACCCCGAAGTCCGCTGAAGAACGTGCTGCCATCCTGGCGAACCCGGGTTTCGGCAACTATTTCACCGACCACACGGCGATCGTGGACTACAGCGTCGACGCCGAAGGCACAGGCAGCTGGCACGACGCGCGCGTTGAAGCCTACGGACCCATCTCCCTGGACCCGTCCGCCGCGGTGCTGCACTACGGCCAGGAGATCTTCGAGGGACTCAAGGCCTACCGCCATGCCGACGGCACCATCTGGACGTTCCGGCCCGAAGCCAACGCCGCGCGAATGAACAAGTCCGCCCGCCGACTGGCCCTCCCCGAGATTCCGCAGGAGTACTTCCTCGGTGCCATCCGCGAGCTTGTGTCCGTGGACCGGGAATGGGTTCCCTCCGGCGACGGCGAGGCCCTGTACCTGCGCCCGTTTATGATCGCCACCGAGGCGTTCCTGGGCGTCCGCGCCGCCCGTGAGGTCTCCTTCCGCGTCATCGCCTCCCCGGCCGGCAACTACTTCGGCGGCGAGCTCAAGCCCATCTCCATCTGGATCTCCCGCGACTACGCCCGCGCCGGCCGCGGCGGAACCGGCGCCGCCAAATGCGGCGGCAACTACGCCGCCTCACTGATCGCCCAGATGGAAGCCGAGGAGCACGGCTGCAAGCAGGTCCTCTTCCTGGACCAGTTCAACGACAACGCCGTGGAAGAACTCGGCGGCATGAACGTCTTCTTCGTGATGAAGGACGGGTCGCTGGTCACCCCGGCGCTGACCGGAACCATCCTCGAGGGCGTCACCCGCTCGTCCGTTATGCAGGTGGCGAAGGACATGGGCCGCGCGGTCACCGAACGCAAGATCACCCTGGCTGAATGGCGCGACGGCGTGGCCTCCGGCGACATCGCCGAGGTCTTCGCCTGCGGCACCGCCGCCGTCATCACCCCCATCGGCGTGCTCAAGGACACCACCGAGTTCATCGGCTCCGAGGACGCCAAGGCGGGGGAGACCACCATGGCCATCCGCGCGCAGCTGCTCGGCATCCAGACCGGAGCCATCGAGGACACCCACGGCTGGCTGACCCGCCTCGCCTGAGCGAGAGAGCCTCAGTAACAGCCAGCGTTCGACGGCGGCCCCCACCTTCCGGTGCAGGGCCGCCATGGTCGTTAACGGGATTGCGGCCGGCCGGAAGTCCGAGCGGCGCCGGTGGGGCGGGAGTGATCTATGCTAAATGCATTCAGGCGGGACCGGCATAACCAGCTAAATCTTTGGGGGAATTGAAATGTCGATCGACTCGAAGTCCTTGAGCCGCCGGAGCTTCCTGTACGCCGGTGCTTTCGGTGCTGCGGCCAGCCTCGCGCCAATTAGCGCCGCCGGCGGCGCAACCCAGATATATCCGTTTACGCCGAACACGGAACTTGTTGATGCCTTTGTGGCCCGACGCGGTGGCGCAATCGGGACCGGCGGCAAAGTGGCCATCGCCTTCCGCTGTGACCACCACCTCAACAAGTTTGAATCCCGGCTCCTTCCTCTCCACCAGAAGTACGGCATTCCCGTCACTATTGCCGCCATGTCGCAGATGTTCAGGGTTGAGACCGGGACCAACGGCAGCACTAACCTGCCGTTCCCCCGCCTTCAGGCGCTGGCCCTTGCCAACGGCCTGGAAATCGCCAACCACGGCGCCACCCACACCGACGCGGACACACCCCAGCGTCTTCGGGAAGAAATCGTCTATTCGCGCAATGCACTGACCGCAGCATTGCCCAAACTTCCCCTGGAGCTGTTCATTCCGCCAGGAGTTGGCGGGACGCAGTACCTCGGTTTCGCGGGGGGCAAAACCCAGTCTTCGTTCCAGAAGTACCTTGCGGGGCGGCTGATTACCCAGCAACATGCCATGTCGACGGGCTATGTCCCGGGCTATTGGCCCATGACGGGAAATCCGCTGGACAGCATGGGCAATGTGCACGTCGGCATCGAGAACGCCGACTACGCCCGCCGCGGGCCGGACTTTATCGCTGCCGCCCGGAAGCAGGGACGCGGGGTGTGTTTTATGTACCACCCGAGCCTGGTGGACGATACCGACCTGCAGGCGATCGAGGGTTTCTTCGCCTGGTGCGCGCGCGAACGCGATGCGGGCCGGCTGGAAATCCTCACGACCACCGGGCTGATGATGTCCAGCTTTTCAACATCGTCCCGCCATGACGTTATGTCCGCCGGTGCAAGCTTCGTTCTCGGATGGAACGGGTGGAACGGGTCAGCCGCCAACTGGGCTCGTCGCACCGACTCCGGAGTCAGCTACGCCCGGCGCGGCTCTCAGTCTCTGGCTCTGTTCAAGGACGTGCCGGTCGGCGTCTACGCCGGATCGGCTAGGCAGCTTCGCGTCTCGATGCGCTCCACCACTGGAGTGCGGGTCAAAGTGGAGGTCCTCGACCCGGCCAACCCGGGGTACTTCACTGCTGCAAAGACCGTCACCTTGCCGCCGGCGGCGGGTTTCCAACAGGCGCACCAATACGTCATCCTGCCCCTCACTGGAACTCCGCGGGTCCGGGTCCGCATAACGCCTCTCTCCGGCGGGGAACTCCACGTCCAGGAACCGCGTTTACTCGCTGCCTAGCTGTCGGTCCGGCATCGGCGGCGACACTGCAACTTGCACATTTCGGTGCGAAGATGGACCCGTGATCCCGCAAGCATCCAGCGCCGTCGTGCGCAGCACCGAGCTGACGCGCTTCCGCCTTGCCCCGAACCCGGGGCCGATGAGTTTGCAGGGCACCAAGTCCTATCTCATTTCAGCGCCCGGCGCAGCGACCACCGTTGTGGTGGATCCGGGCCCCCTCGATGAACCGCACCTGCAGGACCTGGCCCGGGCCGGCGCCGTCGAACTCATCCTCATCACGCACCGGCATGCCGACCACACTGCCGCCGCCGCACGTTTCGCCGAACTCACCGGCGCCCCCGTCCGGGCCGCCGATCCGGCCCACTGCCATGGCGGCAGCCCACTGGCGGACGGGGAAGTCATCCACGCTGCCGGGGTGGAAATCAGGGTCCTCGCGACGCCGGGCCACACCTCGGATTCGGTCTGCTTCCACCTGCCGCAGGACGGCGCCCGGGGCTCTGTGCTGACCGGGGACACCATCCTGGGCCTGGGCACCACTGTTCTTGACTACCCCGACGGCACCCTGGGGCACTACTTCGAATCACTGGACCGGCTCGAAGAACTGGGCTCCGCGACCGTCCTGCCCGCCCACGGCCCCATGCTGCCAGCCCTGGACGCGATCGTGCGCGCCTACCGGGACCACCGTCAGGAACGGCTGGCCCAGGTCCGGGCCGCACTGGCGGACCTCGGCGAGGATGCGGGCGTGGCGGACGTCGCCGACGCCGTCTATGCCGCCGTCGACCCTGCCGTCCGGCCGGCAGCGGAACTCTCCTTGGCGGCGCAGCTCGAGTACCTGCGGTCCGGCAGCGGCACGTCCTGAATCCCAAGTAGCTCGCAGCGGAGTCGGGCACTCCTGCCGAGACGGTACGCTTGGAGCCATGCGTATCGCCCGTTTTGTAGTCGATTCTGATCCCCTCTACGGCATTGTGGAAGGTGAGCCCGGCAGCGAGGAAGTCACCGTCATCAACGGCGACCCGTTCTTCCACGGCGTGGAACGAACCGCCGTCAGGCACAAGCTGGAGGACGTGCGCCTGCTGGCCCCGATCATCCCGCGCAGCAAGGTGATCGGCGTCGGCCGCAACTTCGCGGAGCACGCCCGCGAACTCGGCCACGAGGTTCCCAAGCAGCCCCTGCTCTTCCTGAAACCCAACACCTCCGTGATCGGACCCAACGATCCGATCGTCCTGCCCGAGTTCTCCGATGAGGTGTCCTTCGAAGCCGAGCTGTGCGTCGTGATCGGCCGGATCTGCAAGGACGTCCCCGAAGAGCGCGTCGACGACGTCATTTTCGGCTACACCTGCGGCAACGACCTCACTGCCCGCGACGTCCAGAAAACGGACCTGCAGTGGGCCCGCGCCAAGGGCTTCGACACCTCGGCACCTCTCGGCCCGTGGATCGAGACCGAACTCGACACCGAGGACCTGCAGATCCAGGGCCGGCTCAACGGCGAACTCCGCCAGGACGGCAGCACCAGCCAGATGATCCGCGGCGTCCGCGAGCTGGTCTCCATCGTCTCGCAGGCCTTCACCCTGCTGCCGGGCGACGTCATCATGACCGGCACGCCGGCCGGCGTCGGCCTGGTCCAAGCCGGCGACCGTTTCGAAGTGGAGATCGAGGGCATCGGCCGCCTCACCAACCCGGTTGTGCGCCGCTAACATATTTCCCGCGCCGACAAAGGACGGCCGCCCCGTGGATTCACGGCGCGGCTGTCCTTTTTGCTTTCCTCTTTCGGAGTGGAAACCGCTGCGGATGTTCCTACAGGGCGGACCAGCCGCCGTCGGAGGCGAGGATGGCGCCGTTGACGTTGGTGCCGTCGTCGCTGAGCAGGAAGGTGATGGAGGCGGCCAGTTGCGCCGCGGTGGCGGGGGCGGGAATGGTGGTGCCCATGATCGGTCCGAGGCGCTCCGCGGCCAGCTGGGATCCCCAGTTTGCCTCGATGTTGGTGATGGTGGCGCCGGGCGCAACGGCGTTGAAGCGCAGGCCCTTCGGCCCGTACATCACGGCGGAGTTCTTGGTCAGTCCCACCACCGCGTGCTTGGAGGCGGTGTACGTGGCGCCGGCGGCGGAACCGCGCAGCCCGGCCTCCGAGGCGACGTTGACCACGGAGCCGGCCCCGGCGTCGAGCATCAGCGGCACCACGGCGCGGGTCAGCCGCATGATCGACGTGACATTGATCCGGAAGACCCGCTCCCACGTCGCGTCATCGACTTCATGGATCGGGGCGAAGTTATCCATGATGCCCGCGACGTTCGCGAGGGCATCCACCCGTCCGCCCGCGGCCGCGACGACGGCGGCGATTGTCTCTTCGCTCGAGATGTCGCCGGCGACCGGAACCAGGTCCAGTTCGCTGTGCCCGGCAACCAGCGCGGCCAGCCGCTCGGGACTGATGTCGGCGGCGATCACCCTGCCGCCCTCCCTGGCGATCCGGAGGGCCGTGGCCTGGCCGATGCCGGAACCTGCCCCGGTGACGATGACCGTCCTGCCGGCAAAGCGGCCGGTGGTGGTGACTTCCTGCCATGATGCTCCGTTGCCCATGATGTCCTTCCGAACGTTGTAGAGGCTGACACTACCTAGCTTATGACACCGTGTGTCATTATAAAAGGGTGAATACTGGTGGGATGCCACAGGGAGAACCGACACCCGCCGTCCCGCGCCCCAGCGGCCGTCCGGTAACGATCGATCCGGACGCCGTGGCAGCGATTGCACTGCGTCTCTTTGCCGAGAACGGCTACGAACAGACCTCCATGGAGGACATCGCCCGCGCAGCGGGCATTGGCCGGAAGAGCCTGTACCGCTACTTCTCCAGCAAGGCCGACCTGATCTGGGGCGGGATGGAACCGGCAGTCGAGGCCGCCGGGCAGGCGCTGGAGCAGGCCGGGGTTCAACCCGCGGCCGATGGCGACATCCTGGCGGTGTTGCGGGCGGCGGCGGTTGCCGGGGTGGCGGCGATTCCGGACCTCTCCGTGTCGCGCGGACGCCTGCGCCTGATCGCCGAGCATCCCGAACTGTCCAGCCGGAGCTATGACTCGCTGGCGGCCCAGCGCGAGCGGGCACGGCTCTACCTGGTTGCCCGCGGGGTCCGCGAAGACAGCGCCCGCTATTTGTGCGCGGCTTACCTCGGCGCGACCTTCGAGGCCTGGATGCACTGGGCCGCGGGGACAGACCCGGATCCGGTCCCGTACCTGCTGGCCGCGCTGGATGTGCTGCGGCTGCCCGGCTGACTGATCCTGACGGGCAGGCGGTTCCTGGCGCCCCGCGGCCCCGCCGGCGGCGGTCCCCGCGGGGCAGGCGGTAAAGTTGGAATCACTATGACTACTCCTTCTGCGCCCGACGCCGTCTCCAGCTCCGCCCCCACTGTGACCAGCGAAGTCACCGCCGACACCCCGGTCCGGGTCCGGTTCTGCCCGTCGCCCACCGGCACCCCGCACGTCGGCCTGATCCGAACCGCCCTCTTCAACTGGGCCCACGCCCGGCACACGAAAGGCACCTTCGTGTTCCGCATCGAGGACACGGACGCGGCGCGCGACTCGGAGGAAAGCTACCAGCAGCTGCTCGAGGCCCTGAAATGGCTCGGCATCACCTGGGAGGAAGGCGTGGAAGTCGGCGGCCCGCACCAGCCGTACCGGCAGTCGCAGCGCCTGGACCTCTACACGGACGTCGTCGCCAAGCTCGTCGAAGCCGGCTACGCCTACGAGTGCTACTCCTCCCCGGAGGAGGTCGAGGCCCGCCACCGCGCCGCGGGCCGCGACCCCAAGCTGGGCTACGACAACTTCGACCGCGAGCTGTCCGGCGAGCAGCTCGCCGCGTTCAAGGCCGAGGGCCGCAAGCCGGTGCTCCGTGTCCGGATGCCCGCCGAGGACGTCACCTTCAACGACATGGTCCGCGGCGAGATCACCTTCAAGGCCGGAAGTATCCCGGACTACGTGATTGTCCGCGCCGACGGCTCCCCGCTCTACACCCTGGTCAACCCGGTGGACGACGCCCTCATGGGCATCACCCACGTGCTCCGCGGCGAGGACCTGCTCTCCTCGACCCCGCGCCAGGTGGTGCTGATCCGCGCCCTGATGGACATCGGCGTCGCCGGCGACATGCCCGTGTTCGCCCACCTGCCCTACGTGATGGGCGAGGGCAACAAGAAGCTCTCCAAGCGCGATCCCCAGTCCAACCTGTTCCTGCTCCGGGACCGCGGCTTCATCCCCGAGGGCCTGCTGAACTACCTCTCGCTGCTGGGCTGGAGCCTCTCCGCCGACGAGGACATTTTCACGGTGGACCAGCTGATCGAGAACTTCGACGTCAACGATGTGCTCGCCAACCCGGCGCGATTCGACATCAAGAAGGCCGAGGCGATCAACGGCACCCACATCCGTATGCTCGAGGCCGAGGATTTCCGGACCAGGCTGGTCCCTTACCTGCGCACCGCCGGCTTGGTGGGGGAGACCCTCACCGCACGGGAGGAGGAGATCCTCGCCGAGGCGGCGCCCCTGATCCAGGAGCGCATCTCGCTGCTGGGCGAAGCCCCCGAAATGCTCGCGTTCCTGTTCAAGAACGACGACGCGATCGACGTCGCGGATGACGCCCGCAAGGGGCTCCCCGAGAACCTGACCGAGGTCCTCGACGCCGCCCTCGCGGCGCTGGAACCCCTTGAGGACTGGACCGCGGAGAACATCCAGGCCGCCCTGAAGGAGGCCCTCGTGGAAGGTCTCGGCGTCAAGCCCCGGCTGGCCTTCGGCCCGGTCCGCACGGCCATGTCCGGGCGCCGCATCTCCCCGCCGTTGTTCGAATCCATGGTCATCCTGGGCAAGGATTCCTCGCTGGCCCGCCTGCGCGCCTTCCGCGGCTGATGAGCACGCCGTCCGACACCAACGCCCTGGCCGCCGGCCTGGGCGGGATCCGCGGGGTACTGTTCGACATCGACGACACCCTAGTGGACCTGGAGTTCGCCATGACGGCTGCCCTGCGCGACGTCAGCGAGCATCTCCTGCCGGGCCTGGACCAGGCCGGGTGGGAGAAGTTCGGGCGGATCTTCACCCGTGAAACGACGCATTTCTATGACCGCTACCTCACCGGCGAACTGAGCTTCAACGAACAGCGCCTGCTCCGGGGCCGGGCCGCCCTGGGCCACTTCGGCGTGGAGCTGGAGGAGGGGGAGCAGTCCCATCACTGGGTCAGTTCCTACGCGAGCCTCCAGCACGGCTACATCCGGGCCTTCGACGACGTCACCCCGATCCTGGACGCGCTGGATACCGCCGGCATCCCGTACGGCGCCGTGAGCAACAACGTCCACGACTACCAGCGGGTCAAGCTGGACGCCGCCGGCCTGGAACGCATCAGTGTCCTGGTGGGCACGGATACCGTGGGTGCGGCGAAGCCGGATCCGGCCATCTACCTGGAGGGCGTCCGCCGCCTCGGCACCGGCGCCGGTGAGACGCTCTACGTGGGGGACAACCGGCTGCTCGACGCTGACGGCTCGACGGCGGCAGGCCTCCTGGGCGTCTGGCTGAACCGCGGCGGGGAACCGGCCCCGGGCTTTGCCGGCCGCGAGATCGGTTCCCTGCTGGAGCTGCTGGCCTAACCCTCTGCCGGGGACGCACCGGCGGGTGTACGCCGGTTCCGCAGCACAAAGAACCCGCCCACCGATCCGAGCCCGAGGACGCCCACCATTCCCAGGGCCATGGCGGCGTCGGACTGCCCCACCATGGTCGAGGGGGAGACGGCCGCGGCGCTCGAGTACAGCGTCCCGGTGCCTTCCGCGATCCGGGCGTTGCCGTCCGCGAGCTTTTCCGCGCCCGTGGAAAGTTGGGTGGAGCCGGACGCCAGCTTGGTGTTGCCGGCCGAGAGTTGCGAGGCGCCGGAGGCAAGGGCCTGGGACCCGCTGAGCAGCCCGGGGTTGGCCGGATCAGCCGGATCGCCCTTGATGCCTGCATTCAATGCGACGGTGCCGTCGGCGAGCCGGGAGCTTCCCTCGGTCATTTTGGCGGCGGCCTTGATCAGTCCCGGACGCTCGGGATTGCCCGGAACGCCGTCAATGCCGGTGCGGATCTTGGCTGTGCCGTCAGCCAGCAGCCGGGTGCCCATGACCACCCCGGGGCTGTTGGGGTCCTCGCTGTTGAGCTTGTTGGCCAGCGTAGCGAAGCCCGCCGTCAGCTTTCCGGTTCCGGCGTGAAGCTGGCCCGCGCCCGCCTGCAGCCTGCCTGCGCCATCCTGCAGCTGGGTGGCCCCGGCATCCAGCTTCTGGGCGCCGGCGGCGATCCTGGCGATTTTGTCCTTGACGACGGCCAATGGCACCAGCCCCTGCACGGGGTCCGAGGCGGCTGCCTGCAGCAGCTCCAGGGCCTGGGCCAGCGCGGCGGTTCCTGTTCCCGCCCCGGGGTCGTTGTTGGCGCCCCGGTAGCCCTTGAGCTGGACCGTGCCGGCCGCTAGGTTCCCGGTACCGGCGGCCAGCTTGGCTGCCCCGGCGTCGAGCTGGGTGGCGCCGTCGGCCAGGTTGTTCTCCGCAGTGCCGGCGGCTGTGGGGGTCAGTGCAGCAGAGAGTTGCACGGCGCCGGCGGCAAGCTTCTGAGCGCCGTCGTCGACCTTGTACACACCCGGCGCGAGCTTGTTGTTGACGTCGGTTTCAATCTTCACGGCGCCCGTGGCCAGCTGGTCGGCGCCGGCCTGGAGCTTGTCCGCGCCCGGGGCGAGCTTTTGACTGATGCCCGTGTGGATCTTTTCCGCGCCGGCGGAGAGCTTTCCGGCACCGGTGTCGGCCTGGCCGGCACCGTTGGCAAGCTTGCCGGCGCCGTCCTTCAGCTGCTCGGCTCCGGCGGAGGCCTGGCCGGCGCCCTCCTTGAGTTTGGCCGAACCGTCCGTGATGCGGCCGGTCACGAGGGTGTAGAAACCGAGCAGCCCGATCAGCAGCAGGGCAAGGATGGCGATGGCGATCTGTTGGGCACGGGTTCGGGTCTTGCTTGCAGCGGCGGCACGACTCTGTGTCACAGATGGGTCCTCTCGACGGTGTTTCCGGCAGCGGCTGTGCTGCCGGCCCCGGGCTGTCATGCAGCTAACACAGAAAAATGCGCGTGAAGCTGCCCGCAGCGGAGTGGGGGAGGTGTTGTTACTCATTGGTAACTTACCGAGCGTAAACTTGTTAGGGGCGTATTGGCAAGGAATTCGCCGGACCCGATCCGTGTGGAGCCGTTGTCTGGAGTCCGCCTGGACGTCTTGAGGGCGCCGGCCCTGCTCGATTTGTGCAAGCGAAAACTCTCGGGTAGAGTAATTACTCGTGCTGAGGCGCCGGGAGCGCGGGTTTAGACCTACGGATCCGGACCGAAAGTTCCATTGGGATATGGTGTAATTGGCAACACTACGGTTTCTGGTACCGTCATTCTAGGTTCGAGTCCTGGTATCCCAGCTCTGAAAAATCCGCGGATTTACGCGGCTGATCAGGGGTTTTGAGTCGGCTGGCCCGGTTTGAAACGCTTGCTGAGTGTATGAACTAATCACTTGGCGCGAATGGCAGAAATGCTGTTCTGGAGAGTACGCGGCCCCATCGTATAGCGGCCTAGTACGCTGCCCTCTCACGGCGGTAACGCGGGTTCGAATCCCGCTGGGGTCACATCTAAAACGGTCCCGGGCATGAGCCCGGGGCCGTTTGCCGTCGAGCGAGCCGCCGCCGAGACTCAGTTCCTTCTCGGCATAGCGGGTTCAGTCGCAATTTGAAAGCTGGAACGTCCGTGCTGCAGCTTTCGAAGGGCACCGCGCCCGCCCAAAGCCGGCCGCAGCGTCTGGGCGTGCTGACGGCGTCGGACTGTAATATGGTCGGACTAGAGACCAACGTGCAGGGCGTACTGCATCCAAGTAGTACCCAAGGGGAATTCAGTGAGCCATCCGAGTGTGACCGATCTCGATAAGAAAGTCGGCAACATCGAGCACCTGTTGGCCAATAGAGGCCGGTCGTCGACTCCGCCGCCTCCAGGAGGAGCGAAGGTCAAACTTACAGATCTGTTGGGTATCAATTTTCACTCGGCCTCACCAGTTCATCCGAAGCTAAGGCTCGCAACGATCGTTCACGACGAGCTATACGACGAGCTCGAGAAGTCCTATTCGGTTCTTCCACTAATGCCGTCTTGCCTCGTCGATTCTGTGGATGAAGGACAGCCTCGAATGATCGTAATCCACCGAGCGGCCTTTCAGGAGGGGCCGTGGTTCGGCGCGGAGGATGCATCGGGTGGCACTGCAGTAGACGTCATCAAGCGTCTCCTCCCATGGAGCAGGAAACTTAGGGTGCCAGTTCTCTTCATAGAAAACGGGGCGCCGGACGGGTTCTACACCAGCGTCCTGCGGGAGATCGGGACGGAAATCTTTGCGTCCGTTGACACATACAACCGAGTACCGGAGGGTGCCCCTCGCAGGGCCGTTTTTGAGATCGCCCGCAAATATGCGCCCCAGCAGCCGGCCCCACTTCTGAATGGTAACCAGTAGCATGCAGTTCTTGTATTGCGCAGTGAACACGTCCATTCCAGATGATACCGGGGATCATGCGACGGCAGGAATCTTGCGAGAACTTCGCCAGGCTGGCCACGATGTAAAGGTCCAAGTTGCGGCTGATTCGGGGGCGGCGACGAGATCTGAATCGTTTTTGGATTTCGGAGGCCCGGGTGACGTCGAACCTGACAGCAACGACACCACCTTCGAGAGTCTCATCGGTGCTTTTGCGGCAGACGTGGTGGCGGTAGTCAAGGAAAAGCGCTTTGACGTTGTTATCGCACAGGGCGTTGAGCTGAACCGGATCCTAGCTGAGGAACCGGGACTGCCTGTCAAGCTCTGGTCACTTCTGAGTTCTGCAGACTTCGAGGCAGAGATGGATTCAACAGGTGAGACAGTTCTGCGGACTATAGTCGAAAATAGTCAGCTCATCTTGGTCGACGGTCCGGAGCAGTTACGTTCGGTAAAGAGGGCCGCGCCTTTGGCGCACCATAAGGTGTTCAACGTCACAGAAGCCGGCGGTTTGACCGCCGACTCTTTGGCCTCCCGGGTTTCTCTCTCGCGCCTTGCAACGTTGTCCGGTGCACAAAGAAGGGTTCTCGTGTACTGGGATCGTCCAGTCCGGTCGCCCCGGGAATGGGCAGAGCAAACGCATGCGATTGCTAGTTCACTAGCCTCGACGGAAGTCCACATCGTCCTTATGTGCCAAGACGCACTATCCGTATTCGGGACGGAGTTGGCAACGCGTAGCCCATTTGTGACGACCATTGAGCCACCCAGCGCCGAACACCAAGTGGCTGGCGGCCGGCTCCTGCCTAGGTTCGCTGCCTGGCACGTGGGCGTTGCAGCCAGATCTTTAGACTGCTCAGTCGTGCTCAGCGACGATCTCGAGACCGTCGTGTACGGCTTCTCAAATGATTACATTCGTGAACGACTGTGGCCCATTATCAGGATTGAGGGCCTTGAAGACTTCAATGAACGGAAGCAACTTTTCGAGCAATTGGCGACGACGGTTAGTCGCATGGTCTTCGTCGATCACGATACCCGAGCCATGTTTGAAGCACGAATCCCTTCGGCGACCTCGAAGACCGTAGTGCTCCCTGGTCTTGGCATGGCTGGCACAAACTCGCCCAGCCCCATCAGACCGGACGGACAATTGAGTTTGTTGTTTAAGGAATACTTGGATCGATCGGTTGCGGATTATTTGTCCCTCCCTCGGCGCGGCACCAAACGTCGGATCCTTGTAGCTGGACACGACTTCAAATTCGCGGGTGAACTGCTGGGCGTTATTTCCCAGCGCGAAGACGTTGAGCTCCGGGCCGACCACTGGGCCACTCAGACTGCGCAAGATGAGTCGCTAAGCCGGACGCTTCTTGATTGGGCAGAAGTGATCTTATGCGAATTTGCTTCGCATAACGCTGTTTGGTACTCGTGGGAAAAGAAGCAAGGCCAAATTCTCATTGTGCGCTTCCACGGATATGAACTGTGGTCGCCTTGGATCCAAGACATGAACCTCGCCAACGTTGACAGGGTTGTGTTTGTTTCTGAGTTCTACCGAGAAAAGGTGATCGAGGAACTGGGCTGGCCGCGGGAAAAGACCGCGGTCATGCCGAACGTTGTTGACACCTTGGACTTAGCCCGGCCAAAGTCCCCTGATGGACGGTTCCACCTAGGCATTGCAGGAATCGTCCCCATCCTTAAGAGGCCGGACCGCGCATTGGATTTGCTGGAACGATTGCTAGATTCGGATGGTCGTTACACCTTACACATCCGTGGAAGGGGACCGTGGGAATACGGTTGGATGTGGCAGCAGGAGGACATTCGCGAGGCCTATGAGGCTTTCTACGAGCGTTTGGCCGTTAACCCCAAGCTTCGCCGCCGGGTAGCGTTCGAGGAGTTCGGACCGGACATGGCTCGATGGTTCCAAAACATCGGTTGGGTGCTCTCGCCGAGCTATCGCGAAACGTTTCACCTCGCACCAGTAGAAGGAATGGCTTCCGGCGCCATTCCAGTAGTCTGGCAGCGAGAGGGGGCTCAAGAGATATTTGGTCCGGATTGGGTTCATGCAGACACAAATGCCGCTGCCGAGTATGTTATTCGCGTAAATGAAGACGCCACGGTGTATAGCGGACTCTCCCAAGCTGCAGCCGAGCAGGCCCGCGAGTTTGACGTCGTGAAAACCGGGTGTGAGTGGCTAGGACTGTTGTTCGCCAGAGAGAGCGCCTATTCAGACATGCCCGCTGCTAATATTTCGGCGGAACGGCAGGAAGTGCTTTTTGCCTCCAACAACACCGCGGCCGCTCTGGCGCGGCTGGTGAAGGTACTGCGCCGCGACGGTGATTCCAATCGCGTAAACGAGTTGGTTACGGCTCATCCCAATCTCGCTAAAGAGCTTCCGCTGCCCTTGATGTTTGAGTCAAAATGGACGGACGGGGTCGAAGCGCTGAAGGCCGACCTTCCCAAAATTACCGAACGAAGCTCCGGGGCGGCATACCTCGCGCGCCCTAACGCCGTATTATTTGCTGTCGACGGTCATGAAACCAAGGCGTCTACCCGTCGGCTATCAGCAGCCTGTCGAGGAGAAATTGATGGAGGCCTGCTCCGTCTAGTTGTAGTGGCCTCAGGTGCGATTGACCCGCGCTTCGACAGTCAGAAACCCAGCCGGAGTGACTTCGAGGTTGACGGACTTCCAGCGATACGCCACTCACTGCGTCACTCCGACCAGCTGCGCTTGGACAAACTCGTCATGGCTGCTGCGGATGCAATAGTGCGCGAGGCACGTACATTTCGGCCTGCCGCCATCGCGTCCGAAGGGGAATTTTGGGTCGCGCTCCCCGCGCTATTGGCGGCACGCCGTCTGGGTATTCCGTTCCTTGTAGACGAATCAACAGGACAGGACCAGCGCGGAGATGAAAGCCTCTCTCTTGTGTGCCGCAAAGAAGCTGATGCGGTGTTCCGCTCGGGAACTTGCCCGACGCATTGCCTTCAAGAGGCGATTCAGAAGTATAGTAACGCAATAGTTCCGTTGGTGCAGCGTGAACTCTCGACCTTGAAGGTCGGAGTCATTTCGGATCAGTTTACGGCCCGAACGATCTCTTACTCATTCGAACTCGTGCCCCTGTCCAGGGCCGGCGGATATGTGCAGGTTGCCACGCTGGACCTAGACGCGATTTTTGTTGAGTCAGCCTGGGAAGGGCCTGATCATGAGTGGCACAGGGGCGTAGCTTACTACCCCGATCAAAATGATGATCTGCGCAGGATTATCGAAGTAGCTAAAGCGAGGAAAATACCTGTAATTTTCTGGAATAAGGAAGATCCGGTTCATTTCCTTGCCTTTGAGCGAACAGCCGCGATGATGGATCACATATTCACAACGGACGCGGATATGGTTGGCAAGTATCTCCAAAGCGATGAATCTACGGCACTCACAGTTTCTTCGTTGCCTTTCTATGCCGAGCCCGCAATTCATAATCCGATGCCGACAGGCAGGACTTATAGTCATTCTGTTAGTTATGCCGGCACATATTACGGGGATAGGTTCAAGGATCGATCGATCGAGCTTCACAAGATGCTTGACGTCGCAAAGAGCCAAGGCCTTACCATTTACGACCGCCAGGTAAATGTCCCTAATTCTCCGTATCGTTTTCCCCCAGAGTTGTCAGGCTTTGTGCGTGAGGGGGTGCCGTACAACGAAGTATTGGAAGTCTACAAAGCACATCCCGTAAACATAAATGTCAATTCTGCCAATGATTCACCGACGATGTTTTCCAGGCGCGTTGTAGAAATTGCTGCCAGTGGTTCTGTTGTGCTGAGCGGCAGGGGTAGAGGAATTACGGAACAGCTCCAGGGTATCGAGGCGAGTGACTCAGAAGAGCGGTGGACTGAACTTCTAGGGACATGGATGACCGACGAAGGCGGACGTATTGAGGAAGTTTGGCGTCAGTTGCGAACTATCACTCGGTCACATCTGGCCGGCTACTCGCTGACGATTCTGATGCGCACCGCCGGCGTTCCCGTCACCGCTCCTCGGCTGTCGGGCTACGCAGTAGTCGTCACTGCGCTAGATGCGGAGACTGTTGAGTCGATACTTCGCCAATCCTGGCGTCCATCCGTCGTCCATACGAAGATGGCGGCCCATTATGATGTGAAGCGATTAGAAGAGAATGGCATCAATGTGTCTTCATCATCGGAGCTTGACGCGGATGTTGAATGGGTTGCTTCGTGGACTAACGTTCCTACCGACACTTACTTCGAGGACATCCTCCATGCCACAAGGTTCGGAGTTTGGGATTATCTATCCGGGAGGCCGTACACCGAGGAGGACGGCATAGGCAAACCGATTGTAGAGCTAGAGCGAAGTGGCGTCTTCGCTGAGCTCCGAAGATCGGGTCCTAACGGAGGGGGACGAGATGCGGCGCCGTTAACGTGGGTAATGCCGCGAAACTAGCTGGCTATAGGTCGTGTCAAGCCCTTGTCCGGGCACGGCGGTTCGCGCCTCGGGAGAGGCCGGGCGCTTGTAAGTGGATGTGGCGGCTGACGGTTTGCTTGCTGGACCGGCACGGTTCCGGTCAGCGCCCACCCTGACTTATCCGACCTCGGTTATGCACCGGGTCATCGGGCGTCGTTCGGGCTGCAGCCGGGGCGAAGGGCCTGGCGCCAAGCTAGTTGCGGCGTAACGCGTGACCGTCCGCCTTAGCGGAAGCGGCTTCTGGTCCGGCACTTCGTCGGTTCCAGCGTCTCACCGCTGGCCCTGGTTGTGAAGGCCTGCCGTGCACCTCCTTCGGGTCCGGAACGGCGCTTTCCCGGCTGGCCACATAGTGGCCCTTCGCAGATGAGCGTGGTTAGGGCGGTCTGAGGCTGGCGCCGCGGGGTAGGGCCGCTGCCTGTGCGGCGTGGTGCGGCGGGAAAAGAGGTCAGGGCCTCTTTGAATTGGTAGCGACCAAGCAACCAATATCCAAAAGAGACCCTGACATGAATAACTCTATGTGAGGTGTACTACTGATGTGAGACACAGTTTGAAAGGATTGTGCCCATGTCTTTCCGTCCCACTTATTCCGATGAGTTCAAGGCTGATGCCGTGAATCTCGTCATTTCCTCTGGCCGTTCGCCCGCCTCAGTTGCCCCCGAGCTGGGGATCTCCGTGACCGCGCTGAAGCGGTGGGTCCAGCTGCATCGGGAAGGAGAGGCCGGGTCCGGCGGCAAGCCTGATGACCCGGTGGATCCCGCGAAATACAAGGCGTTGGAGGCACGGCTGCGGGAGCTGGAAAGGGAGAATGATTTCCTGAATTATCCTGATGTCCGGATTATGCCGATGTCTGCCTGAACCCGCAGCTCAGAGCCGGGTGGGTGCCGGAATGTTCGGCATAATCACTCAGAGGTTTTCCAGGAATTCCAGCAGATCCGGGCGTGGTGTCCGGCGGTGCGGTCCGGTCCAGCGCCCGTTGTTTGATGCCTAGGTGTATTAACCACGGAGGTTAGTGACGCGGCTTGCTGGTGGCTGACCTTTGAGTGAGGTGTGGCCTCGGTGATGATTGTAGTCATGGAGCCAGGCCGGGAAAGCGGCAACGCGCTCGGTCTCTGAGGTGTAGGGGCGGGCGTAGGCCCATTCCTCGAGCATGGTGCGGTTGAAGCGCTCGACCTTGCCGTTGGTCTGGGGCCGGTAGGGCCGTGTTCGTTTGTGTGTGATGTCCGGGCTCAGGGCGTCTTTGAAGGCGTGTGAGCGGTAGCAGGAGCCGTTGTCTGTCACTACGCGCTTCACGGTGATGCCGGCGGTGTTGAAGGCCTCGTTGGCGCGTTCCCAGAAGCCGGCGGCTGTCTCTTTCTTCTCGTCTTCGAGGATCTCGGTGTACGCGAAGCGGGAGTGGTCGTCCACGGCGTTGTGCAGGTAGGCGTAGCCGGGGCGCCGGTTCGCCGCGGTCCCTGTCTTGTTCCTCTTGCCTGCTGCCCGGTCCATGACGCGGTGCCCGCCGCCGTCGGGGATGCGTCCAAGTTTCTTGATGTCGACGTGGATCATGTCCCCGGGCTTCTCGTGCTCGTAGCGGCGGATCACCCGGCCCGTGGCGCGGTCCAGCCAGGAGAGTTTGGCCAGCCCGAACCGGGAACGGACCTTGTGCACGGTGGATGGCTGGAGGCCCAGCAGATACCCGATCCGGGCGGGCCCCCACCGGCGGTTCACGCGCAGGGCGATGATCCGCCGCTCCCGCCGTTGCGGGGTCCGCGAGGGAGACCTCAGAGCGCGGCTGGAGCGGTCCTCCATCCCGTCCTCGCCGTGTTCGCGGTAACGCTCTGCCCAGCGCGCCGCTGTCGGCACGGACACCTGGAACCGCTCCGCGGCCCGCCGCAACGGCCACCCGTCATCGACGACGCATCGGGCCAACTGCAGCCGCCCCTTGGGCGCGAGAAAAGCATTAGGGTGGGACATGAAGACCTCCGTTTGTGGAACTGGACTCTAGACAAGCCCCACTCCACCCGGAGGTCTTCTTTTTGTCACCTATCCACGCCGCGTGTCACTAACGTCCGTGGTTAATACACCTAGGTCGGCGTGAAGGTATGCCTGGGTCGATTCAATGGATTCGTGGCCCAGCCAGAGAGAAATGCTCGCGGTGTCGATGCCCGCGGCGAGCATCCGCATGGCGTTGGTGTGCCTGAGAACGTGCGGGGTGACGGTTTTTGTCGCCAGCGTCGGGCAGGTGGTGGCCGCTGCGGTCGTATGGACGCGGAGCCGTTGGGCGACCGCGTCGGTTGTCATCGGCCGGCTGCTGCCTTGGGCGGTGAAGACCGCGGACGGGGGAGCCGGTGACAGGTTGTCCTCATACCAGGCCTGCAGGGCCAGGGTCGTGGCGGCGTCCAGCGGTGTGATCCGCTCTTTGCGGCCCTTGCCGTGGGAGGCAACGTGCGCCGGGCGGGTCAGCTGGAGATCGGCCCAGGTCAGGTGCGTGAGTTCTGAGATCCGCAGGCCGGTGGTGACCAATGTCAGGATAATCAGCCGGTGGCGTCTGCCGACCCAGCGGGCTTCGGGCGGGGCCGCGAGCAGGGCGTTGACCTCGGCGTCCGTGAGGTAGCTGACTGGTCTGTGCTTTGGGTGCGTTCTTGGCCCGGATAGCCAGCACCCGCCTGATTAGGTCCGCATGCTCGGGATGGAGGTACGCGGCGTAGCCGAAGAACGCGTGGATGGCCGCGAGCCGGGCGTTTCTGGTCGCGGCACTGTTGCCCCTGCCTGTTTCCAGATAGATCAGGAATCCGGTGACCGTCTCAGCGTCGAGGTCGGTGAAATCGGCGGCGGCCGGGCGGCGGTGCCGGTGATATCCGAGGTAGGCCAGCAGCAGCCGCCAGGTGTCCCGGTAGGCCGCGACCGTATGGGCGCTGGCGCCTCGCTGGCCGCTCAGGTAGGCGGTGAAAAAGGATTGCAGGGTGGGGGCGAGCTGGCTCATGACAGGAGCTTTCCGTGGGTTTGTGCGGTCTGGACTCTTTCGGTTACCAGGGCGAGCAGTTCGGGGGTGGAGCTCAGATACCAGTAGGTGCTGGCCGGGCTGACGTGGCCGAGATAGGTCGCCAGAACAGCGATCCGGGCGTCGGCGTCAGCGCCGTCACGGTAGGCCTCGGTAAGAGATTCGGTGGCGAAGGTGTGACGGAAATCGTGCAGGCGCGGTGCCCCGGCCCCGGCCCCGGGTCGGGGCGTCAGGCCAAGGGTCGTGGCCAGGGACCGGAATGCTGTCTGCAGGTTTCCGGTGTGAGGGCGGGTACCGATATAGGTGAGGAAGAACGCGTCCGGGTCGCGGGCCGTGACCAGGTCCCGGCTCGCGCTTAGATAGCAGCCCAGTGCACCGGTCGTGCTCGGGTGCAGCGGGACCAGACGTTCCTTCCCGTATTTGCCGGTCACTGTGATCACGCCGGCGCCCAGGTCGACATCTTCCAGGTTCAGGGCAAGGGCTTCCCCGATCCGCATGCCGGTGGCGGCCATCAGCCCGATCACCGTGGACACCGTCAGCCCTCGGGCTGGCGGGCCCAGACTGAGTGCGGCGTCCATCAGCTCAACGGTTTGCCGTGGCGTGTAGATGTACGGAATCGCATGAACGACCTTCGAAGGTATCAGCCCGGCCGGGATGATCGGGGCCAGTGCGGGATTCTGTGCGTGAACATAGCCGGCAAAGCCGCGGACCACGGCCAGGCGGTAGGCCCGCCAGCGGGGCGAGGCACCCATCGGCAGGACCGCCCAGGCTTCGGCTGTTTCAACCGTGATTGCTCCTTGGCCGGCGGTTTCGAGGCTGAGCAGGAAATTGGTGATCAGCCCCTCGTGCGCGTGCAGGGTGGCGCCCATCTGCCGGCGCAACCGCAGATACTCCTGCTCATAGCCGGCCAGAACCGTGGTCATTGGACTCGCCCGGGAACGGTGACTGATCCGGGGGTGCCTCTTTCGGCACGCGGCCATGGTCTGGCCAGGGTTCTCAGGGCGGCCAGATCGACCCTGGCGTAAATGACGGTGGACGCGGGGCTGGTATGGCGCAGCAGCTAGGCCGCCTCGGTCAGCGTGCCGCCGGCGGCCAGGACACCTGTGTTTCGTCAACTTTTAAGTAGGCCATTTCGGCGCTAAGGATTAGGCCACCGCGGCACGTTTTTAGTCCATTTCAGCAGTTGGCTATTTCATGAGGGCGTTCTTGACTCGGTAGGACTCTCCGCGGAATTGCAGGAGGCGTCCGTGGTGGACCAAGCGGTCGATGACAGCGGCGGCCATGTTGTCGTCCCCGAACACCGTTCCCCAGCGGGAGAACTCGAGGTTGGTGGTGATGATGAGGCTGCGTTTCTCGTAGCCGTCGGCGATGACCTGGAACAAGAGCCTGGCTCCTTCGGTGTCGATCGGCAAATATCCAAATTCGTCGATTATGAGGAGCTGGTTTTTGGCCAGGGAGGCCAGTTCCTTGTCCAGGCGGTCCTCGTCCTTGGCGCGGCGCAGCATCATGACCAGGGACGAAGTGGTGAAGAACCGTGCCTGGATCCCTTGGTTGCAGGCCGCTGCCGCCAGCGCGGTCGCCAGGTGGGTTTTACCGGTGCCTACGTCGCCGTAGAGGACCAGGTCCTGGGCGTGGTTGATGAAGTCCAGGGAAGCCAGGGCCTCGCGGCCGTAGTCCTCGGGGAACCTGACGCTGGTGTAGTCGAATCCCGTGAGTGTTTTCAGGGCCGGCAGCCTCGCGGATTTCAACAGCCGCTGGCGTCGTGATTCGAGCCGGGATTCGTGTTCGGCGAGCAGTACCCCGTGCAGGTATTCGCGTTGTTTCTAATTCTCGACTGTCGTCGGCGCCAGCGCCCGTTCGCGGGAGAGATATTGCTCGAACCGAACCAGCGTCTGCTCCCAGCCAGGCAGGACGGCCGGCGCTACTGCCGCCCGCTCAATGTCTGAATCGGAGAGGAATTCGATGAACCTGTCCAGCGAGCGGGCCGTGATCAAGTTTCTGTGGCTCTGGCGGCGATGCCGGAAGAACTCCTCGATCGCTTCCGGAGATAGATCGTGAATCTCAAGGCCCCGAGCGTGCAGCCACCCGGACAAGTCGGCGAGTATCTGCAGCTGCTGGGCTGCGGTCCCTGGCGAATAGCCCAGCGCGGCAAGCCTGACGCGGAACCCTGGAAACAGTGAGACCAGCGGGCCGCGGACACGTACTTTGGCAGGATCGCTCATGATCCTTGTCCTTCCGAGAGAAGACGGGAGGACAAGTATCAAATAGCCGCCGGATTATGCCGAACATTCCGGCACCCACCCGGCCCTGAGCTGCGGGTTCAGGCAGACATCGGCATATTCCGGACATCAGGATAATTCAGGTTATGCCGATGTCGGCATAACCTGAAAAAAGTTTCGGCGTTCTTCGCCAAAGAACAACGGTAGAGGACCTCTACCGGCTTGTTCAGGGGAAGAACGCCGAATTCCCTGTCACCTGGATGTGCGCCCGGCTGGGCATTCCGCGGGCCTCCTATTACCGCTGGCTGGACCACGAAGAATCACCGACCGCTGCCCGGCACCGGGAGCTGACCGGACTGGTCAAGGTGATGTTCGATTCCTCCGACGGGATTTTCGGACACCGCATGGTCCACACCAAACTCGCCGCCACGGGTGTGGAGATTTCCGTGGGGACGGTCGCTGCCATCATGGCCGAGAACGGCTGGGCGGCCAAGCGGATGCGCGCCTTCAAACGCACGACCATCCCCTCGGACCCGGACAAGGTCTTTGCCGATCTCATCGGCCGGGACTTCACCTCAGATACCCCCGGAACGAAGCTCGTCGGTGACATCACGTACCTGCGCACCGGGGAGGGCTGGCTGTATCTGGCCACCGTCATCGACCTGTGCACCCGCATGGTCGTTGGATGGGCGATGGCCGACCACATGCGCGCCTCCCTCGTCACGGGCGCGCTGGCGATGGCCCGGGACCGGGGACACCTGGCCCCGGACGCGATTTTCCATAGCGACCGCGGCACCCAATACACCTCCCGGGAAATGGGCGCCTGGTGCACCGGCAACGCTGTCCGACAGTCAATGGGGGCCACCGGCGTGTGCTGGGACAATGCCGTCGCCGAGTCGGCGTTCTCATTCCTGAAGAACGAGTTCTACCACCACCACAGCTTCGCCACCCGGCAGGACGCTCGCCAGGGAACCATGCGCTACATCGAGGTCTTCTACAACCGCTGGCGGCCCCACAGCAACAACGAGGGGCTGCCGCCGGCCACAGCAATGGCCAACTTCAAGACCAAAAACCAGCCGCTACCCGCGGCCGCCTAACCCAAAAGAAACCAACCGGCTGTCTCACATCCTTGACACACCTCAATGTCTTGTTCCGATGGCCGCTGGTGCACGCGCGCGGACACGCTGCTCGGTGTCGAAGGCGTCCGCGTCAGCTCCGTCACGGCAACCGCGGCCGGCCTGGTTCTGGGCGTCGAAACCGGGGAGGACGTCACAGGCTGCCCCGACTGCGGCGTCGTCGCGGTCGGGCACGGACGCCGCCAGGTCCGGCTCCACGACATTCCCTGTTTCGGCACGCCGGTGCGGCTGCTGTGGGCCAAGCGTGTCTGGCGCTGCCCGGACCCGGGCTGCCCCAGGACAACGTTCACCGAGGAACACCCGCTGGCCGGGCCACGGGCGAAACTGACCGCCCGTGCCGTGAACTGGGCAACAGATGCGCTCCAGCGTTTCGACACCTCGGTCTCGGCCCTGGCCCACCAGCTCGGCGTCTCCTGGCACACCGTCTGGGACGGAATCCGGGGAGAGGCCGCGCGGCGGATCGCCGACACAGGCCGGTTGAAGGGGGTGGACGCGCTCGGCGTCGACGAGCACGTTTGGGCCCACACCGGGCCGCCCGGCACCGGCATGGTCACCGGGATCGTGGACCACACCCGCGACGCGCACGGCGTGGTCCACGCCCGGCTGCTGGACCTCGTTCCGGGACGCTCCGGAAAGGCCTACGCCGACTGGCTCAAAGACCGCGGCACCGGATTCACCGCCGGCATCAAGACAGCGGCGCTGGATCCATTCCGCGGCTACGCGAACGCGATCCGCGACGAACTGCCCGAAGCCATCACCGTCCTGGATGCCTTCCACATCGTGAAACTGGGATCGGCCATGGTCGACGAAGTCCGCCGCCGGGTCCAGCAGGACACCCTGGGACACCGCGGCCGCAAGGGAGATCCGCTCTACGGAATCCGCCGGACCCTGCAGATCGGCGCCGAACACCTCACCGAGAAACAGGCATCCCGGCTCGACGCGAAACTCACCGCCGGGGACCCGGACCACGAAGTCACCCTCGCCTGGCAGTGCTACCCCAGAAGCTCCGCAACATCTACCACGCCCGCCCGGAACACGGCCGGGCACTCGTGACCGAGGTAATCGCGTCGTTCCCGACCTGCCCCATCCCGGAAGTCGCCCGGCTCGGCCGGACCCTCAAACAATGGAAGTCGGCTATCCTGGCCTACTTCGACACCAACGGCGCCTCCAACGGACCCACCGAAGCGATCAACGGCGTCATCGAAACCACCCGCAGAATCGCCAGAGGCTTCCGCAACTTCACCAACTACCGGCTCAGATGCCTGCTCGCCGCCGGCGGCCACCGCCCCTACCGGGCGAAACCAACAAACCATGCCTAAATGCGAAGGGCCCACATAGTGCGCCCCGGCTTGTCGCTGTCAACGTCTTTCGTCCTCGCTGCGCTGCGGGCACTCCACGTTGACCGCTCCTTGTGCCGGCGGCCGGTTACAGCCACTGCCCCGGGAAAGCCGGCGGGTGGTCACGCCCATCGGGCGGGGTTTTAGGCGGCCTGGTCCCCCGGACCATGGCGTACGCGATACGGGTGGCCCTGTTGGCACGAACACCGGCTACAAACGAGCCGCCAAGGAAGCACACGGCCTCGTCCGATCCGCACTGGCCTCCAGCGGCGACATTTACCCCACCCTTCCGGACTACTAGACCATCCGCTTCGACCCGTTGCCCACAGCCAGCGCGACAAAAGACCATCGCCGAGCTCTGCGAACATCTCACCAGCACCGAAGTTCGCTACCCAGGCACAACTAATTTGGCTGGAGCCCATCAAATGGCACGGTCGGAAATGCGCCTACTACTGACCCGTCAGCGGTCTGAGGCTCGTAGCGACTTAGAGAATGCTCGACTATCTTTCGCGCCTGGCGCGGATCCAATTGAAGAACCGAATCCTGCTCAAGATGCCTCATCCATAAATAGCTGGGTGCTGTCGAATCTAGGATTACAGGCATCCGCTCATCCACGGTCGGGTGAGAACCAATAAATGTCTGCTGAATCGTTTCTGTCCGGGCGTCAAAATAGCCAACCGTCATGAGGCCGATAGCGATCTTAGGATGGACAACACGTCGCAGAGAGGTAACTTTCCCGTCCTCAAATAGTCCAGTAAGTCCCTTAGCCAAAGAAATTGCGTAACCTACGTGATCGCGAGTGAGATAGCGTGAGCAGAGATCGAAGAAGTCGCATGACAATACATCGTCATCGTCTAAGCGTGCATCACCGAAGACCATGTTGGAGCTTTGGGCTGCTCGGGAGATGAACTCTCTGATCATTTCTGGTCTGCCAGGATTTCCCTCTTCGTCGACAAGTTCCAATTGCATGAAAGGATACTGCTCCGCGGCTCTTTGAAGTTGTTCCAGGTACTTACCCGGCAGGGATCGAGAATACTGAACTCGATGTAGAACCAGATGACGTTCTGCAATCAGCGCAATCGCTGGGAGGGACATGCCAATGAATATCTCCATCCTCGGGTCGAGGCGTCCTGGGCTATACAGATAGGCCGCGTAGTCGTCGGCGCTGGGGAATCTAGACCCATTGGAGGCATACCACGCGGCATTCTGAGGCAGGAAAAGACTGAAGCGCGTCGTGAGAATGAGAGCCCTCGAGTCAGTGTCTCCCCAAGCTCGTGGGAGTATGTGACCGTCTTCCGGTGCTTGATCTCCATCGTCTGTGATTTGATCTCCGTGATTGCGCGCGGCGGCTCCCTGCGCGGCGAATGCAGTGAGACCGCGCAGGGAGACGCCGCCGCTGGCGACATGCCAGCCCACAACGGAAATAGAAGTGCAGGTGACGCCTGCTGGGAGGCCGAAAGACGCGAAGTAAGTACGCTGGCCGGCATCGACTTCCACATAGCGGAAGTAACCGATACTCTCATGCCCGGACTTGGAAATGCGGCATTCAGAGAGATCCATATCGGTTGCACCGTGGAGCTCCAAAGAAATCAATAAATGGCGACCTTGCGGGAGGCGGCTCTGAGCTTCGAATTGGATGCCAAAAGAACCGGCGCCCGGATAAACCGCCACGCGGAGTGGCGCATCGACTGCGTCATCCCACGTCTCGCTGCCGGACGCGAACTCAGGGCCGTCACTGTCAGCTCTCTGACGGTTAGGTTGCGTAGCGACCTGGTTCGGATGTTCCGCAAGGCGGTTGACAATACCGTCGTATACCGTATCCATGTAATGGTAGGGCGCCAACGACCATTTGTGCTGGCGATTCGATACCGTCGATTGCCAGGGAAGATCAAGGCAAAACACGTCGAGATGCTCGCGTATGACGGCGATGTAACGAGCGAACAGGTTGTTTGCTTCATCCGGTAACATCGCCCAGTACCTGCCTAGGGCCTCGCCTTCTTCGTCATGCATGGACCAAGGTATGTTGAACAGAACAACTTTCGACTCGAGATTGTTTGCTTTGACAAAGTCAGCGAACCGGATCACAGCTCTCCTCCAGAGCGCCAAATGTCGGTCGCTACCAAACCGGATCCAGTCGCGATCTGCCTGATCGCCAAGTATTGCGCTCTGAACCAGCTCAGTCGAGCGTGTAACGTAAGTGGCGTCGCCAACCTCGATAACTCCTAGTCGCTCATCTGTGAGATCCCAGAAAACGAAATCGGCACGATCAGCCATATCAATTAGCGTCTGGAACAGGTCTCCATCGAAATCACCTTGAAGGTTTCTGATCTGAAAAGGGCTCGAGAGCTTTCCACTAGCTGCATCAGCTGCATAGGGTTCGTTGACGGCGCTGATCAGTGACTGTCGTGCGGTGTACCCAAGTAACTCGTTGCCCGCTGTGTCTAAATATTCGAACGCGTCACGCGAGACGCAGCTGCCATAAATATAAATACTTGCCATAATCACTCGCCTAAGGTTGCTGCGCTACTTCGCGGATCGCGAGTGCTCGTCCAGCGGTGAAAACGACCCGTTATTGTACCGGGCCGCCCTGAATTGCCTTCCTACTAGATGTTGATTCGTTTTCCGGTACCTAGTAGCTGCGCGACGGCACCAACAGTCCGCTCACGCGCCTCGCCGTCTCCATGGGTGTCAACGGCGTTGAGGTGTCGAAGGGCTCATGGTTATTCACGAGGCGGTCCACCTATTTGACCCTCTGCTATTCGTCGGTGCCAATTAGGGTCACGGTGCCCGCATGTGCTGGTTCGAGCCGTTCGTTGTTGTCCGGCGTGATGAGTACTGGCTGCCAGGTCGTCTTCCGGACTCCACTGGAATCGTTGGGCACTAAGTGCGCCAATGACAGCACCGGCGTGTACTTTCCGTAGCCCAGGGATCGGTCACACGACGGGTGTCGGCGGACTCTTTCGGGGCCGTGACGCTTAGCGCCATCCCAACCGGACGGGCACCGGACATAGGCATAACGCTAGGCATTGATTCCCCAGGAAAGGCAATAGCTGACGAGCCGATGTTACCCCACGGCAAATGGAAATGTTTAACCGCGCTGACTCATAGAAAACCTCGGCGGAGCCGGATACGATGCCTCAGATGAAAACCTCTGCGTAGCGGCGCGTTTGACGTGGGAGTAGCAAGTTGATTTGGCCCGGGTTCGTCGCTTGTTTTGGCCCCGCCCCTGGTAGGGTTTCCGGCTTGGCCGCCGCGTCGGGGGAATCGTTTCTGTGCTTGGCGGGTGGTCTTGAGGCGGTAGGAATGGTTCCAGTGTTGATGACATGGCCGCGGAACGTCAGCCTCTCCACGATGGCCACCGCGAGGCGGGGGCCGGTGAAGGTCTGGCCCCACTCTATTGAAGTTGGCGTTGGAGGCGCAGACGATGGATGCCCTTTCTTCCCGGGCGGTGATGATCTGGAAGAGCAGCTCCGATCCGTGGGTATCGAGCTCGGCGTAGCCCACTCTGTCGACTATGCGGATATCCGCGTACTTGACGAGTTCGAGCGCATAGGCGCACTTGTGCACGGCGCGCACATGGGCTGCGATGCGCTTGCCGTCGGCGAAGACCTCGATGAGTGCCGCCCCGATCCGCACACTGACACGCCGCCGGCTTAGGTGACCGGCACGGCGTAATAGCACTGGCGCACACAGACCTCGGCTTTGTGGTTGGCCTTGACCGAGACGGTGGGGCCGGCCTCGAAAACATCCGCAGGCAGCGGCACCAGCTCCGGGGTCTCGGCGGCGGCCGCGGCGCCGACATGACCGGGCGGGCAGAGATCACCCGAAAGTCGTCCGTGTCCTCGCAGGCAGCCATGAACCCGTTCAGATCCGCCAGGGTCGCGAAATCGGGCACGGGGGTGAGCCAGCGGCGCCGGAACCGGCCGACCTCGCCCTCCACCCCGCCCTTCTCGTGGGCCCCTTCAATGCCCGGTATGCAGAAGAACGTGTCGAAACCGTAGTGGGACCTCATGGCGATGAACCGCGGGTTCTCCACCCGCTCCCGCCCCAGCGCCACCCGGATCACCGCCGGCGTCAGGTTGTCGTAACGGATCATTTTCGACGGGACTCCGCCGAGGCGTTCGAAGGCCACGTTGTGCCCGTCCGGGAAGGATTCCTGGGCCTGATTGACATACGCCACGTGCACGGCCCGGCCAGAATGCGACAGGCGCAGCACGAACATGAACAGCTTGACCATGATCCCGCCGATCAGGGCCTGGAACTCACCGAAATCGACTTCAGCTTCCGCGCAGGGGGCATGGGTCCGCGGGACCGCGACATCGACCGCGGTGCCAATCAGCTCGCGCCGGATCTTCGCCACCGCGTGGGTGACGTTGGATTCCGTCACGGTGACCCCGAGCTCGTCCACCAGCCGCTGCCAGAACGGCCGGGCGGTATGGCGCTGCTTGCGCGGCGGCGGCGTCGAGCCGGCCAGCGCGGCACGCACCGTGCGCCGATGCACACCGGGGACCCGGGCCAGCTCTCGGACAGACATATCTTTTACTTGCATCGCGGCGGATACGGTCGAATTATTCGGCTCTCGTTCTCTCTTTCAAACCCGTTCCGTTCTCTTAGTCTTGAACGACAAAGGGAACGCTACGGGCGGGTCGAGGGTGGGGCCAATTCAAGCGACTAAAAGCCCCAAAGGTGGGGTCACTTCAGAGAGCTATACCCATACCAACCACCTCGTCGGACAGAAACGAAGCCCCAGTGGGTGAATGAGACCGAATAAAATCCATCCCGTTGTAGAGCGAACGGACGCGCAAAGCATTGAATATTCAGTCCGGACTGTCCCGGCAAGCTGCGCGGCAGTCGGGTCTTCCCGCCACGCCGGCTTCGGCTCTTACGTCTCGCCATCGCGTGATTTGGGGAGTCGGTGTGGTTGGGCCCCCGTTAGCAGTCCAGCGTCTATGCGATAGCTAATTGGTTTTCTAGCGTCCAGTTTTCCCAGTAGCGTTTCGGCGTCATGCCGTCCAGGGATCCGTGGGGCCGTTCATGATTGTAGATAGCTTTCCATTCCTCGGCCAAATACTTCGCTTCGGCCATGGTGTCCATGATTTCTCCGGAGAGTTGTTCCCTTCTGAATTGGGCGTTGAAGGATTCGATGAAGCCGTTCTGCCAGGGTGATCCCGGGTCGATGAACGCCGTGTCCACGCCGGCGGTGTTGCACCAATCGACCAGTGCCGCGGCGGTGAATTCCGGCCCGTTGTCACATCTGACGTAGGCCGGGGCGGTGCCGGTTTCGGCGATGATGTTCTCCAGCACCGCGACCACGTCGGCGGCCTTGAACGACCGGCGCGGGATGATCGCCAGCGCGGTGCGGGTGTATTCGTCGATGACGTTGAAGAACCGGATGTGCCGCCCGCAGGAGGTCACATCGGACTGGAAGTCGAAGCTGACCACATGCATCGGGTACTCAGCCGAGAGTCGTTTCTGTTCCCCGGCGCCGGGCCCGGTGCGGCGCTTCTTCCGCGCCTTGGGTTTACAGACCAGGCCTTCGTCGCGCCAGAGCCGGCGCACACGCTTCCTGTTCAGCGCTATGCCGTCCCACTCCGGCTGGGCCAGCAGGTGCCAGCGGGCCTTCCGCCAACCCCATGCGGGGTGCTTGCTGGCGGTGGCGCGCAACTGCTTGCGCAGCTGCGCTTCCTCGAAGCCCATGTCGGGTTTCTTCTTCCGGAACGCGGACCGGTTCTGGCCCAGCACTGCGCAGGCGAAGCGTTCGGATGCCCCGAATTTCTCCACCGCCATGCGCACGGCACGGCGGCGGGGTTCGGGGCTTAGAATTTTCCCTTCGCCACCTCGTTGAGGATGTCGATGGCCAGTTCCTTCTCCGCCAGCAGGCGCTTGAGCCGGGCGTTCTCCTTCTCCAGCTCCTTCGTGCGTTTGGACGCCTCGGCGTTCTTCTCGGACCCGTACTGGTTCAACCACCGGTACCAGGTCGCCTCGGTGACCTGGAGCTCCTTGATGACCTCGACCATCGGGCGTCCGTCACTGAGCATCTTCTGGCCCTGCCGGACTTTGGCGATGACCTGCTCTGGGGTGTGTCTGCGTGCCATGATTCGTGAATTTCCTCCTGTGTCCATTCTCGGACACGAAACTCACACAAACACTGGACTTCTACACGGGGACCCAACCAGGTGGAATCCGGCCGTGGACCGAATCTTAGAACCTTTAGCTTCATTGATTCTTTTCGCCTCCTATTTGGAATATGAAGTCAGAGGTTCGCACGCAGGCGGGGCGATCCCCTAAGGTTTTCCCAAGCCCCTCTCGATAGCTTCGCTAGGAAACAACCGGTAGTTCCTTGACGAGGACGGCTAGCCGAGATGTATCCAGTGAGAGAAGTAGGGCGACGCGGCTTTCTATCATTGGCCGTCGGCGTAGGGGCAGGCGCAGCACTATATGTCGGAAACAACACCGCCCTAGCGAACGTTCCGGCTAACTCCCTGGACGCGATAGGCGGCACCGAAGTTCCACTGTCCATAGTCGGAACTGAGCCTTCTGCGGTTTTGCGCCGGTACGTAAACGTTTTCAAGAGCAGCCCAAATCCAAACGCCGTGTTCTTCCGAAACCGGGCCGGAGTCCTGAAGCTCGCCGCCGCCTGCCGGGGCCTTTCCGGACAGGTTCAAGTCATCGATGCAGCCACCGGGCAACTTGAGCTGTCCGCAACGCCGTTCCCAGGATCCGGAGGCGGCGCGGGCCGGGTAGTCTACGAGCCATCCACCGACGCCGTTCTTGCTTTTGGTGCTTCGGCGACAGCCAAGAGCGTGAGCCTTTCAGGGCGCGTTACTGACGCTTACAGCGCCGCGCCAGGGACAACCAATGTTGCTTTTGCCAGGGCGGTCGATTCGAAAGGCAGGATTTGGACCGGCAACTATCCGACGGGCAACGCCACCCGTTTCGACCCGACCACGGGCGGGACCGTCCATACGCCACGAGTGCATGCAGGCGCACAGTATGTACGAAGCCTAGCCATCGACGCCAACGGCAATGTTTATGCGGGGACGGGCGCGCTGAACCCTCGTATCGTGACCTGGCACACGGACCGTCCCGCCGAATTACGGGAAATCGCGCTGCCCGGTGCGGCGGCGGAAGGGTTTGTCTACAACATTGCAGCCCATTCCGGAATGCTCTTCGTGTACTACCAAGGCGCCCTCGGCAAGGAATTGTTCAGGGTATACGACCTGGCAGCCGCGGCCTGGAAGTCGCCACCGTGGACCTGGATCCCCATGATGCGCACCTCAGCGGCGTTGCCGGCCGGTGGTCACGTCTATGCAGTGCGGTACACAGCCGGAACCCACGAACTCATGAAAATAGACCCCAGCACCATGGCGGCCGAGAGCGTTTGCACCGTTCCCGGCGCGCCGAGCGCTTTGAGTGTGGAAAGTTCGAACGGACTCCCGATCGTGAACATCCTCTGTGCCTCGGGTCAGCAGCAAATTTACGCCAAGGTCTCAGTCGCAGGGAAAAATGTCATCCAAGCCGTGAAATCTGCCTTTTCTGACACGCCCCTCAAAGTTCAGGCCCTCGCAGCGTCACTATCCGGGACCACCATGTATTTCGGGGGTTCCCTGGGCGACGGAATCGGATCAGTGGACCTAGTCTCACGGGAACTTTGGCGTTCTGCCGCCGATACTGGCATCGCCCAAATCGAAGGTATGTTCCAGTACGACGACACAACCGTTTATGTTGGGTCGTACGGAGCCGGGCGACTTTTTAGGCTTAATCCCCAGACCAAGAGCGTCACCAAACTCATCGAACTCCGCGAGAAATATTCGCAGTCCCGTCCCTTTGCCTGGGCACGTGCCGCCGACAGAGTGGTCGCGGGCACCGTTGCCGAGTACGGACTAAACACGGGCGCACTGGCAATAATCAACCCCCTGAACGATGCAGATATCACAGTGGTCAACTGTCCCATTCCAGGCCAATCCGTCCTTGGCCTTGCCGGCGACGGCGACACTGTTTTCGGAACTACCGGGATCAAGGGCGGCTACGGATCCGTGGATGACACTAAGCCGGCGCACGTCTTTGCCTGGAACGTCCGGGAAAACCGCCTCGTCTGGAAGCGTGCGCTGACCGGCGAGGTCGAGATAAACAGCCCACTCCTTGTTCGGGGCCTCTTGTATGTGAGTACCAATAACGGCGTCATCAGCCTGGACAGGGCCAGTGGAAACCTGGTGTCCACATACAGGTTGTTCAACCGGACTGCGGTAGCGGGATACAGGACCAGCAGTATCGCCTACCTCCCCCAAGCGAATTCGATTGTGCATCTCTGCGGGGGGACGGCGACTGCTTTGGATACCGAAACTCGGACCAGGAAAGAAATCATTCGGGGGCAGTACACGGATATGGTGGTCACGAGTCGGAACCGGCTGTACTTCGCCGAGAACGGCACAAATGTCGTTGAGATCGACGCGGCGCAGGCGCCCACTATCCGGTCATCCGCCGATCTCGTCAGCGTTGGACCCGATGGCTGGCTGTATGTGGCTCGCTCGCTGGGCGAGGGCAAATTTGCCTTACCGATCCGTGCTGCTTCCGCGTTTGGCACCGATATCCGCTCCTGCCACGTGGCCGACTGGAACCGGGACGGCACGCTGGACGTCCTGGCCACCCGCGCGGACGGCAGGCTTCAACTCTTTAAGGGCCTCCGCGGAGGCGGTTTTGCTGCCCCGGTGACTCTGGGTGCCAGTGGCTGGCATAACAGGAGGATTGCGGTCGGCGTGTGGGGATCCCAACTGACAGTAGTGTCTGCGGACAGAATCAGCGGCCATTTGCTTTCCTGGCCCAGTCTGGCGTCTGGCGGACTGGGCGAGCCGGCGTTAATCGGCTCGGGCTGGAGCAACAAACCAATGGTGATGCTGGTGCCGTCCCGGACGACGGCATCCGCGTTGATAGTGAACGAAAGCGGCTCTCTGTACCGCTATGCGAGAACCGCCAGCGGACAGATTTCTAAGTCGCCGGTTCGCCTTAGTACAGGCGGCTACACCGGCATGACGGCCTTTTCTCCGGTCGTCGGCCACAAAACCGATCACAACGGAATCGTCGGAATCGATGCTGCAGGCTCAGTTGCTTACAGCGACGTGGCGGGCAGCGCCGTGGGAAAGCCCATCGCGTACGCGTTCGTGATGAAGAGCCACAAATTTGCGAGCAGCTGGTGAGTCACCATTAATAGCACCGCGACTACAACAGGGCTGCCGCGTCGCGGACCTTGATCATGGTGCGCAGATTGCGGGTGGTGGTTGAGGCCTTGTACTTCTGCTTTGAGGACAGCCTGCTGAACGGACTGTCCAAGGTGCCGCCGGCGGGTGCCGGCCACGCCAAGGCCTCCGGACCCAGCGAGGTGACCTGCGCTCCGTCCAGGGCCTTGCCTGCCTCATACAGCTCAGCCAGCACGCCGGCGTCCGAGCCGAGCGTGAGGTAGGTGTGGGTGGAGGCATCGTGCGCGGGGTATGGACACGCGGCGACCAGTTCGCCCACCCGGTCCGCCGCCAAAACGACCACCCAGGCGTCGTAGCCGAAGGCCTCCCGGAGGCAGGCCTCGAATTCCTGCTTGACCCGCCCGGCATCCAGTTCGCTGGCGAGCACCACATTGCCGCTGGCCAGCAGCGTCTTCACTCCGGAAAACGGCCGCGATGTGAGGGCCTCCTTGAGCTCGGCCATCCTGATGGTGATGCCGCCAACATTGATCCCGCGCAGGAACACCGCATAGCTGTTCATCCGCCCAGCCTAGCTTTCCGGTGCGCACGCGGGAGCGGATGAGCCGGCGGCGGAGTCAGTCGCTGGTCTTGCGCAGCGCCTCGGTGAGGACACGTGCCGCGTTGCAGACCACCTCGGCATGCAGCCGGCCGGGCTGGCGGGTCAGGCGTTCGATGGGGCCGGAGATGGACACCGCGGCGATCACCCGGCCGGACGGGCCGCGCACCGGGGCCGACACGGAGGCGACGCCCGGCTCGCGTTCGCCCAGGCTCTGGCCCCAGCCGCGGCGCCGGACGCCGGCAAGTACGGTGGGGGTGAAGCGGGCAGCCTGAAGGCCTTCCAGGAGACGGTCATGGTCCTCCCAGGCGAGCAGCACCTGGGCGGCGGAGCCGGCCTTCATGGACAGCTGGGTGCCCACGGGGATGGTGTCGCGGAGGCCGATGGGGCGTTCTGCGGAGGCGACGCAGACACGCCAGTCGCCCTGGCGGCGGAAAATCTGGGCGCTTTCGCCGGTGGCGTCGCGCAGTTGGACCAGGACGGGGCCGGCCGAGGCGATCAGGCGGTCCTCGCCGGCGGCGGAGGCCAGCTCCACGAGGCGGCTGCCGAGCACAAAGCGGCCCTGGATGTCGCGGCTGACCAGCCGGTGATGGACCAGCGCCAGCGCCAGCCGGTGTACGGTGGGCCGTGCCAGTCCCGTGGCTGCAACAAGCTGCGCCAGGGTGGTGGGGCCCGCCTCAAGTGCGTCAAGCACATGGGCCGCTTTATCGATGACACCGACACCACTAGAATTGTCCATGTAATGATATTGCCGTCTCATTATCTGAGATGCAAGTCACCGCGCTGGCGCATTCCACGGGAGTGCTGATTCAGTGGAGATAATCAGCCGGCATGAACGAACACCGCAGTGAAGGGAGCAGGCCGTGGCAAAGACACTGGCCGAGAAAGTCTGGGACGCGCACGTGGTGCGCAAGGGCGACGGCGAAGGGGCCAATGCCCAACCCGACCTCCTCTTTATCGACCTTCACCTGGTGCACGAGGTTACGTCCCCGCAGGCCTTTGAGGGCCTCCGGCTGGCCGGGCGCCCTCTGCGCCGGCCGGACCTCACCATCGCCACCGAGGACCACAACACTCCCACGCTGGATATCGACAAGCCAATCGCGGACCTGACCAGCCGGACCCAGATCCAGACCCTGCGCAACAACTGCCGGGAGTTCGGCGTCCGGCTGCACTCCCTCGGTGACGCCGAACAGGGGATCGTGCACGTCGTCGGCCCGCAGCTTGGCCTCACCCAGCCCGGCATGACCGTGGTCTGCGGCGACTCGCACACCTCCACGCACGGGGCCTTCGGCGCCCTGGCGATGGGCATCGGCACCTCCGAGGTGGAACATGTTATGGCCACCCAGACGCTGTCCCTGAAGCCGTTCAGGACCATGGCCATCAATGTCGAAGGCACCCTGCGCCCCGGCGTATCGGCCAAGGACATTATCCTGGCCGTCATCGCCAAGATCGGCACCGGCGGAGGCCAGGGCTACGTGCTGGAATACCGCGGCTCCGCGATCCGGGCGCTCTCCATGGAAGCCCGGATGACCATCTGCAACATGTCCATCGAAGCCGGCGCCCGCGCCGGACTGGTCGCCCCGGACCAGACCACGTACGCCTACATGGACGGCCGCCCGCATGCGCCGCAGGGCGCCGAGTGGAACGCCGCCGTCGAGTACTGGAACACCCTGCGCACCGACGACGACGCCACGTTCGACGTCGAGGTGGACCTCGACGCCGGCACCCTGGAACCGTTCGTGACCTGGGGGACCAACCCCGGCCAGGGCGTGTCCCTCTCCTCGAAGGTGCCCTCGCCCGAGGACTTCGGCGACGAAAACGCCAAGGCCGCGGCGGAACGGGCGCTGCAGTACATGGGGCTGGAAGCCGGCACCCCGATGAAGGACATCCGGGTGGACACGGTCTTCCTGGGCTCCTGCACCAACTCCCGGATGGAGGACCTCCGGGCAGCCGCGGACATCATCCGCGGCCGCACCAAGGACCCCGACATCAGGATGCTGGTGGTGCCCGGCTCCGCCCGCGTCCGCCTCGAGGCAGAGGCTGAGGGCCTGGACAAGGTCTTCACGGACTTCGGGGCCGAGTGGCGCTTTGCCGGCTGCTCCATGTGCCTGGGCATGAACCCGGACCAGCTGGAGGTGGGGGAGCGCTGCGCGTCCACCTCGAACCGCAACTTCGAGGGCCGCCAGGGCAAGGGCGGCCGCACCCACCTGGTCTCCCCGTTGGTGGCGGCAGCGACGGCGGTGCGCGGCACCCTGAGCTCGCCATCGGACCTGGATCCCGCTCCGGCGTCCGCCGCCATCCGCACCGACGCAGCCTAGTTCCCCGACAGCACCGAAGGATCCGCCATGGAAAAGTTCACCACCCACACCGGAATCGGCGTCCCGCTGCGCCAGAGCAACGTCGACACGGACCAGATCATCCCGGCCGTCTACCTCAAGCGCATCACACGCACCGGCTTCGAGGACGCCCTCTTCGCGGCATGGCGCAAGGACCCGGCGTTCATCCTGAACCAGGAACCCTTCAACGCGGGCTCCGTGCTGGTAGCCGGCCCCGACTTCGGCACCGGTTCATCCCGGGAACACGCCGTCTGGGCGCTCAAGGACTACGGCTTCAAGACCGTGCTGTCGTCGCGCTTCGCGGACATCTTCCGCGGCAACTCCGGCAAGCAGGGCGTGCTGGCCGCCGAACTGGCCCAGGACGACATCGAACTCATCTGGAAGGAGCTGGAGAACGCCCCCGGCACAGCGGTCACCGTGGACCTCGTCTCCAAGACCGTCCAGTGCGGGAACCTCGTGGCGCCCTTTGAAATCGACGACTACACCCGCTGGCGCCTGCTGGAGGGCCTGGACGACATCGGGCTGACCCTCAAGCACGAGGCCGACATCACCGCCTTCGAGGCCACCCGGCCGGCGTTTATGCCCAAGACCCTGCCCGCCAGGCTGTCCTGACGCGCCCTTGGCTCGGCCGTCGCGTCGCAAGAGGCGTGCCGCTGCTATGGTGCGGGCAGGATCCTACCAACCGGGCTGGATAGCGCCGATCCGGAAGTCCAGCCCCGTTTCACGGAGTAGACCTTCACCGTCAGGCTCCGGAAAGCAACATCCGCGGCGGTTACCTTGTAGCCGGTGCCAGTGGCGCCGGGAATCGGAATCGAGCGATCGCGCAGCCACTGATACCGGTACGTCAGGCCCGGCTGCGACCATGTTCCAGGGGTGGCCTTGAGGACCCTACCAACGGCCGGAGCACCGGTGAGCGTTGGCAAAGTCCGGTTGAGTAATGTGGTGGACGACGGGGCGACAGATGCTACCCCCAGAACCAGCTTGGTTGCTGAGGTGAATAAAGGCTTGCTTCCCGTGATCCGGACTGCGATTCGGTGGCCGCGATCCGCATCCGTGAGCTTATAGGATCCGTGAGCTTATAGGAGCCTGCCGTGGCACCGCTGATGGCCGCACCATTGCGGAGCCACCGGTATCTGAATGAGGTGCCAGCGGTCCAGGCTCCCGGAGCCACTGTCAGGACCGACCCTACCGGCCGCGTTCCTGACACGCGGGGAGCGCCGGGAGTCAGGGTGTAACCCTTGACCGGGGAGTCAGCGGTAAACGTTTCTCCGGCGTCCTGGTGGTAGTGTGCCTCGCCGTACGACTCAAGTCCGATCGTCTGGCCGATGTCGGCATCGGTCAGCTTGTACGTGGCAGTGGTGGCCCCTGCAACAGGAGTTGCGTTCCGCAACCATTGGTACGTTATGAGCGTCCACCGCAGGTCATTCGGGGGCGCCACGGCGCTCAGGGTGGATCCGACCGTCATGGTGCCGGTGATCTGGGGGAGATAGTAATAGGGGGCGTCATTTAGTTCCCAGGCCGGGCCCCACCAGCAATCCTGCTCCCCAGTGGCTGGGTCGGTGCCACCACAGAAGCGGTCCATCGGTGGTTCCTTGGCCCCCGTCGTACCGGCAGCGATGCCGGCAGCGAGAATGCAGATCAAGACCATACGGAGCGGTTTGCGCGTGAGTGAAGACGACTTCAAGATTCCCCCAAGGACGATTCATTAAGGCAGTGGCTGACTGTACCAGCGGCCCGGCCGGGGGGCGGGAACTGGGAGTGTCTCTGTTAAGGTTCATACAATGCAAAAGAACCTCATGATCTATGGAAGTTGCGTCTCCCGTGATGCCTTCCCGCTCCTGGATCCCGAATACAAGCTGCTGAGCTATGTCGCCCGGCAGTCGATGATCAGTGCGATGTCCAAGCCCACTGATCTGCTGCAGGGCGACACTCTGAGCTCGGCCTTCCAGGACCGCTCGCTCGCCGGGGACATCCGGTCGAACCTCTTGCAGCTCGTTCGACGCTTCGCGAGCGACATTGACGTTTTAGTAATTGACCTAACCGACGAGCGGCTCGGCGTCGTCCGGCTCCCGGACGGAAGTCACGTCACACGGTCGCACGAACTGGTCAGCTCCGGTCGTCTGAAGGCCGTTCAGGGCAGGACGCAGGATATCCGGATTCTGACGGAGCGGCACTGGACTTTGTGGGAAGCCGCGGCCACCCGGCTCCTAGGCGCACTGTCGCAGATGGGGCTGCAGGAAAAAACAGTCGTACTGAACACTCCGTGGGCAGAAACGACGCAAGCGGGCGACCCCGCCCCACCGTTCTGGAACTTTGATACGGCCGAAGTCAACGCCTATTTCAACGAGTCCTGCGCCCACATTCGAAGTCTTGGGTTCAAGGTGGTGGAATTGCCGGAGGATCTCCGTTACGCCGCCGTCGACCACAAGTGGGGAGCGGCGCCCTACCATTTCGGCGACTCAGGCATTGCCTGGATCGCTGATCAAATCCGGGAAACGGCGGCAGCCGCTGCCTAGGCCGCGGTGACGGGCCCGGGGGCGGCTTCAGTGCCCGCCAACTGCGTGGCCTTCGTGGTTCCGGGGAACCCCGTATTTCAGATCGGTAACGCAAGCTCCTATGCTTAGCAGGAGCCTTTGTAAGGATTTGGGGCGAGTAGTCGTGAGGAAACCGGTATATGAGTAGTGTTCTGACAATCCGCGGAGGCGTCCCGCTGACCGGCCGTGTCACCGTCCGGGGGGCCAAGAATCTTGTCCCCAAGGCCATGGTGGCTGCGCTGCTGGGCAATGAGCCGTCCGTACTGCGCAACGTCCCTGAAATCAAGGACGTCGAGGTTGTCACCAGCCTGCTCCAGCTCCACGGTGTCACGGTGGAGAAGGACCCCGTCACGGGGGATCTCACCCTCGACCCGAGCAACGCGAAGACGGCCTCCCACACGGCCATCGACGCCCACGCCGGCGACTCCCGCATCCCGATCCTGCTCTGCGGACCCTTGATCCACGCGATCGGCGAGGCCTTCATCCCCGACCTCGGCGGCTGCAAGATCGGCGACCGCCCGATCGACTACCACCTGAACGTTCTGCGCCAGTTCGGAGCCGTTGTGGAAAAACGCCCCGGCGGCATCCACATCTCCGCGCCCCACGGCCTCAAGGGCGCCAAAATCTCCCTGCCGTACCCCTCCGTCGGCGCCACCGAGCAGGTCCTGCTGAGCGCCACCCGCGCCGAAGGCATCACCGAGCTCTCCGGTGCGGCCACCGAGCCGGAGATCGTGGACCTCATCGCCGTGCTGCAGAAGATGGGCGCCATCATCAGCGTCCAGACGGACCGCACCATCCGGATCGAAGGCGTCCAGGACCTCGGCGGCTACAACCACCGCGCACTCTCGGACCGCAACGAATCCGCCTCCTGGGCCTCCGCCGCCCTCGTCACCCGCGGCGACATCTTCGTCGAAGGCGCCACCCAGCGCGACATGATGACCTTCCTCAACACCTACCGCAAGGTGGGCGGCGGCATGGACATCGGCGACGACGGCATCCGCTTCTACCACCGCGGCGGCAAGCTCAACCCGCTGGTCCTCGAAACGGACGTGCACCCCGGCTTTATGACCGACTGGCAGCAGCCGCTGATCGTAGCGCTGACCCAGGCCGAGGGCGTGTCGATCGTCCACGAGACCGTCTACGAGAACCGCTTCGGTTTCACCGAGGCCCTGATCCGGATGGGCGCCAACATCCAGGTCCACCGCGAATGCCTCGGCAGTGTGCCGTGCCGCTTCGGCCAGCGCAACTTCCTGCATTCCGCCGTGATCTCCGGGCCCACCCAGCTGACCGGTACCGACATCGACGTGCCCGACCTGCGCGGCGGCTTCAGCCACCTGATCGCCGCCCTGGCCGCCACCGGCACCTCACGGGTCACGGGAATCGACATCATCAACCGCGGCTACGAGCGTTTCACCGAAAAGCTCGCCGGCCTGGGCGCCGATTTCGACATCACCTCGGCCAAGTAGCGGGGACCGCAGTGAAGGAATCGGCCAAGAGCCACATCACCTTTGTCATCGTGGCCGGAATCGTCCGGCCCGCCATGAACCTGCTGATGAAAAAGAAATGGACCGGGCTGGAGAATCTCCCAGCCGGTGGCTTCATCGCCGCACCCAACCACTGCACCGAGATCGACCCGCTGGTGGTGGGGCACATGCTCTACAACCAGAAGCGGATGCCGCACTTCCTGGCCAAGGCCGGGCTGTTCAAGGTCCCGGTCCTCCGGGCGGTGTTGCGCAACACCAAGCAGATCCCGGTGGAACGTTCCTCGGCAGGGGCCAACCGCTCGCTGCAGATCGCGAAGGAAATAGTGGGCGAGGGCGGTGCCATCATCATTTACCCCGAGGGCACACTGACCCGCGACCCCGAACTGTGGCCGATGAAGGGCCACACCGGCGCCGCCCGGATGGCACTCGAGAGCGGCATCCCGGTGGTCCCCATGGCCCACTGGGGAGCCCACGAAGTCTTCCCCCGCTATGCCAAACGCTTCCACATCTTCCCGCGGAAAACTTCGCGCCTGGTGGTCGGCGAACCCGTGGACCTCAGTGCCTTCGCCGGACGGCCGCTGGACAAGGCCACCCTCAGCGAGGCCACGAACGTCATCATGGACGCCATCACTGAGCTTCTGGCCACCCTGCGCGGCGGACAGCCGCCCCTGGTGCGCTGGGACCCCTCGGCGCACAACCAGTCAGCCCACGGCCGCTTCACCGAGCGCGGCGCGTCCGACGGCGGTAAAGGCATCACCGCGGACGACGGCGGCACCGGAACCAGCGCGGACGACGCATGACGGCGGACATCCGCGGAACGGGCTCCGCCGCCCGGGTGGCCGTCCTCGGCGCCGGTTCCTGGGGGACCGCCTTCGCGAAGATCCTCGCCGACGCGGCCACCGCGTCCGGCGTCGAGCGTGAGATCCGGCTCTGGGGCCGCCGCCGCGAAGTCGTGCAGCAAATCAACTTAAAGCACCGCAACGAGCAGTACCTCAAAGACACGGCGCTGCCGCCGAGCATTACCGCGTCCACCGACGTCGCCGAGGTTCTTGCCGGGGCCGAGCTGGTGGTGCTTGCCGTGCCCGCGCAGACCCTGCGGCCGCAGCTGCGCGAATGGAAGGACCTGGTGGAGCCGGGCGCCTTCGTCGTCTCACTCATGAAAGGCCTCGAGCTTCACTCCGACGCGCGGATGAGTGAAGTCATCTGCGAAGAGCTGGGCATCCCGGCAGACCGCGTCGCCGTGGTCTCCGGGCCCAACCTGGCCATGGAGATCGCCCGGGAAGAGCCCACCGCGTCCGTCGTTGCCTGCACAGACCAGGCTGCGGCCGGCTGGATTGCCCGCAGCTGCACGGCCCCGTACTTCCGTCCGTACACAACGGCGGACGTCGTCGGCGTCGAAATCGGCGGGATCGTGAAGAACATCATCGCCCTGGCCGTCGGCATCTGCGAAGGCAAGCAGATGGGCGACAACACCAAGGCTTCGGTCATCACCCGCGGCCTGGCGGAGACGTCAAGGCTCTCCCTCGCCCTCGGCGGCGAAGCGCAGACGATGGCGGGTCTCGCGGGCCTCGGCGATCTCGTGGCGACGTGTTCCTCTCCGCTGTCCCGGAACCACACCGCCGGGCGGCTGCTCGGCAAGGGCCTGACGCTGGACCAGGTCACCGCGGAAATGACGCAGACGGCCGAGGGCATCAAGTCCGCGCAGGCCGTCCACGAACTTGCCGGTAAACTCGGCGTCGAGATGCCCATCACGGCGGCCGTCGTCGCCGTGCTGGCCGGAAAATTGTCCGTAGACCAACTGGGGCCGCTCCTGCTGTCCCGGAACCTGAAACCCGAAGGCGACTATTGAGCGTGGCGGAAGAAAACGTGACCACAGCAGGCCGGACCGGCCAGTCCCGGCCCCGCGTGGCGGTGCTTTTCGGCGGCCGCTCCAGCGAACACGCCGTCAGTTGCGTGACGGCGGCCGGAGTCCTGGGCGCCATCGACCAGACCAAGTACGAGGTCATCCCGATCGGAATCGCCAAAACAGGGCAGTGGGTGCTGGCCACCGGCGACACCCACGACTGGTCGCTCTCGGCATCGTCGCTGCCCGAGGTGGCGTCCTCGGCACAGACCGTGGCGCTGGCCGAGATCGGCGGCGAACACCAGCTGATCGTGGCCTCCCCGAACGCGGTCCCGCAGGAACTGGGTGCCGTGGACGTGGTCTTCCCGCTGCTGCATGGCCCGTTCGGCGAAGACGGCACCATCCAGGGCTTCCTGGAGCTCTCCGACACCCGTTACGTCGGCGCCGGCGTGCTGGCGTCCGCGGTCGGCATGGACAAGCACTTTATGAAGGTGGTGTTTGAGTCCGCCGGGCTGCGGGTGGGGCCGTACATCGCCGTGACGGACCGGCAGTGGCTCAACGATCCCGAGACCGTCCGCAAGCGCGTGGACCAGCTCGGCTTCCCGGTGTTCGTCAAGCCGGCCCGGGCGGGTTCCTCCATGGGCATCTCCAAGGTGGATTCGCTCGAGGGCCTGGATGCGGCGATCGAGGCGGCCCGTGAACATGATCCGAAGCTGGTCATCGAGGCCGGCATCACGGGCCGTGAGATCGAATGCGCCGTGCTGGAGGGCCGGGGGACCGACGCCCCGCGGACGTCCATGCCGGGGGAGATTTCCGTGGCCGGCGGCGGCCACGAGTTCTATGACTTCAACGCCAAATACGTGGACGACGCCGCGGACCTCAGCTGCCCGGCCGACCTCCCCGAAGAGGCGATCGCCCGGGTCCGCGAGCTGGCCGCCGTCGCGTTCGACGCCGTCGGCGCGGAGGGGCTGAGCCGGGTTGACTTCTTCTACACACCCGAGGGCGAGCTGATCATCAACGAGATCAACACGATGCCCGGGTTCACGCCGAAGAGCATGTACCCGCAGATGTGGAAGGCCTCCGGCCTGGGCTACGCGGAGCTGATCGACGAACTGATCCTCCTGGCGCTGCACCGCAAGACGGGCCTGCGCTAGGGGTTACTGGCTCGGCGGCAGGTTCTGCAGGTCCGCCTGGCCCACGCAGTTCCGTGTCGGCTTGATCTTCGCGGCGGAGGCGGCGAGATCGGCCAGCACAGTGGCCGAGCTGATCTTGTCCGGGTCCATCAGGATCTCGGTGGCAGGTTCACGCCCGAACGTGGTCAGCGTCCAGACCGGGTCGCCCTCCTTGATGACCCAGTCGACGCCGTTTACGCTGACGCACCGGTCCGTCGTCGGGCCCGGGACGTTCACACCGCAGCGCAGCACCACGAGGGACGGATCGCCCCACGCCGCGGTGGCCTGGCTGTTGGTCTTGCGCAGTTTGGCCTCGCCGATCGCGTCCGGCAGGGCAACCATCATCGGGGCACAGGCGGCGTCCGCGGAATTCTTGGCCGGCGCGACGTCGACCACCGGTGCGCAGGCGCTCAACGCGAGCCCCGCTGCGGCCGCGGCAGCCAGAAGCCGGAGCGGACGTGCGGGGGCCGGGAAACGGAACTGGTGCATTCTTCAAGCCTATCCCTGCCGAAGGGCCGCACCGGCCAGGACAGCTGCCCGTCCGCAAGTGCCAGTGACCGCCCTGATCCGGACCGTCCAGTAGACTTGGAAGACGTGTGCGACTCCGGGGCGCCGCCGACAATTACTTGAGTTATGGCCGGAACAGCGCACCTTTGATTCAATTTCGCACCTGGGGGAGGGCCTTTCGATGACGTCGCGAAGCCGAAAATTAAGTTCAGCACGCGTTGGATTGGGCACAGCGCTGCTCGCACTTTGTATCAGCACAGCAGTCCCGGCGGCTTATGCTGACGACCCCGTTCTTCCGGACCCACTAACAGTCACTCTGACTCCAACGCCTCCCCCTCCTGCTCCCGTTGAGCCGACCCCTAGCGACCCGACGCCGGATGATCCGCCGCCCCTTGAGCCCGCGCCCGAACAGCCCGTTGAGCCCACATCGCCGCCGGCGGACACGACGCCTCCTGTCGTGACATCCCCACCGGCCATGGAGCTCCCCGCGGGGCCTCTTCCGGAGGCGGTCATAGAAGCTCCCAGTGCTGAGGTTGTTGCGCCGCCAATATTTAGGCAGCCAGTTCAGCCACCTGCGGCGGAGCCGGGCACCGAAGAATTGGCTCCAGCCGGTGCCGCGACAACGGCTTCGCCGTCCCCGACACCGGACCCCGTGCGATCCACGGCGCCTGCCGAGGTTGCCCCCGCGGCCTCTCCTCCCGCTATTGTCACTGCAGAAATCCAAGCCGCCGTGGCCACTGTGACAGGAAGCCCGCTGCCGGTGCAGGTTGTTACCGTGCTGATCCTGCTGGGACTCGCGCTCGCGTACTTCAGGTTTCTTGGCGGGAAGAGCCGCGGCCTGGCCGCCAAGGCAGGAAAGTAATTGGTCGTGGTTCAAGAAGAAGTCGTTGGCGGGGCTATGGCCGGCCAACCGGGGCCCGATGGTCTGCTACGTGCAGTCACTCAATGATCCAATTCCTGAAGAATGTGCGGCTCGCCGCGCACACGGCACGGCAGCACCTTACGGACGATCCGATAGTGCTGTTCCTCCAGTTGTCCCGACGTTTGCCAGCATCCGTTGTCCAGCCGCTGGCACGTCTTGTGTGTGCAACAGCCCGCGAGAGCTCTACGGGCATACCGGTGCTGCTGGCGTCGATCACGAGGGGTGACGACCGGGACGTGACTCGCCGCCTCCAGCTCGCCGCAGATCGAAATGTCACGGGCCAGCTGGCACGGAGGCTTGCTGACATCGCGCTCGCCGCGAATCTGCCGGAGCTTTCGGACGTCTTGCTGGCAGGTGCACGGCATTCCCGCGGGCTTGAGGCTGCCCAGGCACGGAGGCAGTGGCATGACGGAGCCTTAAGTCGCGCGGTGGCCGTTCTCGAAGGTTCCGGTCGGCTCGGACGGCGCCAGCAGGTGCGGCTGGCCGGTGAACTGGCAGTACTACAAGGGGCTGCGCCCTCGCTGGTCCGGCGCGAATACACCCCGGTTCCCGGCAGGGTCCTCCATTTGCTGACAAATTCCCTGCCCCACACGGCCAGTGGCTACGCCCAGCGTTCCCACTCCATCATGCTGGCCCAGCAACAGGAGGGGTGGGATGTCCTCGCGGTCACCCGCCTCGGCTATCCCGTGCAGGTAGGAAAGCTGCGCGCCGGCCTCAGCGACGTTGTGGACGGCGTGCGCTATCGCCGGCTCCTCCCAGCTCGTCTGGCGGCGACGTTGGACGCCCGTCTCCAGCAACAGGCTGAGGAACTGCTGAGCGTAGCTTTGGAGTTCAGGCCGAGCGTGCTCCACACCACCACACACTTCGTCAACGGCATGGTGGTCCGGGCCGTGGCGGAGTCACTTGACATTCCGTGGGTGTACGAAGTCCGTGGTCAGCTTGCTGATACTTGGGCCGCCACCCGTGGTCCGGCCGCCCGAGACAGCGAAAAATACCGACTGTTCCAGCAGCGCGAGGCTGAGGTCATGGCCGCGGCGGACCTCGTGGTGACACTGGGGGAGGCTATGAAGGCAAACATTGTTGCCTCCGGCATTCCAGGCGAGAGAATCATCATCACGCCAAATGCCATTGGCGCGGAATTCCTGGACGAACCGCTGGACGCGTGCACGGCAAGACGAGAGCTGGGCCTTCCCGAACACGGAACATACATCGGCACGGTCAGCAGCCTTGTGCCCTATGAGGGCATCGATGACCTGATCGCAGCCTTCGAGCTGTTGGCCCCAAAGAATCCGGACCTTCGTCTGCTGATCGTCGGTGACGGCTTATCACTGCCGTCCCTGAAGCAGCTGGCCCGGCGAAGCGCATGCGCTCACCGCATCATCTTCGCCGGACGCGTTCCGCGGGATCGGGCCCGACTATTCCATCAGGCTTTGGATGTCTTTGTGGTCCCACGCAAGGATCTGGATGTCACCCGCTCGGTAACTCCACTCAAACCGGTAGAAGCGTTGGCCTGCGCACGGCCGGTAGTTGCCAGCCGACTGGAGGCCCTGCAAGAGATTGTGACGGACGGCACGAACGGCCTGATGGTGACGGCGGAGGACCCCCGGGACTTGGCCGCTAAACTGGAACCACTCCTCGACTCCGAGGAGTTAAGGGCCCTCTTGGGACAGACGGGGAGACAAGGCGTGCTGGAAAGCCGCACATGGGAAGCGAACGCGCTAACCCTGGCCGGCGCCTATGAGCATTTAATGGAGGCTCGAATTTGAGCACTGATACTTCGGCAGTCCCGCAGGGGCCGACGCCAACGGCGGTCGCCACTTCAGTCAACCTGCGCGACCTACGCCGGGTCGGTGCCAGGCCGCCTTTCCTCGACTATCTCGTGTCGCTCTGGGACTACCGGCACTTTATCTACTACGACGCACAGTCCCGGGTACAGACAGGCAACGAACAAGACCGGCTAGGCCGGGCCTGGCTGGTACTCGGTCCGCTGCTAAACGGCTTGATGTTTTATCTCATCATGGGCGTGCTGCTGAATTCGGGCGGAGGCATTGAAAATTTCGTTGCTTTCCTCATCATCGGCGTCTTTCTGTTCCAGATGTCCACCCGCGCCATCACATCATCATCCCGCGTCATCACAGCAAACAAGAACGTCATCCATGCGTTCCAATTCCCACGCGCGAGCTTGGTCGTGGCGGCAAACGTCCGCGAGTTTCTGTCTAACATTCCGGTTTTGATCACGATGCTTATCCTGGTCATCGTTTTGCCACCCGCCGAAGAGATTTCCTGGCGCTGGCTACTGCTGATTCCGGTTGTTATGCTGCAGTTTGTCTTCAATCTCGGCTTGGGCCTCATCCTCGCCAGGGTGGTCTCTGTCTTCAACGATGCCAGTCAGCTGATCTCATATGCAATGCGGCTATGGATGTATACGTCCTGCATGTTCTTCTCCATCGACAGGTTCGACTCCATGCCGGCCATCAAGACACTGATGGAATACAACCCCTTGTACAACGTTCTCCACCTGGCGCGGGAGTGCCTCCTGTACGGGGGCATCGGCTCTTGGCAGGCCTGGACCATACTTGCCCTCTGGGCTCTTGCCGCCTTGGCTGTGGGAGCGGTCTTCTTCTGGAAGGGAGAGGAAACCTATGGGCGAGAACTCTGACCTGAACTTCATCCAGGGCACGCCGGCGGTCGTCATCGACAAGGTCAGTATGACTTACTGGACAAAGAGCCGCAGCCGGGACGCGTCGTCGTCGTCCTCGATGCGGTGGCCGGGGCTAAAGAACATGGCGAATCGAACCAAAACAGTAGAGGTGTCGGCGCTCAAGGAACTGTCCTTAGTTGTCGAGCACGGTGAATCCGTGGGAATTATCGGCAGGAATGGTTCCGGCAAGAGCACGTTGTTGAAACTCGTTGGTGGACAAGTCCCCCCGACGTCAGGCGCAGTGTATGCCACATCAACACCGGTGATGCTCGGAGTCAACGCGGCATTGTTGCCGGGCCTGTCGGGTGACCAAAACATCGTCCTCGGTTGCCTGGCCATGGGGATGACGCACCAGCAAATCGATGGAAAATATGACGAGATTGTGGAGCTGTCCGGGCTGGGGGAGGCGGTTCACATGCCGATGAAGTCATATTCGGCCGGCATGGGTTCGAGACTCCGGTTCGCAATCGCGGCCAGTATCGATCCCGAAATCCTCATCATTGACGAGGCGTTGAACACGGGCGACGCACAATTCAAAGACAGAACCCGTAAGCGGATGTTGGAACTCCTCGGCCAGGCAGGAACGGTCTTCCTGGTCAGCCACAGCATGCCGACGATCTCCGAGCTCTGCAATAGGGCCATTTGGATTGACCAAGGGGAGTTGGTCTCGGACGGCGCGCCGGCCGAAGTCATCAAGTGGTACCGCATGTTTACCCAAAAGCTTGCGGCCGGAGACCGCTTCGGGGCCATGAAGCTTCGGCGGCGCATGATCCACGACCTGGAAGTTGCCGACGTCACAGACCGCAACTCTGCGCGGCGGTCAAAGGCATGAGAGCGGACATCCCAACGCTGAGGAGACTCCTTTGGCATTTCAGGTCTGGTGGGACGCAGCAGGTCCGTACCTGGCTGGCACGAGAAGCATTTGAGGCAGGCCACCGGAAGCTCGACACAGTCCGGGGTGCGGAGGGTGTCTGGGTCGGTCGCGGAAAGCACAAGCGCCTTACCTTCCGGCCATCGACCGTGCCAGCCTCCCGCGCCGGCGCCGGGTCTGCTGCCCGCGCTGCCGTAATCCTTGACGACTTTTCAGCGTTGGCGTTCGGCACTGAATGGACCTGTATACCTTTGTCGCCCCGTTCGTGGTTGGAACAGTTGTCGGAAAATCCGGTTGATCTTCTGTTCGTGGAATCTGCCTGGAATGGTAACAACGGGCAGTGGAGCGGGAAAATTGTCGGTCCGAGTCATTCTGGTGCTTCAGCATTGGCCCAACTCACGTCCTGGTGCCGTGAACAGGGAATTCCGACGGTCTTCTGGAATAAGGAGGATCCGCCCCACTACGGCGACTTCCTGGCCGCCGCCAAGCTGTTCGACCACGTGTTCACCAGTGATGCCAACCGGCTCGAAGCCTATGTGAAGGATTTGGGGCACGATCTCGTGGACGTGCTGCCCTTCGCTGCCCAACCAGTTATCCATAACCCGGTCCGCCCGAAACACGGCTGGCATGACAGGGACGTTGCCTTTGGCGGGATGTATTTCGTCGAGAAATATCCCGAACGCCGAGAGCAGTTGGACCTCCTGCTCACGGCAGCCGAAGCCGCTTCAGAGGTCATGGGTACGGGCCTCGAGATCTTTTCCCGGCAAATGGGCGGCGAGCCGAAATACCAGTTCCCGCCACCCTTCGCTGACAGGGTCGTCGGTTCCCTTGGCTACCCGGAAATGCTGACCGCCTACAAGGCCTACAAGACATTTCTTAACGTAAATTCTGTAGTGGATTCCCCCACCATGTGCTCGCGGCGAATTTTCGAGATCATCGCCAGCGGGTCCAACGTCGTGACCACACCAAGCGCCGCAATCGGCGCGCACTTTGGCCCGGATGAGGTCTTTACCGTTGCCACCGAGACGGAGGCGGAGCAACTCCTCCGCGCGCTGCATCGGAACCCCGAGCTGGGCGAGCGCCAACTGCACCGGGGTCAGCGGAGGATCTGGCGGGAACACACGTACCGGGCGCGAAGCAACCAAATACTGGCCGCCGTCGCCCCGGAACTGCCCCTCAAATCGCGGCGCCCGACGTTGTCCGTACTGGTGTCGACAATTCGGCCCTGGCAGCTTGAACACGTTTTCCAGACTGTCGGAAGCCAGCGCGACGTCGACCCAGAGTTGGTACTCCTGACACATGGCTTCACAGCAGACGGCGAAACGATCCGTCACCTTAAGGAAAAATACGTTGTTCGAGACGTGACTTTGCTGACAGCGGAGGCGCACGTTTCCCTGGGGGAGTGCCTGAACCTGTGCGTCTCAGCGGCAGACGGACAGGTCCTGACCAAGATGGACGACGACGACTTCTATGCCGCAGATTACCTGAGTGATCAGCTTCACGCGTTGGAGTATTCCGCCGCAGACGTGGTGGGCAAACAGGCGCACTACATGCACCTGGTGGACCGGAACGCAACGCTGCTTCGCTTCGCCGAGTGGGAGCACCGGTATACTCGGACGGTCATGGGACCCACAATCATGGGAGCCGCCGGCGTATTCCGGGGCAACCCGTTTGCCGCAGTGGGCAACGGAGAAGATACACGCTTCCTTCGTGACGTCGTTGCCGGCGGCGGTGTGATCTACGCGTCAGACAGGTTCAACTACTGCCAACAGCGGGCCTCCGAGGGACACACCTGGAAAGTCAGCGAGAGCGAACTATTGGCCAGCGGAACATTGAAATTTTTTGGAAATTACAGGGACCAAGTCTCTGTCTGAGTGGGGGTTCTCCTTGAATACTATTGAAACTGTAGCTGTCATCGGACTGGGCTACATCGGTCTGCCGACCGCGGCGATTCTGGCCGGAAATGGCGTCCATGTCATCGGGGTCGACGTCAACCTGGAGACGGTCGAGTCCGTCAACCGTGGTGAGGTCCCCTTCGTCGAACCCGATCTGGCGTCCTACGTGGCCGGCGCTGTGAGCCAGCACAAGCTCAGCGCATCCGCTGAAACACCCGTTGCACAGGCGTACATCGTGGCCGTCCCCACGCCTTTCAACGCCGACCACACCGCGGATGTAACGTACATCAAGGCCGCGGCGCGTGGCATCGCCCCCCAGCTTGTTGGTGGAGAGCTTGTCATTCTTGAGTCCACCTCGCCTCCTGGAACCACGCAACTCCTTGGGGACTACCTCGTCAGCCTGCGGCCAGATCTGAGCCTCGACGGAGCCGATGGCAAGCCGTCGATCCATGTGGCCCACTGCCCGGAGCGTGTGTTGCCCGGCCGGATCATGATCGAACTGGTCACTAACGACCGTATTGTTGGCGGCCTGACGCCGGCGGCAGCCGAGCTCGCCAAGGCCCTGTACGCCGTCTTTTGCCAGGGCGAGATCCTCGTCACCGATGCCGCTACAGCGGAAATGGCGAAACTGGTCGAGAACTCCTACCGGGACGTCAATATTGCCTTCGCGAACGAGCTTTCGATAATCAGCGACAAGCTGGGCATCAACGTCTGGGAACTCATCAAACTTGCCAACCACCACCCCCGCGTCAACATCCTGCAGCCGGGTCCCGGAGTGGGAGGCCACTGCATCGCCGTCGATCCCTGGTTCATCGTGGCGGCCGCGCCGGAAGAAGCACAGCTGATCCGGCAGGCACGTGAAACCAACGACTCGAAGCCCGACTGGGTAGTCCGGAAAGTCCTGGAAGCTGCGGGGGATACAGTTTCACCCAAGATCGCAGTCTTGGGCTTGGCGTTCAAGGCCAACATCGACGACCTCCGGGAATCCCCTGCAGTGGCAATCGTGCAGCAGTTGAGCGCTAAGTTGGACGGCGCGGAACTTCTGGTCGTGGAGCCCCACGTGGATAGACTTCCCCGTCAGCTCGCTGGCCTGTCCAATGTCTCCCTGCACGACTTGGGACCGGCTGTCGCCGGCGCAGACGCCGTACTGCTCTTGGTCGACCACGATGACTTCAAAGAAATGGATGTCAGCGCCTTGGCCGGCAAACCGCTTATCGACACCCGCGGCATCTGGCAGTAGGTAAGCATCCACAGAGGGACAGGCAGGACAGGGAATGAAACATTCTGATGAAGTGGCGCAGACGTCGGCGGTAAATCTGGCCAAGCGCAGGCGATACACGCAGGATATTGACTCCCTGATCCAAGATTACGAGCGGCTGGTCAAACGCTCCGCCCGGCAGACGCGCAACATCGACGACCTCGAAAAGCACCTGCGGGCCATGCAACGTGCCCGTGACGAATTCAAGGGGAAGTTCTCAGCTGCAAGCAAGGAGAACGTCGAGCTCAAGTCCACGCTCCGGCGGCTGCGTACGTCCGCAAGCCTTCGGCTCGGGAAGCTAATTATCCGGCCCGTGCGGGCGCTCTTACGACTCCCCTCGCTCCTGGCGTCGTTGATTCGGTCCATGCCGGGCTTCAATGCGACGCCGTCTGCCAGGGCGGAACGGGTCCAGGACGCTCGCGTGGCACCAGGCCCGGAGGAGAAGGCGTCCCCGCCAACCGTTGTCACGTCTGCACCGGATGCGGGCCAAACGTCAGAGCTGCTTCAAAGCGAGTTCAGGGACTCTCCCTCTCGCGGAACGTTTCTAAAGCTGGTAATGCATGAGTACTTTGTCCGCGGCGCCATAGCGTCTCCGGCGGCGATAATCCTCGACAACGGTGAACACCTTGCCGACGTTTCGGCGACCGAACGGCGGATCCTCGACAACATTCTGGGCCAGCACGCCCTCCTGCAATCAGGACTGTTTTTGTCTCCTCGCCAGCCCAACCCCGGGTACTTGGTTGAGCAAGGCCGGGTAATGTATTGCGCGCACAGCACCGGACACTTCAACAGCAACGGTTATTCGACCCGGACAGCCGGACTCGTGGCCGGACTTCGCGCCAGCGGCGAGGACGTCGTGGTGGTGGCGCGGCCCGGCTATCCCTGGGATTCGGTGACTGATGTGCCGGCCCCGGGGCAGCAGCGGTTTGAGCGTGACGTCGCCGGCGTGTCACACATCTTCAACCCCGGCCCGGATCTGAGCGCTGACCGTCTGGACCACTACCTGATGGACGCAGCTGATGTTTTTGTCCGGGAAGCCCAGCGCAACCGGGTAGCCGTCATCCACGCCGCGTCCAACTACGTAACGGCACTTCCAGCGCTGCTCGCGGCCCGCCGACTGGGGCTGCCCTTTGTTTACGAGGTCCGAGGGATCTGGGAGATCACGGAACTTTCCAACAAACCGTGGTGGGCGCAGAGCGATCGCTACCGCTTGGCCGTGCAGCTCGAAACCTTTGTGGTCCAACAGGCTGACCGGATTCTGGCGATCACCACCCAGGTTCGAGACGAACTGGTTCGTCGGGGCGCGGACAGCTCGAAGATTGGGCTGCTGCCCAATTCCGTTGACCCGGACAAGTTCAAGCCCATGCCGCCGGTCCGTTCGCTCCGCGACAAGCTGGGCTTGCCAGAAGAATCGATTGTGATGGGGTATGCCGGAAGCCTAGTCGCTTATGAAGGTCTTGGCGATCTCTTGGCGGCCACGAAAATCCTTCTGGATCGGAACCTGGATGTGCGGCTGGTGATCGTTGGAGACGGCAAGCAACTGCCCGAGTTGAAGAAGTCCGCCGTCGACTTGGGAATTGACGAACGTGTAACCTTCACCGGCAGGGTGCCCGCGAAGTCCGTCGCCGACTACCTGAGCCTCTTCGACGTCATGCCCTGTCCGCGGCGCCGGTTTCCCGTGACGGAAATGGTCTCCCCGCTTAAACCCCTCGAAGCTATGGCCAGCGGCAAGGCCGTTGTCCTCAGTGATCTGGGTCCCTCACGGGATCTCGCTGGGGACAGCGAGCAACGGGCTTTGCTGTGTCGGCCGGGTGACCCGGACTCCTTGGCGGACGCCCTCGAGCGGCTGGTGGCCGACCCCGACCTTCGCACCTTAATAGGTCGCCGCGCGCGGCTCTGGACCATTGAAGAGCGGACCTGGACGATGACGGCCCGGGCAGCGGCCCGGGCTCACCGTGCCGTCCAGGTTGTCTCGTCAGCGGATCCCGCTCAGGGACTCAAGACCCAGACGATTGGCATCATTGCTGACCAGTTCACTCTCGAGGGTCTTCTCCCGGAAGCGAAGTTTGTCGTTCTTCGGCCCGAGACGTGGCGTGATCAGCTGGAATCCCAGCCGATTGATGCCTTGCTCGTCGAGTCAGCGTGGGAAGGTGTGGAAGGACTCTGGCGCCAGAAAGTGGGCTACTACGGAGAGGAGTCGTTCGCTGTCCTGAAGTCACTGCTCTCGCATTGCAACGCACAGCGTGTGCCGACAATTTTCTGGAACAAGGAAGACCCCGTCCACTTCAACAGGTTCAGGGTTACGGCGAAACACTTTGATCACGTATTCACAACGGATGCCGACTCCATCCGAAAGTACTTGTTGGGCGCAGGCTCCAGGCTGAGGACAGTTGCGTCACTGCCGTTTTATGCTCAGCCCCGGCTTCACAACATCCTGCCCTCAAAACGGCCGTACGAGCATGCCGTTACTTATGCCGGTTCGTACTACGGAGACAAATACCCCAAACGTTCAGCCGAACTTTCCCGACTCTTGACCGCCGCCCGAGACTTCGGACTCGCGGTCTATGACCGGCAGCACTTGAACCCCGACAGTCCGTATCGGTTCCCGCCCGAACTCGACAGATTTGTTAGGGGTGGGCTGAGCTATCCGGACATGGTGGACGCCTACAAGGCTTACCCGGTCCACGTGAACGTTAACTCCGTGGACGCATCTCCTACGATGTTCTCGCGCAGAGTAATGGAAATCGCGGCTTCAGGCGGTGCTGTTGTCAGCGGCACTGGTCGAGGAGTGCGGGAAGTCCTGAACGGTCTGGTCCCCGTCATCAAAGGAACGGACGAAGCCGAACTGCTTATGGGCGAGTGGATGGCCAACGAGGACATCCGGGCACGCGACGCCTGGCTGGCCTACAGGCTCATCCACCGTGGTCACACGGCGGCCCACCGGCTCGCATATATGCTCCGAACCGCAGGATTGGTTGTTCGAGCGCCGGAACCCCCGTCTTACGCCGTGTTCCTGGACGAGGCCAGCCCGGAGAGACTCGCCACTCTTCGACTGCAAACCGTGCAACCACACCTCATCTTCAGTCCGGGCCAGGGCGGTCCAGGGAACACGAGGAGATCTGACGACTTCGCCCACGCACGTCAGCAGGCAGCAGATGCCGGCGTGGATTTCCTCGGCACCCTACCCTCGAACCTTGGTGACCGGACGGTCTTCGAAGATCTCCTCACGGCCGCGACTTTTGGCACCTGGAACAGCATCGGCTTCACCGAGGCCGAACTGAATGTCAGCGGTCTGGGACTTGCCCAGCCTGTGCGCCCTGACATCGGGCTGCCCCGGCTCGAAGCCGTCCACCAGGTCACTCCGTCGACAGACCTCGCCATGCGCCGTCCGCTGGTCCGCGGGCACGAACCGAACCTTCGGGCTGAAAGTGACACCGCCGCCAAGACGGTGGTCATCGCAGGACACGACTTGAAGTTCGCAACAGGAATAGTCGATGAACTCACGCAGCGCGGACACAAAGTCCTTCTTGATCGCTGGCTAGACCACAACAAGCATGATGTGGAGCAGAGCCAGGCGCTGCTTCAGGATGCTGACGTTATCTTTTGCGAGTGGGCACTTGGAAATGCCTTGTGGTACTCCTCCAACAAACTGCCGCATCAACGGCTGGTGACAAGGGTGCACTCGCAGGAACTTTTCAGACCGTTCTTGAAGGACCTTCGGTTCCGGAACATCAACTCCGTGATTTTTGTCGGGCAGCACATTGCAGACATAGCGATGCGGGACCACAATGTGCCGCGAAACAAGTTGATAGTCGTGCCGAACCCGGTCGACACTGACACACGCCCTGCCACTAAGTCCGATGGCGCTCGCTTCTGTATTGGACTGGTGGGGATAGTACCAGCGCAGAAACATCTTGATCGGGCTCTGGATGTGCTCAAGGCTCTGCGCACGGTGGAGCCCCGTTACCGGCTGTTCCTGAAGGGCAAACGGCCGGAGGATTTCGCCTGGATGGCGGGCCGCCCTGAGGAAATGCAGTATTACGAGCAGCAATACGCGCGGATTGTCTCCGACCCCGATTTGGCAGGCGCTGTCACCTTCGATCCGCACGGTGACGACATGGCGGAGTGGTACGAAAAGATCGGCATTGTGCTCTCCGTGAGTGACTTCGAGTCATTCCATCTGACCCTGGCTGACGGTGCAGTTGCGGGCGCCGTGCCCGTCAGCCTGGCTTGGCCAGGATCGGACCAGATTTATCCCACCTCATGGCTGGCCGCCAGCGTCCCGGAAATGGTTGAGAAGATCATAACGGCCAATAGCTCTGCGGAGAGCTGGCGTGAAGCCGCTTCGCTGGCCAGGGCGTTTGTTGACGAGCGGTTCAATAATAGGGACGTACTTGCTGTTCTTTGCGACCAGATATTGGGTGCGGCCGCTGGAACTGATCGTGGACGCTAACTCGTTCGTCGTTGCTCAGGACTACTTGGCTGAATCCTTCCGGGCGGCAGTTGAAGCGGAATTGGGGCCATCAGTCCGTCGGGGAAATACTAGCGGGCAGTTGGAGCAGCCACCTGAGGTCAGTGATGCCCTTTCTGTTGAGTGCCAGGTGGCTGCGGACAATACCTGGGGGCTGAAAATTTCCGTGCCCCAGGGGGCCAGGGTTGTTGCGCATGGTCATAGTGTCGCGTTCTGGTTAGAGGACGTGCAGCTCGCTGAATTGCACGTCGAATCCACGTCGGCTGCCGCCGTCTCTGTTTCACAACCTTCGTCGCAGAATCAGCGCGTGGTCCTCGGCGGACACGGCGGCGAAATCAGGATTTCCTTGAGGTTCGACGGGTTCCTGCTGAAGGATCGCGGAGTGGGCAGGGCGGGTCGGGGCTGGCGTCGGCATGAGTCTGGACGGTCGCTCAACTACATTCTGGAAGGCCCTGTTTCCGAGCAGTCACCAAAAAAGCTCCTCGTTGTATTTTCAGCCATCGGAGCCGAATATGACTTTACCTTCAACTACCGCGCTACGGTCGAAGGTAACAATTTGTCTAAGGCGTTCGTTTTGGATGATTTTGGGCGCCAGGGTTCCTACTACTGGGTGGATCACGGGGACGACTCGATATTTCTTGAGACGCAAAACTTCCTGACCCAGTTGGTAAATGAACTGGATGTCGATTTGAGTGACGTCATGTTTGCAGGTTCATCGAAGGGCGGGACGGCTGCCCTGTTGCACGGCGTCACGCTGGGGGTAGGGCGAGTATTACTTGGAGCTCCCCAGTACAGGGTCGGCGACTATCTGTTCAATGCGGCGCCCCGGATCCTGAACTTCATGACGGGGGAAGCCTCTGAAGAATCCAGGCAGTCCCTGAACGAATGGGCACGGGGGATTCTGCTCCGGGGACAGCGACGGACAGCGATCCGAGTGGCCGTTGGTTCAGGCGATCACCATCTGGCCTCCCATGTGGGACCGCTGACGGACGACGCCCGGGACGCAGGCTACAACGTCTCCAGCCTCGTCCTCCCCGGCGTCCCGCATAGCAAGATCGGGTGGGTCTTCAAGCACCTGTTGGCGGCGGAGGCCCTGGATTTCGAACTCGGCACCCGGCAGGACCCACTGCCGTATGCATTTAACCGGAGCAATGAGACTGTGACTCTGCGCTGTTGGCCCGCGCAGGGGGAGAAACTAGCCGTTCATCTTGTTGGAAAGACGTCTGTCCTTGAGAAGCGTCAGTACTCTGAGGACGTTCAGTATTCGTTTGTGCTGCCTCCGAACGAAGGCCACGTGCGGGCGAGGGTCTTCCGCCGCGACGCCTCGGACTCCGTCCAGGCCTTCACCACGCACTGGGTCTGAAAATCCGTTGTTAATCCTGAGCTGAAATTGCGTCTTCTGCCGCCAGGATTCGGCGTCGTATCCCAGTCACGGCAACTAGTCTCTAGAAGGAACTTCAATGGGAAGCTTCACTCGGCACTACCAACAGGCGCACAGTGAAACCGGTGAGGTTTAACCGTTCGCAACTCAGTCCATTAGGGATCGACAGCAATGCATGAGGCTCAGAGCCGGCCGGCGTCCACTTACCCCGTCCTCGGACGAAGAACGGTACTGACCCTTGCCCTTGCGGCCGGAACCGGCGCGGCACTCGGACGCCCGGCCACAGGTGCGAGCGCCGCCGTCGGATTGCAGTCCCTAGACACCGCCAATGGACCCGTGATTTCCCTGACCACGATCGGAATAGAACCGTCGGTTGTCCTCAGGCGCTACGGCAACGTGTTCTCGAGCGTTCCGGACCCGACGGCCAGTTTCTTCCGAACAGGCGGGGGAAGCCTCAAGATCGCCGGCGGGTGCACCGGACTTGCCGACCAGCTCCAAATTGTTGACGCGGCCACTGGAATTCGGGAGAAATCGCTCACGCCTTTTCCCGGCCAGGGCGGCGGCGTCGGTAATGCCTCGTACGAAGCGGTCACGGGCTCCTTGTTGGCGTTCGGAGCGGACAGCACCGTGAAGCGGGTGGCACTGTCCGGGACATTTGTTGATGCCTATGCCGTGGCTCCGCAGTCGACGAATGCATCGTTTGCCGTTGCTACCGATTCCAAGGGGCGAGTCTGGAACGGTAATTACCCAACGGGGAACGCCACACGATTCGATCCCGTCACCGAGGCAACCCTGCATACGGCACGTCTTCGCGCTGACACGCAATACGTTCGAGCTCTGGCCATCGATGCCGCCGACAACGTATTCGCAGGCACCGGCGTACAAGCACCGTCCATCTTCACTTGGCACACGGACAGTCCGGATAAGGTACGTGAAATCCGGATACCGGATGCTGCAGCGAAGGGGTTTGTGCAGCGACTGCGTGCGCACGGCGACCTCCTTTTTGTGTATTTCGACGGGGGCGACGGACAGGTCAAGTTCAGGGTCTACAAAACATCAACAGACACCTGGATGTCTGTACCTTGGGCGTGGATGCCCTCCGGAATGACCAGCGCATCATCACACGGCAGACCGGATGTCTACGCCGTGTGGAACACAGTCGGCGTACACAAGCTCATGCGTATCAGCGCGGGAACCCTGGAAGCATCATTTGTGTGCCTGGTTCCGGACACGGCCAGGGCTATGGATCTGGAGGTCTCGGGCGCAGACACCCTGGTGAACATTCTTTGCGGGGGAGAAGGCCAGTACCGATCCGTTAGGGTTTCCGTCGGTGGGCAATCTGTCCTGCGAGACGTAAGAGTGGATTTCGCAGCCCAGACCTTCAAGCTGCAGGGCCTGCTGGCCTCGGCATCCGAGAACAAAATCTACTTCGGCGGTTATACCGGCGATGGAATCGGCAGCGTTGAAATCTCGGCCCGTACAACATGGAGATCGGCCCACGGGACAGGCATCGGGCAAATTGAAGGCATGTTTGAATACGACGCCAGCACGACCTACGTGGGTTCCTACACCGGCGGGGTGCTCTTTAGGTTCAATCCTCAAACCAGGACTGCCACGAAACTCATCGAACTGCGGGACGTCTATAATCAGTCCCGCCCCATCGCATGGGCCTATGCAGGAAACAGGGTGGTGGCCGGAACCATTCCCGAGTACGGGCATACAGGTGGTGCCCTTGCATTCCTGAACCCTGCAAATGATGCAGACATCAAGGTGGTCAGTGGCCCTGTCCCGGGACAATCCGTGCTGGGCCTTGTGGGCGAAGGGGACATTGTCTACGGAACAACCGGAATCAAGGGCGGTTACGGCGCCCCGGACGACACCAAACCCGCCCATGTGTTTGCCTGGAACGTACCGCAGGGGAGACTCCTCTGGAAACGGGCTCTAACGGGCGAGGTCGAGATCAACAGCCCAATACTTGTTCGAGGCGTGCTTTACGTCAGCACGAATAACGGAATCTTAAGGCTCAACAAGGGCAGCGGCTCGGTAGTTGCGACCTACCGGCTCCTCGACCGCTCCGCACCTGCCGGGTACAAGACGAGCACCATCGCTTACCTCCCCAAGGCAAACGGTATCGCCCATCTCTGCGGCGGCACGGTGACATTGCTGAGTACCTCCCGGAATACCCGGAAGGAAATCCTCCGCGGCGCCTACACCGAAATGGTCGTCAACAAGCAAAGCCGGCTGTTTTTTGCTGAAAACGGTACCAATGTGGTTGAAATCGATGCGGTGCAAAAGCCCACGATACGTTCGACCGCGGACCTGGTCTCGGTCGGCCCGAACGGATGGCTGTACGTTTGCCGGTCCTCAGGCAATGGAGCATACGGCGGCCCGATTCGAGCCGACTCCGGATTTGGCGGTTTCGTGCGATCCGCGCATGTTGTGGACTGGAACGGCGATGGAACCCTGGACGTGCTGACGAACCGTGCTGACGGGTCCCTCCAACTCCATCGCGGCTTGCCGGAGGGCGGATTCTTGCCTCCGACGGTTCTGGTGAACACCGGTTGGGACGCGGTTAATCTGACCGTAGGAATGTGGGGCACGGCCCTGTCCGTCATCGCTGCAGATGCCAGCGGGCTCCTCAAGGCGTGGCCCGTACTCAGCGCCGGCGCCTTGGGGTCACCCACTACAATCGGGTCCGGCTGGAAGGGAAGAAAAATGGTGCTCCTCGTTCCCTCACGGTCGAGCGCGGCGGCGCTGATCGTCAACCAGGCCGGCTCGCTGTACCGATACTCCCGGACGTCCGGAGGAAGAGTAACAACCAGTCCGGTCCGGCTCAGCTCGGGAGGTTTCTCCGAAATGACGGCTTTCAGCCCCGTATACGCGCACCGGCCGGATCTTAACGGCATCGCCTGGCTGGATGCATTGGGAAATGTGAAGTACACGGACGTCGCCCCGAGTTCAGTGGGTCGGAATCTCAGTTACCCATTCCTCCTCAAGAGCCACAAGCTCGCGAGCACCTGACCGAGTGGATAGCGACCGCGCTCCCAGACGAGCTCGAGAGTGGGTGTCCGGTCGATGATATTTCCGTTCTTCCGCACGAATACTCGGAGCGAGCCGCACAGCCTCACCTGCTCCATCCGGCTGACACCGTCACCGACATGGGCCAAATAGCAGTGGTACATCCCCACCGTGGACGGGGAATTTGGGGTCTCCTGGAGGACAACATTGGCAAGAGATGAGATCTGGTCCAGATGGCCTGGCAGGTAGAGATCGTCGTCGCCCATGGAAATGCGGACAACTGCTGCACAATCGCCAAAGTCCAAACTTCGACTTGAATCTGCGAAGAGCCGCTCTCGCCTACCGGGTTGTTTGTTGGGGTTCTTCACACGATCGATGTGCGAGCCTTCAAGGACACCATAACCTTGGGCCGGGTGCTCATAGAAGTGGATAGTGAAGGTAGCTCGCATTCCGTTGGTGAAGCTGTTGAACGCAGCTTGTATACCGCGTCGGTTTCGGCGTCACAAAAGATCGTGTCCAGCCAGACCAACTCTACTTGTGTGCGTGTTCCGGGATCGCGGCTGACGCTTCGCGGTCAGAGACCGGATCGTCCCAAAGCTTTGAAACGGCAACGTTCTCCGGTGAACGGGGATCTTTTCCGAGCGGGCAGCCCCAATTGGCCAGGGCAAGGTCTACAAAAGGATTCAGGACCACGCGGTAGGGCATGTTATGGCCTGTGGCGAAGTGCTCGATAATTAGCCTGATATTTCCGTCGTCTGAAATCCCCGTGCACGGCTCCATGCCCCGAGATGCGGCGAAGGGTGCCAGGTGGCGCACCAAATGGTGGCCGTCGTCGTCGTTCTGGACATAGAGGATCTGATGGTCGGCCGCGATTTCGGCCGCCTGTCGGGTGGCGAGGTCAACCCTGACGCCCAACATGCCGAGCTGGCCGGCGGAGTCGAACTCGGGGAAAAGGCGGCTGAGATAGAGTCGAACCGATTTGGCCCAGTACTTTCGAATATTTGTCTGCGGATTGAATACCAGGGCCCGGCTGCCAGGAGTCTTGGCGGCGAGGGCGAGCGAAGCGAACCCGCCGCCCGAACCACCCATGAAGAGGACTTTCGTTGCCCCCAGCTGCCGGGCAGCTTGAGATACCAGCCCGGCATATCGGCTGGTGAGATCGTCCTTTGCGCTACCAGTGAACCAGGCAAGTTCCAGGTCGTCGTGGGGTTCAAGAGCAGTGTCGGCCAGGAACATCAAGTTCTCGGCTCGATTCTCCAGACTGGCGAGCCACTCGAATCTCGGTAGGCTGTATTTCTCCCGTGGCAGGGCCCCATGGCTGATGACCAACAACGTGTCGGAGTTGTTGTTCTGGATGAAGCAGCGCAGGGGATGAAGCTGATCTGGGGCGGGCGCCACGACGTGCTGAACTCGGCCCTCGTGGCGCGCGTCGAACTGGTCAACCGTGTTCCACCTGACCACCGCTGCGTGGTGGCGGTCGTCCCGCTCGGGAGTGCGGCGACGAGCGTTCGTATCATGAGGGTCGCTGTGACTTGCAGCTCGCAGCGCCAGGTTGAGTTTGGCGGCAACGGCCGCATAGACGTCATCGTGGAAGTTGTAGGGAGTCGGCCCCCACTTGTGTCCGCGCGACGTCCACGTATTCGAGTGGCTGACAACGCGCACCCCCGCGTGCCGCAAATGGTCGACGTAGCGCGCGAAGGCCGTGTTCGCTTCGGCAGACGTCAGACCGAAGGGTAGTTCTGCGTCGAGTCCGCTCTCGTCGGAATGTGCCCACGCGATATCAAGCAAATACGTGTGCGGAAGGAGATTCATCCCGGCAAGAAAAGAAACGAAACGGTCGGCCGCCGCACGCCAGAGCTCGAAGTGCACATCGTTTCCGAACGCAACCCGACGGGACGGGCCGCCGGCCGTGGCAACGCGGTTCACACGCTCAGGGGAACGGGTGATGTAGGTTCCGTCCCCGAGAAGTTCCACGCCAAAGCGCTCATCAAAAAGATCGACCAGCACAACATCGGTTTGGTGGGCCGCGGCCGCAATATCGCCGCAGAGGGACCCCCGGATGTCGGCGTTCAGTAGGCGCACTTCCGCGGGTCGCAGCGATGACGCGGGTCCGATGGTGGCCGCACTGGGTCCACTAAAGGCGCTGATCAGGGACTGGCGTGAAACGAAACCGCTTCGTCGCATCGAACCTTTTGCGGGCTCGTTTGTTAGAGCTGCAGCGGGGCCCCCGCCGTAGACGAAGACGTTAAGAGGGCGCATAAATCAGATGTGCAGGGCTAGATCGCTCGGCTGGCCATCGCCGAATTCAGACAGGCGGCTACCGAGATCGAGCATCTGGGCGATGGCCGCCACCGTACGTGCCGCGGCCCTGCCGTCTCCGTAAGGATTTACCGCGTTCGCCATCGAATCAAAGTGATCCTGGTCATGCAGGAGCCGGTCGACTTCCTTCACGATGCGCTCTTCGTCGGTACCGATCAGGGTCACGGTTCCGGCGTCCACTGCCTCGGGGCGTTCGGTGTTGTCCCTCATCACGAGGACAGGTTTGCCCAAGCTCGGGGCCTCTTCCTGCACTCCGCCTGAATCTGTGAGGACGATGTGCGACAGCGAGAGCATGCGCGTGAATTCGCCGTAGGCCAGGGGTTCCGTGACAATAACGTTGGGCTTGCCTTTGAGGGCGGGAAGCACTGCTTCGCGGACTACGGGGTTCTTGTGTGCCGGCAGGACGATTACCATATCAGGCTCGGCGTCGGCGATCCTTGCCAGAGCCCTGCCAACTCCGCGCATGGCATCGCCCTGGTTCTCACGCCGGTGGGTGGTCACCAGCAGGATCTTCCGGCCGCTGGCTGCGAGTTCCTCGAGCTGGGGGTCGGTGAAGGGAACCTGCTTGCCGACAGTGGTTAGCAGGGCATCGATGACCGAGTTGCCGGTGACAACGATATCGCTGGCATTGATGCCCTCGGCGAGGAGATTGGCACGGCTGACGCTCGTGGGCGCAAGGTGGAGGCTCGCGATTTGGCTCGTGATCTTGCGGTTGGCTTCCTCGGGGAAGGGAGAGAAGAGGTCGCCGCTGCGAAGCCCGGCCTCCACATGCACCACCGGGATTCCATGGTAAAACGCAGCGATGGCACCGGCAGTAGACGTCGTTGTGTCGCCTTGGACGATCACGGCGTCGGGCTTGTTCTCGGCGAAGAGCTTGTCCAGCCCGTCAATGGTCCGGGTCATGATGGCGGAGAGTGATTGCCGCTGCTGGAGGATATTGAGGTCGTGATCGGGGACAATGCCGAAAAGGTCATTGACCTGGTCCAGCATCTCGCGATGCTGTCCTGTGACGGTCACGACACAATCGAAGAGATCGGACTCCTGAAGAGCGGCAACGATGGGAGCCATCTTAATTGCCTCGGGACGGGTGCCGAAAATCGGCATGACTGTGGGCATGAAGGTTCCCCCCGAAAGATTTAGGCCGCGGACCTATGAAGACTACGTGACCCGCACTCCGAATAGTGAATCCCTGGCGCCGCTGAAGTTACCTCGGGCAGGGTCCGCCCCATCACTGTGGCCGCGGGTTGGTTGGTCGACGGCCGTCAAATTCAGCCTGCCAGGAACAGTGCGAGGATAAGAGCCGGAATGCTCAGTGTCACCACCACCACAAGGATTAAGGCCATAAGACGCTTCCGCTGGTACCTGGACTGCGGCGGCTTGGGAGGGCGGCTATCAGCCTTCCTCGACGGCGGACTGGCGGGAAAGGCCATGGGGTTGGTGCCCGGGACGAGGAGTTCGTCTGCAATCTCCTCGTGAAAGTAACGCCTGCGCAAATGGCGCGGAGCCGCGACCAGCGGGGGAGTAGCTGGTGTTTCGTCCACGGCGTTCTCCTCCTCATCTGATCGGGCTACGTCGGTTGTGCTGGCGTGGGCAAGCTGTCGAAACGTCCACAGCGTCCGCTTCAATTCTTGCACCACTGCCCCTTGGGCGTGTACTCCGTCCACACGGACGCCTCAACCTGGACGTCTAAGTGGCAGTGACATTTCTAGGCCGAGCAATTTTTGTCCGCTAGTGGAAAACGTTGAGAATACAGCACATGGTCTTTGTCGCCGAATATCTGGCTCCTTCCCACGAGCTCCAGCGGTCCCGGACGAAGAAGAAGAAAACCGCGCTCAACGTGCTCCTCGCCGTCGTGGCGTGAGTTCTCGTCGCAGGTGTCGGTGCAGGGATACACGCCTTCAACCTGGCCAGTAGCTTCAACACCGAGTCCCAGACGATTGAACAAGGGTTCCCTACGTCAGGGTTGGATGAGGCCAGCGGCTCGTAGCAACTTCGCTAATCCGTAGGGCGAGAATCAGGAACATCACCAATGTCTGTCTCCACGATTTCCCCGGTGCGGGAAGATCGGTCCATGAGCAATGCTGGCTCCCGCGCCGGTGGGCCGTCCTCTCGAAGGTCGTTCACGCCGGCACAAAAATTGGCGTACTTGGATGCGTATCAACGGGCCTGCGACGACGGCACCGGCGGCGGGGCTTACCTGCGCCGCGAGGGCCTGTATTCATCCCAAATCACCGAATGGCGCAAGCTCCGCGACGCCGGCGTCCTGGACGGCAAGAAGCTTGGGGAAAAGATCGGCAAACCCACTGCTGAACAGGCAGAAATCGGGCGTCTACGTCGGCAGCTTGAGGTGAGTGTACGCAAGCTGGCACGGACTGAAGCTGCGTTGTCGATAATGGAAAAAGCACGACTGCTTTTGGAGGATATCTCCGAAAGCGCGGAGCAGCAGCCCTGGTACAAGAAACCCTGATGTCCGCCTACGCCGCTCTCACCCAGGCGGACATCTCAACCAGGGAAGCGGCCGTGATTGCGGGCGTCCCCAGGGCCACGGCGACCCGCAAAGTCCGAACCCCGGCGGAAGACCCCCTGCCTGCCCCGGCACCGGCAAAATAAGCTCTCAGCGGCAGAGCGTGCCCACATCCTGGCGATCGTGAACTCGAAGGATTTCATCGACCTGCCGCCGGTGCAGATCTATGCCCGGCTCCTGGATGAAGGCATCTATTTGTGCTCAATCTCCACGTTCTACCGCGTCCTGGAGGAGAACCGGCGGGTCAAGGATCGTCGTCGACAGGCACGCCATCCGCCCGGGCCATTCCCGAACTGGCTGCGTCCGGGCCCGGACAGGTTTACAGCTGTTATGCCGACGTCGGCATAACAGCTGGGACATCACCAAATTAGCTGGCCCGATCAAGGGCAAATACTACGATTGCTACGTCATGATCGACATCAATTCCCGCTACATTGTCGGCGCCTATGTCCATGCCACGAGTCCGGCGAACTGGCCGTGGAAATGATGAAGGAAATCTTCGGTATCCATGGCATCCCACAGATCGTCCACACCGACCGTGGCACCGCCATGACGTCCAAAACAGTCGCCGCGCTGCTCTCGGACCCGGAGGTGACCCGGTCCCATTCCCGGCCTCGGGTCAGCAACGATAATCCGTACAGCGAGGCCTGGTTCAAATCGCTGAAGTTCGCCCCCACATTCCCCGAACGCTTCGGTTCCCTGCCTGACGCGAGGGCCTTCATGGCTTTGAAGCCTTCAATTTCGATAACAGCAAAGTGGTCGAGCCTGCCTTGGGCGGGGTCAACGTCAACGTGCCCGTGGCGTTCAACACAAAACAGTTTTCGTTCCCCGCGGGCAAGCAACAGCTGACCGGCGAAGAGACACTCACCTTCGTCCGGGAACGCAAAGCGTTCAGCTAAGGCGACTACCAGCGTGTCAAGATCCAGCAGCTCTTTCTGAAGGCGCTCATGACCATTTTCCTCACGGCCAACCCGGGGAAAATCAGCAGCCTCGTGGATACCGTCTCGCCCTACATCAGCGCGGAGAGTTCCTTGCATGGCGCTGCCGCCGGTGCCCGCGCAATCTCTCTTCGCGACGACGCGGCCATTGACGGCATCAGCAAGGCTCCTGCCGACGATTCGCTCCGTTCCTACTTGCGGAATCCGGACACACGAGAGGGCATTAGGGTGGACGGGTATGATTACACGTTGGTGTTGCTATGCCCAGGCGATGCTTGCGCAGAGTTCTACGACGAACACCACGACGTACCGAACTGGATTTGCCTTTGGGGGGAGACCTTGGAAACACCACATCCGGCATGCCCGCGGCTCTTAGGTACAACTGGCCTGATCCCGTTTTCCGCGCTGCCCGAAGCTGCCACCGAGAACCAGGCTGCGGCAGCCGCGGCGACATTTAGCCCATTCATGATCCAACTACTGGCCTTTCTTGCCCTGCTGGGCGGCGTTGCGTACTTCCGTGTCCTCGGCTCCAAGGGCCTCCGGCCCACTGCTGCCAAGAACGGTAGGTAGACCCACATGCCGCAGCGTCAAGCACCCAGCACCGAAAAAGAAGGCACCACCGCCGAGCTCCGAGCCACCCGGGTGACACTGCTCGCACATTCCTACTGGCCTGAGAACAGCCCGCCCCAGCGCCGATGGACGGCCCTGCTGCGGGAATTCTGTGCCTTCGGCTGGGAGTTCGATGTGGTTACTCCGGTGGCGCATTTCCCGGTTGGCAGGCGTGAGCTGCCCCGCGAACTTGCCGGACGTGCCTTCCGGCGGCAAAAAGGACAGTTCACTGAGCTGATCCGACGGGTACCGTATTTGCCTCACGGCAACTCGCACCTGGCCAGATTGCTGGATCAGTGTTTCTCGGCCGCGCTGTCGGTGCCTCTGGGTCTCTTGACGCGCCGGCCGGACGTGGTGATCGCCACGGCCCCAAGTCTGCCGATCCTCGCCGCCGGCTATGTGCTGGCCAGGCTGCGGGGGGTTCCCCTGATCGTGGAAATGCGCGACGCCTGGCCGGACCTGGCCAGGGATTCCCGGATGGTGCGTGGCCGCGTGAAGAGCATCGTCGAAATGGCGGTGGAGTTCGTCCAGAAGCGGGCCGATCTTGTGGTCACGGTGACTGAAGGCTTCGCCGACACCTTGCGGTCCCGGGGACTGAAGAATGTCACTACTGTGAGCAACGGCCTGCATGTTGACACCATTCCGTTCCTGGGATCCCCGGAGCCGGAGCGGGATGTTTTCGAGGCCCTCTACCTTGGAAACCACGGCGAAAGCCAGCGTTTGGACGTGGTAATCCGGGCCAGTGCGCTGGTGGGCGATGCCATGCACCTGCATCTCGTGGGCCATGGCACCCAGAGCCCTGCTCTGGAAAAACTGGCAGCCGAGCTTGGAGCTCCCGTGACGTTCCATCCGTCGCTGCATGGCCAGGACGTTATGGACCGCTATGCCTCGGCGGACACCTGCATTGTCTCGCTACGGGATGACTGGAAGTCGTTCGAGACCACCATTCCATCCAAGACCTATGAGGTCCTGGCCGTCGGCCGCCATGTCACGGCAGTCGTCAAGGGCGAGGCCGCCCGTATTATCGAGGATGCGGAGGCTGGCGATATTGTGCCCAGCACCCCGGAGGACGTTGCCGCGCTGTGGCGCGAACTGGCCGCGGACCGCTCGAGGCTGATCCGTTCCGATGCCAGCCGCCAATGGGTCAAGGAGCACGCCGACTACACGCAGTTGGCGGAAAAGTACATGGAGCTCATTTCAGAACTCCTGAGCAAAGCGCCAGCCACTCAGCGGTAACGCGGCTCGTCGTATCATTGGTTACGGTGCTGCCCGCTGAACCGTGCATTCCGGCCGCAGTGACACGTCCAACAGTCCGCCCGTCTCGATCACGAACCGCCGCAACCACTGCGCCAAGCTCAGCTTGGGGTGGGAGTTCACCATCTGCACGTCCGCCGTCGTGCATTGCTCCATCAGGCGCTGCGCCCTGGAAACGTGATAGCTGGACGTCACCACCGTGACGGACTTCCAGCCGTTCGCCTCGGCGATTCTTCCGATGGCGCGCGCCTCGCCGCGGGTGTCGTACTCGTCGGGCCGGAAGCACAGGAGCTGGGCACTCGGGAAAGCGGCGGAGTTGCAGGCAGAATCGGCCGCTTTGTTGCCGGGAGTGTCCGTGTGGGACAGGACCAGGACGGGGATGTTGTAGTCACGTTGAATCTGCTGCGCGACCGGCAGCCGTTCGGCCGCCGAGCCGCCGAGCATGATGACGGCATCGGTCCGGTGGACGCTCAGGGGATCCACATTGACAAAGAGCTGGAAGGCGCAAACCAGCCAGAGAAGGACGGCACCGGAAATCCAGGCAAGAATCCGAGCACCCAGGGGATTCAAGGCGGGCAACGGCGGGGGCATGCGTATGAGTCTCGCATGCAGCATGTGTTGCGGGGAAAACCACCACCGGGACGGGCGGCCGGCGGCGGCGCCCGCAAACCGGCGCGAGGCTTCGCCGTCACTCCCTCGCGGTAGCGTAGGGCTGTGCCCGATCGCCTGAATGAACCGCCCCTGAACCCTCCGCCACAGACTGCCCCACCCCTGACCGTCGCCGAGCTCTCCGAGTCGGAACTCCTCGAACGCATCTTCCCGCGCCTGCACCGCGGCCCGGCCGAAAACCCCTCGCTCATCCTCGGCCCCGGGGACGACGCCGCGATCGTGGCCGCACCGGACGGGCGGACGGTGGTCAGCATCGACACGCAGGTGGCGGACCAGGACTTCCGGCTCGAGTGGAACAACGGCTACCGCACCTCCGGCTACGACGTCGGATGGAAGGCCGCGGCGCAGAACCTCAGCGACATCAACGCCATGGGAGCCCGCGCCACGTCCCTGGTGGTGAGCCTGACCATGCCCCCGCACACCCTGGTGTCCTGGGTGGAAGACTTCGCCGACGGGCTAAGCGCCGGCATCCGCGAACTGGGCGCCCCGGACTGCGCCGTGGCCGGCGGGGATCTCGGCCGGGGACGGGAACTGGCCGTCAGCGTGGCCATCCTCGGCACCCTCGACGGGATGGCCCCGGTGCTGCGTTCCGGCGCCCGCCCGGGGGATACCCTGGCGCTCGCCGGCACCGTCGGCCGCGCCGCCGCCGGCCTGGCCCTGCTCGAGTCGGCCGTTCCCGTCCACGCCCTGACAACGGAACAACGGGCCCTGCTGGACACCCAGTGCAGGCCGCAGCCGCCGCTTGCGGCCGGTCCGCAGGCCCGTAACGCCGGCGCCACGGCCATGATGGACATCTCCGACGGCCTCGTCCGGGACGGTAACCGGCTGGCCGCGGCCAGCCACGCCGTGCTGAACCTGGACACCGCGGCGCTCAAGGACCTGGCAGAGCCGCTGCTGCCCGCCGCGGAACTGCTCGGCGCCGATCCCATGGCCTGGGTCCTCGGCGGCGGGGAGGACCACGGGCTGCTCGCCACATTCCCCGCAGGTATTCAGCTGCCTCCCGGTTTCACTGGGATAGGCTCGGTAGAAGCCCCTGCACCAACGGACAGCACGGGCGTCAAGATCGCGGGCCGGCCCGCTGACACTGGGGGATGGGATCACTTTGCAGACTAAGATTGCCGCCAACGCGCAAGCGATGAAGCGGTGGTTGGGCAAGGCGGAAATTACGCTAGGGAACCACAGCGACCGCCTGAACGCCATCAACATCTTCCCCGTCGCCGATGGCGACACCGGCACAAACCTTTACCTGACGGTCCGCGCCGCGGTCCGCGCCCTCCACGACGCAGCCACGGACACCGCCGCGATACCGCAGGTCAGCGCGGATCCGGCCCTGCATTTGGTCGGCCCGACGGATCCGGCCAAGAACGACGTCGGCGCCGTCCTGGCACGCGCCGGCCAGGCGGCGATGGAACAGGCCCGCGGCAACTCTGGCACCCTGTTCGCCGTCTTCCTCTGTGCCGCCGCCGAGCCGCTGGCCGGCCACCACCGGCTGAGCGCGCCGCTGCTGGCCGCCGCGCTGAACCGGGCACAGATCCGGGCCTGGTCCGCGCTGAGCGACCCGGTGCCGGGAACCATGCTCTCGGTGATGGAGGCGGCCGCCCGCGCTGCGGCCGCCGTTGATTCCGCGCACGACGGCGACGACAGCAACCACACGCTGGGGCTGGCGCTGGACGCCACCGTCGAGGCCGCCCTGCAAGCCGTGATCCGCACCGAGGACCAGCTCCCTGCCCTGCACGCCGCCCATGTGGTGGACGCGGGCGGCGTCGGCATGCTGCTGATCCTGGACTGCCTGCGCTCCGCGATCCTTGGCGAAGAACTCCAGGGCGAGCTCTTCGACGGCCTGCACGGCTACGACGTCCAGGACCCGCACATCCACGCCGGCATGCCGCGGGACGAGGGTGTGGAAGTCATGTGCACCATCACGCTGTCGCCGCTGGACGCCGCCATGATGCGCCAACGGCTCGACGAAATGGGCGACTCGGTGATCATGAGCCAGGTGGGCGGCGCGGCCGACGCGTCAGGTGCCTACCGTTGGCGCGTCCACGTCCATGTGCCCCACGCCGAACCCGCCGTGGCCCTGATCCGTTCCCTCGGCGAGCCCTCGGACATCTCGGTGAGCGAGCTCGCCCTGCCGGACGCCGAACCCCGCCAAGTCCCCGAACCCGCGGTACAGGTCCCCGACGGACATGAACGCTGAACTGCGCCGGGCCACAGCGGACACCGCTGAAATGAGCAACGCTGAAGTGAACAATGCCGAATTGGGTCTCGGCCTCGAACGGCGGATCGGCAAGCGCTCCGCGGCGGTCATCGAAAAACACCTCGGCATCACCACGGTGGGCGGGCTGCTGAACTACTTCCCGCGCCGCTACCTGAGCCGCGGCGAGCTGACCCCCATCAGCGAGGTCCCGCTCGATGAGGAAGTGACGCTCATCGCCCGGGTGGTCTCGAACAGCACGCGGCCCATGCGCGCCCGCCGCGGTTCCCTGACCGACGTCGTAATTTCGGACGACGCCGGAGCCCCGGGAACCGGCGGAGCCGGTGCCGCGCGGGCCCCGGGAACCGGGCTGCCGGGCACCCTGAAGGTGAGCTTCTTCAACGGCTTCCGGGCCAAAGCAGAACTCCAGCCCGGCCGGCGGGCCATGTTCTCCGGCAAGGTCACGCGCTACGGAGGCTCGCTGGGGCTCACCAACCCCGACTTCCTGCTCCTCGACGAGGACCCCGAGACCCCGGACATGGATCCGGAAAAGCTCGCGGCCATGCCCATCCCGGTCTATCCGGCCACCGCCAAGCTCACCAGCTGGTCCATCCAGAAGGTCATCGCCACACTCCTGGACACCGTGGACCTGGAAGTCCTCGGCGACCCGCTGCCGGCCGGGATCGCCGCCCGGGAGAAGTTCCTGCCCGTGGCGGACGCCTACCGGCTGATCCATGCCCCGCAGACGCCGCCGGACTGGCAGCGCGCCCGCGACCGCTTCCGCTACCAGGAGGCCCTGGTGCTCCAGTCCGCCCTCGCCCGGCGGCGCGCGCAGCTCGCTGCCGAGGAAGCTACGGCCCGCCGCCCGGTGCCGGACGGCCTGCTGACGTCCTTCGACCGGCAGCTGCCGTTCACGCTGACCGCCGGCCAGTCCGCCGTCGGCAAGACCCTCGCCGGTGAGCTTGCCCAGGACTCGCCGATGAACCGGCTGCTCCAGGGCGAGGTGGGCTCCGGCAAAACGATCGTGGCCCTGCGCGCCATGCTGCAGGTGGTGGACGTCGGGGGACAGGCGGCCCTGCTGGCCCCCACCGAGGTCCTGGCCGCCCAGCACTACGAATCGATCCGGCGCACGCTCGGACCGCTCTCCCGCGACGGTATGCTCGGCGGCTTCGGCCCCGACGCCGTCCAGGTCACCCTGCTGACCGGCTCCATGCCCACCGCGGCACGGAAGCAGGCGATGCTCGATGCCGCCTCCGGAACGGCCGGAATCGTGATCGGCACACACGCCCTGCTGAGCGACAACGTCTCCTTCTACGACCTGGGCCTCATCGTCGTCGACGAACAGCACCGCTTCGGCGTCGAACAACGCGACGTGCTCCGGTCCAAGGCCCGCAAACCCCCGCACCTGCTGGTCATGACCGCCACCCCCATTCCCAGGACCGTGGCCATGACCGTGTTCGGCGACCTCGAAACCTCCATCCTGGACGAGCTCCCGGCGGGCCGCGCGCCGATCACCACGCATGTGGTGGGGCTCGCCGAGCACCCCGCCTGGCTCGGCCGGCTGTGGACCCGCTCCCGGGAGGAGATCGACGCCGGCCACCAGGTCTACGTCGTCTGCCCCAAGATCGGCACCGACGACGACGGCGACTTCAGTCCAGGAGAGGCCGAACCGTCCGCAGCGGACCTCGACGGCGACAACGCCGCGCGCGAACTGGCGTCGGTGACCGGCGTCGTCGAACAGCTACGGGACGAACCCGCCCTGGCCGGGGTGCCGGTGGCGCCGCTGCACGGCCGGCAGGACCCCGTGCTCAAGACCGATACCATGGCATCGTTCACCGCCAACCAGACCAAACTCCTCGTCTCCACCACGGTGATCGAGGTCGGGGTGGACGTGCACAACGCCACGCTTATGGTGATCCTCGACGCCGACCGGTTCGGCATCTCGCAGCTCCACCAGCTCCGCGGCCGGGTGGGCCGCGGCGGGCTGCCCGGCACCTGCCTGCTGGTCACCACCCTGGAGCCCGGCCATCCCAGCCGCCGCCGGCTCGACGCCGTCGCGGCCACCACTGACGGCTTCGTCCTTTCCCAGGAGGATCTCAAGCTGCGCCGCGAGGGCGACATCCTGGGTGCCTCGCAGTCGGGCGGCCGGTCCACGCTGAAGCTGTTGCGGGTGCTCGAACACGAGGACATCATTGCCCTGGCCCGGCAGGACGCCCAGCGGATTGTGGCGGCCGACCCGTCGCTGGCGGCGCACCCCGGACTTGCCGAGGCGATCGACGATTACCTGAACCCCGAGAAGGAGGCGTTCCTTGAACGCGGCTAACAAAATCCACGCATCAACCGGGGCCCGCCCATGAGCCGCATCATCTCCGGCGCGGCGGGCGGAACCACGCTGGTCAGCGTGCCAGGATCCCTGACCCGCCCCACCACGGACCGGGTCAAGGAGGCGCTCTTCTCCCGGCTGGATGCCTTCGAAGTGGTGGCGGACGCCCGCGTGCTGGATCTGTACGCCGGCTCGGGATCCCTCGGCGTCGAAAGCGCCAGCCGCGGAGCAGCCTCGGTGGACCTCGTGGAGTTCGATGCCAAGGCCAGCGAAGTCTGCCAGCGCAACGCGGACCTCGTCAACACCGTCGCGCGCCGCAAAGTGGTCTCCGTGCACCGTTCCAAGGTCGAATCATTCCTGGACCGCACCATGGAAGCCGTCCGCTGGGACCTCGTTTTCCTTGACCCGCCCTACCCGCTGGAGGAGCCTGCGCTGGCCGAGGTGCTGGCTAGGCTCGCACCGCACCTGGCCGAGGGCGCCGTCGTTGTGGTCGAACGCTCGTCGCGGACGCCCGAGCCGACGTGGCCCGACCGTATGGAGCGCTTTGCCGAACGAAAATACGGGGAGACCAGGCTCTGGTTCGCCGAGCCGGGCGTCGAGGAGGGCGCTGAGGAGGGTCCGGACGAGGGCCCGGACGAGGCAGAGAAACCCGACGGCGTCTAGGGCGTGTCCCCGAATTCTTTGGGCCAGATGATGATGGTTCGAAGGACGACGACGCCGCCGCGGTAGGTGAGGGCGAGGTTCGGGAACACCGGGAATCACCACCTTGGCCGGGACCGAGCAGGATGACCAACGGGCGCGTCTTGCGTCGCATCTTGCCGTAGCAGAGCTGGTGGATCTTCGCGGTCAGTCCGCCGCGGGACCTTCCGATCGCGTGGTCAACGGGGTCTTACAGCAGTGCGGACGGCCCTGATGCCGGACGAGTCCGGCATCAGTTCCTCCATCTGTTCCTCCATCAGCGCCCATTGATCATCGGTCAAAACGGCAGTACGTGGCACCCGTCCACCATTTCAAGAACCCAGCCCTCAAATTGGGCGGCGCGCCCTCGTGCCCGTGTCAACAACTTGGCTGGACGCCCGCTGAACGGCCTGCAACTGATCGATCAGATACCGTGGTTCAGTGCGGTCGCGAAGAGTTCCGGGAAGGGGTCGTCGAGGTGTGCTGGCCGGCCTGGGGCGTCGGTGTCTGCGGCGGGCCAGGGGTGCCCGGCCGTGAACTGGTGCCAGTCCGGGAGGGGGTCCGGGGGCGGGCCCTGGTCCAGGAGCGTGTCCGGGCCTGTGTCTATGTCTGTGTCTGTGTCCGCGTCCGTGTCTGTGGCCGGGAGGTGGTGTGGCCAGTGGGGTGGTTCCCAGTCCTGGTGTTCGCTGGGGTAGTGCCGTCCTGACGGTGAGGTCCACCCTGGCGGGTGGTCTTTGCTGGCTCCGGTGGGTGTCCAGGCGGAGCCGTGTTTGAGGCGGTGGTGTCTGGGGCAGGTTTGGCCGAGGTTGGAGATGCCGGTGGTGCCGCCGTCGGCCCAGGCCAGGAGGTGGTCTGCTTCGTTGTCCAGGGAGAGGTTGTTGCAGCCGGGGAAGGGGCATTTGCCGTCGCGGAGGCGGAGCCATTGACGCTGGGCTTTCGTGAGGCGGTAGTTGGTGCGTCCGATTTCCAGGGGTGCGCCGTCCCGGGGGTCGGTCAGGACGCGGTGGAATGAGCCGGCGCCGTCGGCGATCAGGCGGCGGGCCATGGAGGCCGGGATGGGACCGTATCCGTCCAGGACGGCCGGTTCGTTGGTGGCGCCGAGGAGGGACAGGACCGGGACGGTGATCAGGACCTGCGCCCTGGGGGAGGGGACGCCGCCGGCCATGCCGGTGCCGGCCGTTCCGCTGGTGAGGAGCCAGATGGCGGTGATGTCGGCGCGGAGTTGGGTGAGGGTCCGGGCCTCGTGGGGGTTTTGGAGGGCGCGGGCGGCGGCGGTGGTCCGTTCCCAGATTCCTGCGGCGGTATCGGCCGGGAGGTAGGCCGAGAGCCAGGCCATGCCGTCCCGGTCCGGGGTGTAGTCGACCCGCCGGTCTTCGGTGCTTGTGGTGTGGCGTTCTTCGATGCTGGCCGGGTGGTGGCGTTCGCGCCAGGTGCGTGCTTTGGCCCGGAACCGGGACGGGACGAGGTCCCCGGCCGGGCATCCGCGGGCGGGGTCCGGTGCTTCGGGGTCCAGGAAGTGTGCTTCCAGTGCGGCCGCCCCGGCCGCGTCCAGGGTGCTGGTTTCCTCGATGATGATCCGGGCGTGGGCCCAGGAGATCGTCCCGGCCTGCAGTGCTCCCAGGGTCAGCGTCAGTCCCGTGACCAGGGCCTGGCAGCCGGCCAGGAGGGTTCGGGAGGTTCGTTCGCTGACGGTCAGGACACAGGCGACCTCGGCGGTCAGGGCCATCTCCTGCATGGTGTGTTCCTGCGGGGACGCCGCCGGTGGCGCCAGGGCCCTGGTGGCCTGCACGTAGTCCGCGGCGAGCCGCACCTTCAGCGCGGCGGTCCGGGCCTCCAGCCGGGCCACCTCGGCGAGACCGTCCAGGCAACTGTCGGCCAGATCCCGCAGCGGATCGGCGTCGGGCGGATCGACGTCCCGCAGCGGGACGGCGCCTGGCGGATCCGAGTGGTCAGCGGCGGCGCCGGTGAGGCCAGCCAGCACGGCAGCGGACGCCGCGACGGCCGCCAGGGCTGCCCTGCTGTCCGCGCTCCACACTGTCCGGCTATCCATACCCCAATTACAACAGGACGCACTGACAATTAGCGGCTGCGCTGCAGCAGGACCCTGGTACCGGTTAACGCCCCTGAACCGGTTTTGTCTTCAAAAGCGCGGCGGCCCTCCCGACGCCGGGCAATCCGGTCAGGAGAATCGCAACCACAAGACGTCATTCCGCTTAGTCCGAGAGGACGTCCAGGCCGACGCCGGACAGCACCGTGGCAGGGTGGGGCCCGCGGGCGGTGAGCGCCGCGGTCCATACCTCGGGCCAGGGCCCCTGCGTTCCGGTCAGGATGATGTTGCCGGGCCACCGTCCGGTGAACATGCCCGACTCGGCGAACGCCGATACGTCCGCCATGGCCCGGCGCAGCGCGGCCACCTGGCTGCGGACCAGGGTCAGCCCGGGTTCGTCGCCCACGTTGACAATCAGCACTCCGCGCGGACCCAGCCTCGCCGCGGCCTCGCGGTAGAACTCCGTGCAGGCAATATGCGCCGGCGCGTCCGGGCCGGAAAAGATGTCCAGGATCACGACGTCGAAAAGCAGTTCCGGGGGGAGCTCGGCCAGGGCGTCCCGCGCGTCGCCGATGAGGGTGTGCAGCTCGGTGCCGCCGGGCAGGGGCAGCTGCTGCAGCACGAAGTCCAGCAGTTCCCGCTCGAGCTCGACCGCGTACTGCACGGAGCCCGGCCGGGTGGCCTGGACGTAGCGGGCCAGCGTCAGCGCCCCGGCCCCGAGATGCAGGGCGGTGATGGGTTCGCCCCACGGTGCCGCGAGGTCCACTACATGGCCGATCCGGCGCAGGTACTCGTAGAAGATGTCCGAGGGATCCTCGAGGTTGACGTGCGACTGTTCCGCCCCGCCGATGCTGAGCACAAACCCGCCCCCGGTGAAGGCATCGGGCTCGATCGTGGCGTGCTGGCCGGTGGTGCGCAGGAACTTCGATGCCGTAGAGGGTGTCTCCGCCATCCCTAGAGCCTGTCGCGCAGGGTCGCGAGCCGTTCGGCGGCCTCTTCGAGGACATCGATCTTCTTGCAGAATGCGAAGCGCAGCAGGCTGCGGGTGCGCTCGGCCCCTTCCGGATGGCAGAACACCGGAACCGGGATGGCCGCGACGCCGACCAGTGCCGGCAGGCGGCGTGCCAGGTCCACGGAGTCCGAGATCCCCAGCGGAGCGGTGTCGACGTTGACGAAGTACGTGCCCTGCGGTGTGAAGACGTCCAGTCCGGCCGCCCGGAGGCCCTCGCTGAGGATGTCGCGTTTGAACCGGAGGGTCTCGGCGATTCCGGTGTAGAACTCGTCCGGCAGGCCCAGGCCCACGGCGATGGCGCCCTGGAACGGGGTGCCGGAGCTGTAGCTGAGGAACTGCTTGACCGTCCGGGCGGCGGCGACGAGGTGCTCCGGGCCGCTGAGCCAGCCGATCTTCCAGCCGGTGAAGGAGAACGTTTTACCGGCCGAGGAGATGGTGAGGGTACGCTCGGCCGCTCCCGGCAGGGTGGCGATGGGGATGTGCCGGACGCCGAAGGTGAGGTGCTCGTAGACCTCATCGGTGATGATGACGGCGTCGTACCTGGCGGCGAGTTCCACCACGCGCTCCAGCACCCCGCGGGGGAACACCGCCCCGGTGGGGTTGTGCGGGTTGTTGATCAGGACCACCCTGGTGCGGTTGCTGAACGCCGCTTCGAGGGCGTCCAGGTCCGGCATGAAATCCGGTGCCAGCAGCGGCGCGGTGACGTGGCGTGCGCCGGAGAGGCCGATGATGGCGCCGTAGGAGTCGTAGAACGGCTCGAAGGTGAGGACTTCGTCGCCGGGGCCCACGAGGGCGAGAAGCGAGGCGGCAATGGCCTCGGTGGCGCCGGTGGTGACGATGATTTCGCTCTGCGGGTCCGGGGTCAGGCCGTAGAACCGCTCCTGGTGGACGGAGATCGCCTCGCGCAGCTCAATGATGCCCTTGCCCGGGGCGTACTGGTTGTAGCCCGCGGCGATGGCGGCCTGCGCGGCCGCCTTGATTTCGGCCGGGCCGTCCTCGTCCGGGAAGCCCTGGCCGAGGTTGATGGCGCCGGACTGCAGCGCGAGGGTGGTCATTTCCTCGAAGATGGTGACACCCAGGGTGCCCTCGGCGGAGAGCAGGTTGGCGCCGGTCGCGGCACGCTGCCACGGGAACTGCAGAGGAGCGGTCACCGGGTGCCTGCCTGATCGGCGGTGTCCGTGCCGGCAGGCACCCCCGGATCTGCCGTGCGGGCAGTCCGCCCCGTGAATTTGTCCATGGTGGAGTAGATTCCGAACACCTTTCCGCCCACGAAGTCCCAGGCCCGTACCGGCAGGACTCCCTTCAGGACCTTGCCCAGCTTCGCCATGCCGGGGGCGATCAATTGGGGCTGCCCGGCGGCCGTGGCCCGCCAGGCCCGGTCCACGGCGTCATCAGGGGTCATCAGCGGTGTCATCAGCGGGCCGCGGGCGCCGTCGAACATGCCGGTGGAGATGTAGCTGGGGCAGAACGTGGTGACCTTCAGGTGATGGTGGTCCTGCTGCTCGAGTTCCAGCCGCAACGAGTCGCTCCAGCCGATCACGGCCCACTTGGAGGCGGCGTAGACGCTCATCCGCGGATTGGAGACGGTCCCGGCAGCGGACGCAACGTTCAGGATCCGGCGCTGCCGGCCGCCGTCGGCCATCATGGCCGGCAGGAAGGCGTGCGTGACGTACATGGGGGCCAGCGCGTTGACATTCATCGTCAGGGCGATGTCCCGTTCCGGGCTGTGCTCCCAGAACAGCGCGCCGCGGACGATTCCCGCGTTGTTGACCAGCAGGGCCAGCGGCCCCTCCGCGTTCGCTTCCGAGGCGGCTTCGGCGATCGACCGGCGGTCCGCGAGGTCCACCATGCGGACGACGGCGCGGGCCCCGAGGGCGGTCACCTCACCGGCGGTCGCCGCCAGTCCCTCCGCGTCCACGTCCCAGAGAATGACGGTGGCGGCGCCCTCGCGGGCTGCGCGGAGGGCGTACAGGCGGCCCATGCCCATGGCGGCGCCGGTCACGAGGACCACGCCGTCGGCCACAGTGAAGGGAGTGCTAGATGCTGACATCCAGTCATGGTATCCCGGCCGGCGGCACGGATACGGTAGGTTCGGAGCATGAGACGCGCTATCTGCCCTGGCTCCTTTGACCCCATCCACAATGGACACCTGGAAGTCATCGCCAGGGCCGCGGGCCTCTTCGACGAGGTCATCGTGGGCGTCTCCACCAACTACGCCAAGAAATACCGTTTCACCCTTGAGGAACGGATCGACATGGCCAGGGAGACCCTGGCCTCCCTGCGCGGCATCGTGGTGGAGCCGGTAGGGGAGGGACTACTGGCCGAGTACTGCCGCAAGCGGGGTGTCTCCGCGATCGTCAAGGGCCTCCGGTCATCCTCGGACTTCGACTACGAACTGCCGATGGCCACCATGAACCGCCAGCTCACCGGCGTCGAAACGGTCTTCCTGCCGGCGGAAAGCCATTACCTCCATTTGTCCTCCACACTGATCAAGGAAGTCTTCACCCTCGGCGGGAATGTCTCGGAGTTTGTTCCGCGGTCGGTGCTCAAACGGCTCCACTCCGGCGAGGCGGTCCAGGACCAGCCGCGCAGAGGGTAAGCTTGATCGGTACTCGGCGGCCTGCTGCCGGTTGTCGGCCCGAATCTGGAGCTGCGTGCGGTGTGAACCGCAGGTGTGCCCCCGGTTTGAGTCCGTCCGGAAGATCAGGCTAAGATAGTACGTCGGTCAAATGTTCAACAGGAGTTCTCATTAAACGAGATGCTAGTTCGCCCCTGGCGTTCGACGTCAAGGATGTCGGACGCAGTCCGGGAAGCATGCGGACGCTGACGGAACATGTACCCGCACCACCTGATCTTGGTGTGGCGCTCATCGGCGTGCAGGAAGGCTCGGATATCGAGCTGGATCTGCGGCTTGAGGCCGTACACGAAGGAATTCTGGTATCAGGAACCGCAACCGTCAAAGTAACCGGCGAATGCGGCCGATGCCTGGATCCCCTTGCGTATGACCAAGAGGTCGAAGTGCAAGAACTTTTCTTCTACGGGGACGCTGTGTTCTCGGATGAAGAGGAAGAAGAAGAGCAACGTCGAGTCGAGCACGATCTGATCGATCTTGAGCCGGTGTTGCGGGACGCAGTTGTAACCATGCTGCCGTTCCAGCCGGTGTGCCGGGAAGACTGCCAGGGCCTTTGCTCCGAATGTGGAGTACGCCTGGAAGACGAGCCGGGGCATCACCACGCGATCGTAGATCCTCGCTGGGCTGCCCTAGCCGACTTGGCTAAGCCTGACCGGCAAAACTGATTTGTAAGTGTTGGACTAGAGAGAAATGAGTTAGCCGTGGCTGTTCCGAAGCGGAAAATGTCTCGCTCAAATACCCGCGCCCGCCGCTCCCAGTGGAAGGCAACTGCCCCCCACCTGGTGAAGACTGTCGAAAACGGCCAGGTTACCTACAGCCTGCCGCACCAGGCAAAGGTCGTTACCGACTCGGCTGGCACCGCGCTGTTCCTTGAATACAAGGGCCGCAAGGTCGCAGACGTCTAATCCGCCAACTGGCTGACTAGGATGTCTTCAACTGAAGAGCTTCTGAAGCGTCTCGGTGTCACTATTGACGCCGGGACGCTTCGTCTTGCGCTCACACACCGTTCCTACGCCTACGAAAACGGCGGCATACCCACCAACGAACGGCTCGAGTTCCTCGGTGACTCCATTCTGGGGTTCTCGGTGACCGACGCGCTGTACCGTGACAACCCCACGCTGCCCGAAGGCGACCTGGCCAAGCGCCGCTCGGCCGTCGTCAGCACCCGGGCCCTCGCGGGCATCGGCCGCAGCATCGGTCTTGGCGAGTTCATCTTCCTGGGACAGGGCGAAAAGCTCACCGAAGGCAAAAACAAGGCCTCCATCCTCGCAGATACCATGGAGGCGCTGATCGGCGCCACCTACATTTCCAATGACATCGAGACGGCACGCCAGCTGGTCATGCGGCTCATCGGGCCGCTGCTCAAGGACGCTGCCGCGCTTGGCGCCGGCACGGACTGGAAGACCAGCATCCAGGAACTTGCGGCGAGCCGCCAGCTCGGAACCATCAACTATGCCGTGCAGGGCTCGGGCCCGGACCACGCCCGGACCTTCGAAGCGGTCCTGCGCATCGGCGGCAACGACTACGGCACCGGAGCGGGAAACTCGAAGAAGGAGGCCGAGCAGGAAGCTGCCGCGGACGCCTGGCGCAGACTGTCCGCGCCGTCGGCTCCAGCTCCCTCGCCGTCGGCGCCGGCTGCCGAAACGCAGCAGCCCGAAACGCAGCAGCTGCAGACCCAGACCGGCAGCTAGGCACGGACTGTGCCTGAACTGCCCGAGGTGGAAGTTGTCCGCCGCGGCCTCGTGAGCTGGGTACGGGGACGGACCATCACCGCCGTCGAGGTGCTGGATCCGCGCTCCGTCCGCCGGCACGCGCTCGGCCCGGAGGACTTCGCCGGCAACCTCGACGGCGCCCGCGTCCTGGACGTGGTCCGGCGCGGAAAGTTCCTTTGGATGCCGCTGGCGGACACGGCCGCCGGTAATCCCGACACATCAGCGCAGGACATGCCCTCCGTTGCGCTGATGGCCCACCTGGGCATGTCCGGCCAGCTCCTGATGCAGGACGCCGACGTTCCGGATGAAAAGCACCTCAAAGTACGCCTGCGCCTCAGCCCGGCGGAGGGCATGCCCGAACAGCTACGGTTTGTGGACCAACGGATCTTCGGCGGACTCTTCCTGACCTCCCTGATCCCCACGGCCGACGGCGGTCCGGGCGGCCTCGCGGAAACGCCGCTGCCGCTGATCCCAAAGGAAGCCGCCCACATCGCCCGGGACCCGCTGGACCCGTACTTCTCCTTCGACGAGTTCTACCGCCGTCTCCGCGCCCGGAAGACCGGCCTCAAACGGGCCTTACTGGACCAGGGGCTGGTCTCGGGAATCGGCAATATCTATGCCGACGAGGCCCTCTGGGAGGCCCGGCTCCACTACGCCCGGCCCACGGACACGCTGCGCAAGGCGGATGCCGAGCGGGTGCTCCACGCCGCCCGGGAGGTCATGACAAACGCCCTGGCCGCCGGCGGCACCAGCTTCGATTCCCTCTACGTCAACGTCAACGGTGCCTCCGGCTACTTCGACCGCTCCCTCAACGCCTACGGCCGCGAGGGCGAGGAATGCCAACGGTGCGCGGCCGCCGGCATGGTGAGCACGCTGCGGCGGGATCAGTTCATGAACCGCTCCTCCTACAGCTGCCCCGTCTGCCAGCCCCGGCCACGGAACGGCCGCTGGTGAGCAGGCTGCCGGGTGCGTAGCCGGGCAGGTTCCGCAGCACCGCATATCCGCGGAATAGCGCGGTCAACGCGGTAGATTCAGCACAATAGTCATAGGTAATCGCTAGGGTTGCCACCACGGCAGTCCGGCCGCACAGTCCGGGGCAAAAAGCCGCCCCGCCGCCACACAGGAGATCCGACACACCGTGCACCTCAAAAGCCTGACCGTCCGGGGATTCAAGTCGTTCGCGTCGGCGACGACGTTCGAATTCGAACCCGGCGTCACCGCCGTGGTGGGCCCCAACGGTTCGGGCAAGTCCAACGTGGTGGACGCCCTGGCCTGGGTCATGGGCGAGCAGGGGGCCAAGACCCTCCGCGGCGGCAAGATGGAGGACGTCATCTTCGCGGGAACCTCCGGGCGCCCGCCGCTGGGCCGCGCCCACGTCTCGCTGACCATCGACAATTCCGACGGCGCCCTGCCGATCGACTACAGCGAAGTCACCATCGCCCGCACCCTGTTCCGCACCGGCGGCTCGGAATACGCGATCAACGGCGCCAGCTGCCGGCTGCTGGACATCCAGGAGCTCCTCTCGGATTCCGGCCTGGGCCGCGAAATGCACGTGATCGTCGGCCAGGGGCAGCTGGACAAGATCCTGCACGCCACTCCCGAGGACCGGCGCGGCTTCATCGAGGAAGCCGCCGGCATCCTCAAACACCGCCGGCGCAAGGAAAAAACGGTCCGCAAGCTCGAAGCGATGCAGGCCAACCTCGCCCGGCTCAGTGACCTCACCGGCGAAATCCGGCGGCAGCTGACCCCGCTCGGCAAGCAGGCCGAGGTGGCCCGCCGTGCCCAGACCGTGCAGTTCGAGGTCCGCGACGCACGATCCCGGCTCCTCGCCGACGACCTCGTCCTCCTCCAGTCGGCACTGGCACAGGACGTCGCGGACGAGTCCGAACTCAAGGCCCGCCGCGCCGTCGTCGAACAGGAACTCGAACGCGGCCGGCAGCGCCAGGCCAGCCTGGAACAACTCGCCGCGAAGGCGACGCCCACGCTGAACGCCGCACGGGACACCTGGTACTTACTCTCCGCAGGGCGCGAGCGGCTGCGGTCCCTCGGCTCCCTCGCCGAGGAACGACGCCGCCTGCTTGGGGCCGCCGATGCGGCCCCGGACACCGGCCGGGACCCCGATCAGCTCGACAAGCAGGCCGCCCGGGTCCGCGAGGAACAGGCCGGGCTGGAGCGCCGGATCCTTGACCGCCGCAGCGCCCTGGAGGCGGCGGCAGCCGCGAAGCAGGACGCGGAAAACGCGGCGGCCGCCGAGGACAAGCGGCTCGCTGCCCTGCTCCGCGCCGCCGCGGACCGGCGTGAAGGGCTGGCCAGGCTTGCCGGCCAGGTGGGCGCGGCACGGTCACGGGTCGAGTCGGCCCAGGCCGAAATCGGCCGGCTCCGCGAATCCCGGAAGGCAGGGGAGGAGCGCCGCCGGCTCGCCCAAAGCGAGTTCACCGCGCTGGAATCCCAGGTGGCCGGCGTCGAGGACGGCGAGGAAACCCTCGACGCCGACTACGAGGACGCCAGCGCCGCCCTCGACGCGGTTGCCGCCGAAATCGAAGACCTGACGGTTTCAGAACGCGAGGCCGAGCGGGAACGCGGCGCTCTCGTGGCCCGCCGCGACGCCCTGCAGCTCGGCTTGGACCGGAAGGACGGCCCAGGCCACGTGCTCGGCGCCGGACTGCCGGGCGTGCTTGGGTCCCTGGCCTCCATGATCACCGTGGAGCCCGGCTTCGAGGCCGCCATCGCCGCTGCGCTCGGCAGTGCCTCGGACGCCGTCGTGGTGCAGGACGCCGGGGCTGCCGCCGCAGCCGTCCAGCGGTTGAAGAACGACGACGCCGGCCGCGCCTCGCTGCTGCTGGCCGGCGCCTCCGCCCGGCCCGGGCAACCGGCGGACACCGAACTCCCGGAGGGGGCACGCTGGGCTTCCCTCCTTGTCACGCCTTCGGGGTCCGGCGATCCGGCCCTCCTGCTGCCGTTGACCGGGCTGCTCGCGGGAGTCGCCGTCGTCGAAGACCTGGACGCCGCGGCGCGGCTGATTGCCGCACGCCCGGACCTGACCGCCGTCACCCGGGCCGGGGACGTCCTCACCGCCCTGACCGTCACCGGCGGCTCCGCGAAGGCGCCCTCCCTGCTCGAAATCCAGGCCGCCGTCGACGACGCCGCCGAAAAACTGGGCACGGTGACCGCCGCGCTCGAGCGCAACCGCTTCGCCCTGTCCGCCGCACGGGCCCGGAAGACCGAGGCCCAGGAACGGGCCGATGCCGCGCTGGATAAGCTCCACGATTCGGACGCCCGGCTGGCCGCCGTGGCGGAGCGGCTGGGCCACCTCAACTCCGTGCTGCGCAGCGCCGTCGGCGAAAGCGACCGCCTCGCCGCGTCCCTCGCCAGGGCAGAGGCAAACATCGCTAGCGAACAGGAGTCCCTCGAAGCGGTGGCAACCAGGCTCGCCGCAGCCCAGGAGATGCCCACGGAGGAGGAGCCGTCCCCGGAGCACCGCGATGGCCTCGCCGTGGCCGCGTCGCTGGCCCGCAGCGCCGAAATGGAGGCCCGGCTCGCCCTGCGCAGCGCTGAGGAGCAGCTCACGGCAACCACCAACCGGGCGGCCTCGCTCGAACGCGCCGCAGCCACCGAACGCCGCGCACGCGAGGACGCCGCCGAACGTGCCCGCCGTCGACGGCTCCAGGCCAGGCGCGCCGCCGCCGTCTCCGCCGCCGTCGAACGCGTGATCGGCTTCATCGACGTGTCCGTGGAGCTGGCACGTCGGGAGCGGGACGGTGCCGAGGAGCGCAAGGAGCAGATGGACCGCGGGCTGGCCGCGGTGCGCGGCGCCAACGATGCCTTCGCCCGCGAACTGGCCGAGCTCACCGACTCCGTACACCGCGACGAACTGGCCCGGGCGCAGCAGCGCCTCAGGATCGAAGCCCTTGAACTGAGAAGCGTTGAGGAGCTGGGGCTGACCGCGGACCAGCTCGTCGCGGATTTCGGCCCGGACCGGCCCGTGCCGGTGCCGGCCGCCGAATCGGGGGACAAGTGGGCCGCCCTGCGTGCCGCGGTGGATGAGGAGGGCCGCGAGATCGTGGCGGGCAAGCCCTTTGTCCGCGAGGAGCAGGAGAAACGGCTCAAGCGGGCCCAACGAGATTTGTCCGCCCTGGGCCGCGTCAACCCCCTGGCGCTCGAGGAATTCGCTGCCCTCGAGGAACGCCACCAGTTCCTCAGCACCCAGCTGGAAGACCTGAGGTCCAGCCGCAAGGACCTGCTGGACATCATCAAGGAAGTCGATGAGCGGGTGCAGAAGGTGTTCGCCGAGGCGTTCGAGGACACCGCCGCCCAGTTCGTCCGGATTTTCGCCCGGTTGTTCCCGGGCGGAGAGGGCCGGCTGGTCCTGACGGACCCCTCCGATATGCTCACCACCGGCATCGAGGTTGAGGCCCGGCCCGCCGGCAAGAAGATCAAGCGGCTCTCGCTGCTCTCCGGCGGGGAACGCTCACTGACCGCGGTGGCCCTGCTCGTGGCGATCTTCAAGGCCCGGCCGTCCCCGTTCTACGTTATGGACGAGGTGGAAGCGGCGCTGGACGACACCAACCTGAGCCGGCTGATCACCATCTTCGAGGAGCTGCGCGAGTCCAGCCAGCTGATTATCATCACCCACCAGAAACGCACCATGGAGGTGGCCGATGCCCTCTACGGCGTCACCATGCGCGGCGACGGCGTCTCCACCGTCATCAGCCAGCGGCTCGGCGCCGAGGTCTGACGCGGGACTGACACTCCGCCGCCCGCTCGCCCTGCGCCGTCCGCGGCGCGTTTGGCGTTTGTGAGAAGCTAGGGGAGTGAACGACATCCTCCCCATTCTCCTGCCCATTCTCGCTGCCCTGGTGGTCCTCGGTGCGCTCATCCCGGTCCTTATGAAGACCCGGCGGAACATCACCAGCTACCCCGGAAAGCGCGACGAGAACGATCCGGTGACGCCGGGCGCGGGCGGCGGAACCCTCGTCGAGGACCGCCCCGCTCCGGTGCCCGAACGCAACGCCCCGGCCGGCGTGGGCCTTGAAGAGCTCGAAACCGTCGAGGTGCCGGACAACGTCGCCGGCCTGGAAACCGTCCCGGTGGAGACGCCGCTGCCGGTGGCCGGCCGCCTGACCCGGCTGCGCGAACGCCTCGTCAAATCCAACAACATCTTCGGCAAGGGCCTGCTGGCGCTGCTGTCTGCGGACAAGATCGACGAGAACGTCTGGGACGAGGTGGAGGAGACCCTCCTGCTCGCGGACCTCGGCACCGAACCGACCCTGCAGTTGGTGGACGCGCTCCGCGAACGAGTCAAGGTCCTCGGCACACGTTCCCCCGAGCAGGTCAAGGCCCTCCTGCGCGAGGAGCTCATCAAGCTCGTTGACCCCACGATGGACCGCACCCTGCGGGTGGAGCGCCACGGCGACAAGCCCGCCGTCGTGCTGGTGGTCGGCGTCAACGGCGTCGGCAAGACTACCACGGTGGGCAAGCTCGCCCGCGTGCTGGTGGCCGAGAACAAGGACGTACTGCTGGGCGCCGCCGACACCTTCCGCGCCGCCGCCGCCGAGCAGCTTGCCACCTGGGGGCAGCGCGTCGGGGTCCCCACCGTCACGTCTGACGTCCACGGCGCCGACCCGGCGTCGGTCGCCTACGAAGCGGTGCAGGCCGGCATTGACCAGGAAGTCGACGTCGTGATGATCGACACCGCGGGCCGCCTGCAGAACAAGGTCGGACTGATGGACGAGCTCGGCAAGGTCAAGCGAGTCATCGAAAAACTCGCCGAGGTGGACGAGGTGCTCCTGGTCCTGGACGCCACGACGGGGCAGAACGGACTGAACCAGGCCCGGGTCTTCGCCGAGGTCGTAAATGTCACCGGCATCGTCCTGACCAAGCTGGACGGCACGGCCAAGGGCGGTATCGTCGTCGCCATCCAGAGGTCCCTCGGCGTCCCGGTCAAGCTGATCGGCCTTGGCGAGGGCGCGGACGACCTCGCGCCGTTCGACGCCGAAAGCTTCGTCGACGCGCTGCTGAACTGACCTGCTGCGGGGCCCGCCGGTCCCCGCATAGTTCGCGGCGACGTCAAAAAAGCGCCTCCATCCCTATCCCGGGATGGAGGCGCTTTGTCGTATTCAGGCCGCTACGTGCGGTCGGTTGCCTAGTACGTGAAGTTCAGGACGGTGACGGTGCCCGCCGTCAGCTTGAATTTCTGGGTTTCTGACCCGTAGGCGAAGCCCGGCACGGTTGCACGCTCGGCTACGGGACGGGGAGGGGCCTTGGCTCCATCGATGAGTGTGTTGTCCTTCCCCGAGTAGCTGGACCCCGTGAGCTGGGTCATAGTCCCGGTGACCGGCTGGTCGGGCAGTTTGAGACTGACCTGGGTCGGTGCGCTTTTCTCGGGGTCATTTTCGTTGACGACAACCACGCTGGTGCTGCCGTCCGCCTGCTGCAGGGCGTAGGCATAGGCTAGGCCGCCACCGGACTTGTCCAGCTTGAGGAAATTGCCGCTGCCGAGCTCAGCGGCCATGGAGAGACCGAAATATGGGGGCTTCTCGGCGATCGTGCCGTCGGGCTTCAAATATGGGCCGCCGGAGCAGATGGGTGACATCGGCGGCCCGCCCTTGCAGGTGAGAAGGGAACTGTGGAACCCCAGTCGCTGGATACCCTGCTGGGCGGCGCTCAGAACGTAGTCCGTGCTCCACATGGCTGACGCATGGGTCCCGCTCGTGGCGTTGGAACCGTCACAGGCACTGATCCCGGTCTCGGGAATCCAGACGGGAAGTCCCGCCTTTTTGCCGACGCTAAGCGCGGCCTGCTGGTATTCGATGGTTCGGTCATGCATGCGGGCGCTCACGAGGTTGGCCATCGTCGGAGCACTCTGCGGATCTTTGGCGTCGCAGCTAGTCAGCGGATAGTGGTGGAGCGACAGAATCTTCTTCTGCGGCAGCTTCGTCTGCGCGAAAGGCTCCCACCATGACTCTGCGTACGCTCCGGGTCCAAGAAGCGGGACATCCGGAGCTGCAGCATGGATAGCCCCGGCATAGTTCTTCAGCTCATCCAGGAAGCTGGTGATCGTCCAGGAGCTATCCCGGACATCGCTGGTGGGAAAGCCGTTGGGCTCATTGCCGACCGTGACGCTGACCAGTCTTGCACCGAAGATCCGTGCCGCATGCTTGGCCATGTCGGCGGCCCTGGCCGGATCATAGTGGCCGAGGTCCACGGTAAGACTGATGGTGGCATCGGCAGCCGTCAGAAGGCTGTTAACTCTTTCCAGATCAGCGGGAGTGACCGCTTTGACCGGGCGGGGCTTGTCTCCCACGTAACCGCCCGGCACAGATTCGCCGGTTGACGTCCAGAACATCCTCCGGTCCACCGAACTTCCGCCAAAGCGGAGCAGCGGCTTGCCGAGTCCGCCAAGGACGGAGATGACTTCAGGGTTGTCGCCGCTCAGGCTCTTGTCCGCCAAATCCGTTGCTTCGAGGGATAAACCGACAATCCCCTCGGGCAGGGAGGTCCCTGTTTTCGCCGCCGAGACGTTAATCTGGAGGGGATCGACTGACGCGAGGGGTGAGCCCGCCGGTGGGCCCAGCTGTTCGTAGTAGGTGACCGCCGGAGCTGACGGCAGCGCCTTCGTCGATGTAGGAGCCGGGCTCGCTGCCGGTGCGGGGGGCGCCGCCGTTTCTCCTGCTGTCTTCGGCGCGAGGAAGAATATCAGCGACGCCGGCACGGCGATCGCTGCCAGCGCTGAGACCACGACGACGGGCCGGAGTTTCTTGCGCTTGCTCCGGGTTCTGGCCTCGGGTCTGTCATCGGGGGCGTGCTCGGGCGAACCTTCTTGGGGCGACATGGCAAACTTCTCCAGCTTCTGGGTGGGGACTCCCAACAGCCTAACGAAATCCTTCGATGACGGTTGACGCGAGGGCTCGGACCACCTCGCGCCGTTCGACGCCGAAAGCTTTGTCGACGCGGTGCTGAACTAACCCAACGTCCCCTGCTGCGAGCTAGTCGGGTTTAGCCGCGTGGCCCGCCGGGCGTCGGAACGTTTCCCTCGCCATGAACCAGCCCGCAGCCGCCGCGATCAGGATTCCGCCGGTGACGCCGAAGGCCCAGCCGTAGCCGAGCCGGTCCGCCAGCAGCCCGGCCAGCACCGGCCCGACAATGGCGCCGCTGTCCGCCGTCATCTGGAAGACCGCGAGGACCCGGCCGCCGGAGCGTTGGTTTCCGACCACATCGGCGATAGCGGCCTGCTGGGCTGGCCCGAGCAGGCCTGAACCGATGCCTGCCACGGCGGTGGCCAGGAGGAACCAGGCCAGTTCGTGGGTGAAGCCGATGGCTGCAGTGGCCGATCCGGTCACCAGCAGGCCGGCAATCATCATCGGCTTCCGGCCCAGCCTGTCCGCGAGGCGGCCGGAGAACGTCAGGGCAGCCGCATTCGCCGCGGCGAACACCGCCAGCGCCCAGCCGGCCGATTCCGGCCCGGCGTTCAGGGCGGCGGCGGCGAAGAGCGGCACCGTGGCCATCCGCACCCCGAACGTCGCCCAGCCGTTGGCGAAGCTGGAGAACAGCCCCGCGCGGTAGGCGCTGTCCCGCAGCGCTTCGCGCAGTTCCATGGCCGGCGCCGTCCCGCCCGCCGGGCGCGAGGCCGCCGGAACGTGGCTGAGCTGGGTCTGCACCACAACCGCCGCCAGCACCAGGGCGGCCGCGTAGACAAGGAACGGCACCCGCAGGCCGAAGCTCGCGAGCAGCCCGCCCACAATCGGCCCGCAGACGTTGCCGATCAGGAAGGCCGAGGCGTAGGCCCCGGAAACCCGTCCCCGGCTTTCGGGCGGCGCCAGCCGGACCACCAGCGCCATCGATGCCACCGTGAACATCACCGAACCCGCGCCGCCGAGGCCGCGGAAGACCAGCAGCTGCCAGTAGTCCTGCGCGAAGGCGCAGGCCGCCGTCGACGCGGCAACAATCAGCAGGCCGGCCACATACACCGGCCGCTCCCCGAGCCGCACGATCAGCGCGCCGCCGGCCGGGGCGAACACGAGCCGCATGAACGCGAAGATGCTCACGATCACGGCAGCCGCCGTCGCGCCGACGTCGAATGTGGTGGCGAACTGGGGGAGTACCGGGGCCACGAGGCCGAAGCCGAGGGCGATGAGGAAGGCCGCGACCAACATCACCTTGATGTCTCGCGGCAGCCGGGCCCTGCCGGGTTGACCGGAGCCCGCCTGGGGCCGGGCAGCGGCGGGTTGGGGTGTCTTACTCATGGGCGGTTTTCCTGGCGGTGGGGGAGCCGGGCGAAGCGGCGCGATGGAAAGCGTGAAACATAACCGTAACAAGGACGATTTGCACCATTTACTTCCGGGAGGTTCTTGTAACACCCCGGCAATCTAAATCCTCTGCCGGCGAAACACGGCCCGGACAGACTCTTCTTAGAACGCAAACCGCGTTGAGGCACGCGGAGAACTCCGCAGGAACAACTCTTAGATCGCATCCAAGCAAGGGAGGACGTGCACCATGGAACTTACCGCAGGTCACGTATGGCTGATGGTGGCAGCGGCACTCGTGCTGTTCATGACACCAGGACTCGCATTTTTCTACGGCGGCATGACACGCGCCAAGGCTGCACTGAACATGATGATGATGAGCTTCATCTCCATCGGCATGGTTGGTGTGGTCTGGGTGCTTTGGGGCGCCTCGATGAGCTCCGGCGAAGGTTTTATGCAGATTGTCGGCAACCCCTTCGCCACCTTCGGGCTGGAGGGTATCACCACCCCTGACGGACTCATTAAGGTCGGCTACGCAGCCACCTTCGCCATCATCACCGTGGCACTGATCAGCGGCGCGATCGCAGACCGCGCCAAGTTCGGCGCCTGGACGGTCTTCGTCCCGGTCTGGGTCACGCTGGTGTATTGCCCGCTGGCCTACATGGTCTGGGGCGGCGGGCTGTTCGGCCCGGAAGGCGCCATCGGCCAGGCCCTGGGCCCCGCGATTGACTTCGCCGGCGGTACGGTGGTCCACATCAACGCCGGTGTTGCCGCGCTGATCCTCGTGCTGATCATCGGCAACCGCAAGGGCTTCGGCAAGGACCCCAACCACCGCCCGCACAACATTCCGTTCGTGATGCTCGGTGCAGCCATCCTGTGGTTCGGCTGGTTCGGCTTCAACGGCGGCGCAGCCACGACGGCGGAGCAGGGCGGCCTGATCTGGGTCAACACCCTGGCCGCCCCGGCCGCAGCCATGCTCGGCTGGCTTGTCACGGAGCGCATCCGCGACGGGCACCCGACCTCGCTCGGCGCGGCCTCCGGTGTAGTGGCAGGCCTCGTCGCCATCACCCCGGCCTGCGCCAACGTCAGCCCGGTCGGCGCCCTGTGCCTCGGAGTCGTCGCCGGTGTGGCCTCCGCACTCGCCGTCGGACTCAAGTTCCGCTTTGGCTTTGATGACTCGCTCGACGTCGTCGGTGTCCACCTGGTCTCGGGCATCATCGGCACCGTGGCGCTGGGCTTCATCGCCCTCCCGGTCGAAGGCGCCGGCGGCGGCCTCTTCTACGGCGGCGGCTTCACCCAGCTCTGGGCCCAGCTCGCAGTAGCCGGCATCGCGATCGCCTACTCGGCAATCCTGACCGCCGTGATCGCCCTGGCCATCCACAAGACCATGGGCTTCCGGGTTTCCCAGGAGCAGGAAGTCGTGGGCGTGGACCTCAGCCTGCACGCCGAAACGGCCTACGAGTTTGGCGTCGGCGGCCACGGTGGAAGCTTCAAGCCGCTGCATGAACTGATCACCGGCAAGCCCGGCGACGACGGCGCAGCCGGCCCGGCGGACCCCAAGTCCAACGGCAAGAAGACCGCAGCAGCAGGCAAGGAAAGTGTGGGGGCATGAAACTGATCACAGCAATCGTCCGGCCGGAAAAGCTCGACGCCATCCGTGAAGGACTCGAATCGTACGGCGTGCAGGGCCTCACGGTCAGCGCGGCAAGCGGCTACGGCCGGCAGCGCGGCTACACCGAGGTGTACCGCGGAGCCGAGTACAACGTGGACCTGCTGCCCAAGATCCGGGTCGAGGTGCTGGCCACCGACGAACAGGCGGACGACATCCTGGATGTCATCATCGCCAGCTCGAACACCGGCAGGGCCGGTGACGGCAAGGTCTGGACGATGGATGTGTTCGAGGCAGTACGGGTCCGCACCGGAGAACGCGGATCGGCTGCCATCTAGCCACAAATTTTCACCGCAGGAAGAGCGGGCCGGGTACCTGGGAAGGTGCCCGGCCCGTTTTTGCGCGTCCCGCCGCCTTTAACGGGGCAACGACGGCGCTCAGGCAGGCCAGCCCTCCGGCCCGGTACTCCCGGCGGCGTATTCCTCCAGCGGTACGCTGCCGCGGGCCCAGGCCTTGAGGACGGGTTCGATGATCCGCCAGCAGTCCTCCGCGGTGTCGGCGCGGACGGAGAGCAGCGGGTCGCCGGTGAGGACACCTTCCAGGACTTCGCCGTACGGGAGCAGTTCGGAGGCGCTCAGCTCGGCCTGGAGCGTGGTCCGGTCCAGGCTGAGGACATCGCCGGGGCCGTTCACATCGACGTCGAGCTGCAGTGTGTCCGGGCCGAAGCCAATCCTGAGCTGGTTGGGGGAGTCCACGCCGGTGAAACCCCTGGGCAGGTGCGGTACCGGCCGGAAGGTGACCACGGCTTCCTTGCGTTTGACGCCCAGCGCCTTGCCGGAGCGCAGGATGAACGGGACGCCCTGCCAGCGCCAGTTATCGATCCCCACCCGGACCTCGGCCAGCGTCTCGGTGGCCCGGGCGGCGTCCACGCCGTCCTCCTCGGCATAGTCCGGAACCTTCCGGCCGTCGCTGGAGCCGGCGGTGTAGCGGGCCCGGCGGGTGCTCTTCGCATAGGGCGCTTTGATGCTGCTGGCCCGCAGCACGGTGGCTACGGCGTCGCGGAGATCCCGCTCGCCCACCGATGCCGGGGGCTCGATCGCCATCAGGGCCATGATCTGCAGCAGGTGGCTTTGGATCATGTCGCGCAGGGCCCCGGCGCCGTCGTAGTAGCGGGCACGCCCCTCCAGGGCTAGGTCCTCGTCGAAGATGATCTCCACCTTTTCGATGTGTTGGCGGTTCCAGACGGGTTCCAGGAAGGCGTTCGCGAACCGCAGCCCCAGGATGTTCAGGACCGTCGCCTTGCCCAGGAAATGGTCCACCCGGTGGATGTGGTCCTCCGGGACCAGCGCGGCCAGGGTCTTGTTGAGGTGCCGGGCGGAGTCCTCCCCCGAGCCGAACGGTTTCTCCATCACCAGCCGCGTCCCCGCAGGGACCTGCCCGGGCGTCAGCGACTCGCACGCCAGTTGGCTGATCCTCGGCGGCAGGGCGAAGTACACCGCCACGGGACCCTCGAGCCGCGCCAGCAGCGCTGCCAGCTGTCCGTCCGCCGTGACATCCAGCCGGTGGTAGCTGGTGCTATCACGGATCCGCTTCAGTTCCCGCCGGCCGTAGGCCTCGGCCTGGGAATTGGCGTCGGCGAAGGACGCCTCGACGCGGTCCAGCCACTGTTCCGGCGCCCACGGATCGGATCCCGCGCCGACCAGCGTCAGCCCTTCGGCGTGCCCGCGGGCCACGAGCCTGGCCAGCCCGGGGAGCAGCAGCCGGCCGGCCAGATCGCCCGAGGCGCCCAGAATGAGCAGTGTTTTCACAGTTGTTTGGCTGGTCACCCAGCCAGCATGCCATCTTGAAGGCGCGTCTTGGTACCCTAGATAGTCGAGTCCCGTTGTCGAGGCGGTTCGTTCAGGCGAACATCAGCCGCGACGCTGGCGTGCCGGACCGGCCGCCATCTGTAGATCCACTGAAAGAAGTGCACGGCGCGTGTTCAATTCACTCTCTGACCGGTTGACAGCAACCTTCAAGAACCTCCGTGGCAAAGGCCGCCTGACCGAGGCGGACGTTGACGCTACGGTCCGCGAGATCCGGCGTGCCCTCCTGGACGCCGACGTTGCCGTGCCCGTGGTCCGCGAATTCACCGGGCGCGTGCGTGAGCGGGCCCTCGGCGAAGAGGTCTCTGCCGCGCTGAACCCGGGCCAGCAGATCGTGAAGATCGTCAACGAGGAACTCGTCGAGATCCTCGGCGGCGAAACCCGCCGGATCCGCCTCGCCAAGACCGGTCCCACCATCATCATGCTCGCCGGCCTCCAGGGCGCCGGTAAGACCACCCTCGCCGGAAAGCTCTCAAAGTACCTCAAGGCCCAGGGCCACAGCCCCATGCTGGTCGCCTGCGACCTGCAGCGCCCCAACGCGGTCACCCAGCTTCAAATCGTTGGCCAGCGCGCCGGAGTTCCGGTGTTCGCCCCGCACCCGGGCGCCACCTCCACCGAGCTGGATCACCCCGCCGGCGACCCGGTGTCCGTCGCCCGCGCCGGAGTTGAGGAAGCCCGCCGCACGCTGCACGACGTCGTAATCGTTGACACCGCCGGCCGTACCGGCGTCGACGCCGAAATGATGGAACAGGCCCGCCAGATCCGCCAGGCCATCGTCCCGAACGAGGTCCTGTTCGTGATCGACTCGATGATCGGCCAGGACGCCGTCAACACGGCACTGGCCTTCGATGAAGGCGTCAACTTCACCGGCATCGTGCTCTCCAAGCTCGACGGCGACGCCCGCGGCGGCGCCGCGCTCTCCGTCGCGTCGGTGACCGGCAAACCCGTGATGTTTGCGTCCACCGGCGAAGGCCTGGACGACTTCGAGCTCTTCCACCCGGACCGCATGGCCTCGCGAATCCTCGACCTCGGTGACGTGCTCACCCTGATCGAGCAGGCAGAGAAGTCCTGGGACAAGGACGAAGCGGCCCGGATGGCGAAGAAGTTCGCCGACCAGGAAGACTTCACCCTGGACGACTTCCTGGCCCAGATGCAGCAGATCCGCAACATGGGCTCCATGAAGAAAATGCTCATGATGATGCCCGGTGCGCAGAACATCCGGCAGCAGCTCGAACAGTTCGACGAACGCGAAATCGACCGCGTCGAGGCTATTGTCCGCTCCATGACGCCGCACGAACGTGTTGCCCCGAAAATCATCAACGGCTCCCGCCGCGCCCGTATTGCCCGTGGTTCCGGCGTGCACGTCTCCGAGGTCAACGGCCTGCTGGAGCGCTTTCTTCAGGCCCAGAAGATGATGAAGAAAATGGCGGCCGGCGGCGGCATGCCGGGAATGCCGGGAATGCCAGGCATGGGCGGCGGCGGCGCCCGCAAGGGAGCCAAGAACGCACCCAAGAAGAAGGCCCGCTCCGGCAACCCGGCCAAGGCTGCACAGGAACTCAAGGATGCCGATGCGCGGCGTGCCGCAGGACCCAAGGCCCTGCCCACCGGGGCAGCCTTCGGCCAGCCGGGCGCAGACTTCGATCCCTCCCAGCTGAACCTCCCGAAGGGCTTTGACAAGTTCCTCGGCGGCAGCAAGTAGACAGCCTCCCGCCGCTATGTCGCCGGCCGTAATGTCGGGCCGGTGTCATAGGGTTAGAGCATGTTCAAGCAGCGCGTAGTCTTCGTCCACGGGGCTGGCAGTTTCGGTGCTGCCGCGTGGCCGAAACAGCACGGGATGGCCTTGAACTACGACGCGCTGTTCCTGCGCCGGCACGGTTTTGACGCCGTCGCGGAGCCGCTTGAAACGGACTTCGCCGCCGACGCCGCCATCGTGCTGGGTGCCCTGGCCAACGACGGCCGCGGCGAGGCCGGCGGCCACGTCGTGGCCCATTCGCAGGGTGCCATCGCGGCGATGATGGCCGCCGTCCAACGCCCCGAACTTGTGCAGTCCCTCACCCTGGTGGAACCGTTCTGCCTCTCGCTCACCGCCGAACTCCCGGCGACGGCCGCGCACCGTGCCCTGATGCAGCCGCTCTTCGAGGTCCGCCACCACCTCAGCGATGAGGACTTCCACCGCGAATTCGTCCGCCGGGCCTTTGCCGTCTCGGATCCCGCACAAGTCCCCGGCACCGCAGGCGCCGCGCCGGCGGACCCGCGCGAAACCCGCCGGCTGCGCCTGCAGGCCCCGCCGTGGGAAGCCCCGCTGCAGATTGTCCCCGGCGTGCCCACCCTGGTCCTGACCGGCGGCTGGGAGCCGCTATACGAAGAGATCGCGGGTTACCTGCGCGAGACCGGCGCCCTGCACCGCACCGCTGCGGGAGGGCACCGGCCCCAGGACTCTGCTGACGGCGACCGCGCCATCCGGTCCTTCATTGCCGGGGTCAGCCGCAGCCAGCACTCACAGGCTTCCTAGACAGCTGCGGGTCCGCCCACGGAAGGCTCCGGCAGATAGACCTTGCCGCCGGATGCCAGGAACTCGGTGCTCTTGGCGCGCATTCCGGCCGCGAGTTCGGCCAGTGCGGCCTGCGAGTCCGCGGAGCCGTACTCGTCCCGGATGTCCTGGCTGATCCGCATCGAACAGAACTTCGGCCCGCACATCGAGCAGAAATGCGCGGTCTTGGCCGGTTCCGCCGGCAGGGTCTCATCGTGGAAGGCCTCGGCCGTGACGGGATCCAGGGACAGCGCGAACTGGTCCCGCCAGCGGAATTCAAAGCGCGCCTTGGACAGGGCATCGTCGCGTTCGTGGGCACCAGGGTGGCCCTTGGCGAGATCGGCGGCATGGGCGGCAATCTTGTACGTGATCACGCCGGTCTTGACGTCGTCCTTGTTCGGCAGCCCGAGGTGTTCCTTGGGCGTCACGTAGCAAAGCATTGCGGTGCCGTAGCGGGCAATCTCCGTCGCCCCGATCGCCGAGGTGATGTGGTCATAGCCGGGCGCGATGTCGGTGACCAGCGGCCCCAGTGTGTAGAACGGGGCGCCCTTGCAGAGATCCTGCTGCCGCTCCACGTTTTCCCGGACGAGGTGGAACGGTACATGCCCCGGGCCCTCCACCATGACCTGCACATCGAACTCCCAGGCCCGCTGCGTGAGCTCGGCAAGGGTGTCCAGCTCGGCGAACTGGGCGGCGTCATTCGCGTCCGCCGTCGCGCCGGGCCGTAGCCCGTCACCGAGGGAGAAGGCGACGTCGTAGCGGGCGAAGATTTCGCACAGCTCATTGAAGTGGGTGTAGAGGAAGTTCTCCTCGTGGTGCGCCAGGCACCAGCCGGCCATGATCGCGCCGCCGCGGGACACGATGCCGGTGACCCGGTTGGCCGTCAGGGGCACATAGCGCAGCAGCACTCCGGCGTGGATAGTCATGTAGTCCACCCCCTGCTCGCATTGTTCGATCACGGTGTCCCGGAAGATTTCCCACGTCAGGGCATTGGCCTCGCCGTTGACCTTCTCCAGCGCCTGGTAGATCGGTACCGTGCCGATGGGCACGGGGGCGTTGCGGATGAGCCATTCCCGCGTGGTGTGGATGTCGTCCCCGGTGGAGAGGTCCATGACGGTGTCCGCGCCCCATTGGGTGGCCCACTGGAGTTTGTCGACTTCCTCCGCGATGGAGCTGGTCACGGCCGAGTTGCCGATGTTGGCGTTGATTTTCACCAGGAAGGCCTTGCCGATGATCATCGGCTCCGATTCGGGGTGGTTGACGTTGTTGGGAATGATGGCGCGCCCCGCCGCCACTTCGGAGCGGACCAGCTCCACGTCGCAGTTCTCGCGCAGGGCCACGAACCGCATCTCCTGGGTAATAAAACCGTCCCGGGCGTAGCGCATCTGCGTCACCGTCCGGCCGTCGACGGCGCGGCGCGGCATCGGCCGTCCGCCCCGCCACTCGGCCGACGCCGCTCCCCGGCGGACAGCGGACTTGCCGTCGTCGAGCAGCTCCCGTTCCCGGCCGGCGTAGGGTGCGGTGTCCGCCCTGGCCTCAATCCACGGGGCGCGGAACGGCTCCAGCCCCCGGACCGGATCGCTGCCCGGACCGGCGGTGCGGTACACCCGGAACGGGGCGTTGGCTGCGCCGCCGGGCGAATCCGCGAGCGCGATTTCGGTCACCGGGACACGGAGGCCGTGTTGGTCATCCGTGGTGAACGCCAGCGAGTGGGACTCAAGCGATTGTGCGGGGGCCGCGGACCGGACGTGGACGGGCAGGTCCTGGAGCCCCTGGTTGTGGGCAGGGCTGTGCTGTGTCAATTGCGTATTCACGGAATACTCACTTCCTTCGCCGGCATTACCCGGGCAGGTTCAACGGTCGCAGGCTGCGTCAGCCCGATCTCAGCCCCTGCAGGGGCACCCGTGTGGTCGTACACGAAGCTACCACAGGGGTCCGGAACGTCTCCGCGTGTGACGGCGCCCGTCAATCCTGGGATTAGGCTCTAAGCCATGATCAGCATCATCGAGTTCAGCGGCCCCATCCTCACCGCCGCGGACCAGGAACGCCGCGGACTCTGGTCCGTGGACGGCCTGCTGACCTTCGACCGTCCGGCCGCCGCGCCGGACGTTGTGCTGAATGGCTGGGTCATTCCCGGGCTCGTGGATGCCCACTGCCACATCGGACTGGGCCCCGGCGGTGATGTCCCGGCAGAGCTGGCCGAACAGCAGGCCATCACGGACCGGAACGCCGGAACCCTGCTCGTGCGCGACGCCGGGGCAGTGCACGACACGCGCTGGCTCCAGCAGCGGCCGGAGCTGCCGCGCATCATCCGCTCGGGCCGGCACATTGCCCGCACCGGGCGCTACCTCCGCGGCTTCGCCGTCGAGGTGGAACCGGACGGCCTCGTGGAGGCGGTGCGCAAGCAGGCCCGCGCCGGCGATGGCTGGGTCAAGCTCGTGGGGGACTGGATCGACCGCGGCGCCGGCGACCTCACCCCCTGTTTCCCCGCCGCCGTGCTCCAGGACGCCGTCCGGGCCGCCCACGATGAAGGTGCCCGGGTGACGGCGCACTGCTTCGCCGAGGACACCCTTGATGACATGCTCGACGCCGGGATCGACTGCATCGAGCACGCGACCGGCCTCCTGCCCCGGCATGTGCCCCGCTTCGTCGAGCAGGGCGTGCCGATCGTCCCCACCCTGATCAACATCGCCACCTTCCCGGACATCGCAGACCAGGCCGGCGCGAAATTCCCCCGCTACGCCGCCCATATGCGTTCACTCTGGGAGCGCCGCGCCGAACGGGTCCTTGAGGCCTTCGAGGCCGGCGTCACCATCTATGCCGGAACGGACGCCGGCAGCGTCATCAGGCACGGGCGGATCGTGGACGAGATCCAGGCACTGCACGACGCCGGCCTGCCTGCCAGTGCCGCTCTCGACGCCGGCGCCTGGGGTGCGCGGGCATGGCTTGGTGCGGACGCCATCAGCGAAGGTGCCGGCGCAGACGTCCTGGTCTGCGCCGAAGACCCGCGCAGCAATCTGGCCACGCTGCACGAGCTCAAGCACATCGTGCTGGGCGGAGAACTGGTCCGCCGGGAACAAACCCCGGTTTATTAGGAATAAATTGAAGCTTCAAGTAATTTAGCTCTATGAAAGGTCATCGAAGGACGGTGGCCGCCACAAGCACCGGAGCGATCACATGACTGCAGAAGCCAGCACCCAGGATCTTCTTCCCGCCGAACTCACCATGGGCACCGTGATGCTCAAGGTCGGCGACATGACGGTCATGACGGACTACTACCAGCGCGCCCTCGGCCTGGACATCGTGGCCGAGCAGGATGGCGGACTCTACCTCGGACGCCGGCTGAAGCCGCTGGTCCACCTCGCCCCGGCGCCGGGGCTCAGCGTCCCGTCCCGCGGCGAGGCCGGCCTCTTCCACACGGCCCTGCTGTTCGAGGATCAGCCCTCCCTGGCCGCGACTGTCGCCACCGCCGCCCGGTACGAGCCCCAGTCCTTCACCGGCAGTGCGGACCACCTCGTGAGCGAGGCCTTCTACTTCAATGATCCCGAAGGTAACGGCATCGAGCTCTACTGGGACCGTCCCCGCGAGGCCTGGGCCTGGGACGGCACGAACGTGGTCATGGACAGCCTGGCCCTCCCGCCGCAGCGCTACCTCGACGAGTTCCTCACCGAGGAATCCGTGACCGGGCAGCGCGAGGCCGAGGCCGGCATCGGACATGTCCACCTGCAGGTCGGCGACGTCGAGTCAGCCCAGGACTTCTACGTCGGAACCCTCGGCTTCGAAAAGACGGCGGGCTGGCACGGCCAGGCGCTGTTCGTCTCGGCCGGCGGCTACCACCACCACATGGCCATGAACGTCTGGAACAGCCGCGGCGCCGGACCCCGCCGGGACACCCTGGGCCTCGGCGAGGTGCTGATCGAAGTACCGGCCGGCGACGACGTCGGCGCCCTTGCTGACCGACTCAAGACCGCAGGGGTCCCCTCGCACCACACCGGAGCCGAACTGCGCTTCGAGGACCCGTGGCGCAACCGGATCCGCGTCGCCGTCCGCTGAGTGTCCGCCATTAACGGCGTGGGAACACGGGAAGGTGGCCAGGATCGTCCCGCAAGCGCAGTCCATCTTCGAGCGCATGGCGTGGCATTGTCCTGGCTGCGAGGGGACGGGTTCCGTGAGGGAGTCCGAGGTCAACATCCCCGGAACGGGCCACATTGATCTCATGGCCACTGGACATGTCCAGCGTTCACAGCCCCCGCGGGACATGCCCCAGGTCCGCCGACGTGGCCCAAGGGACATGTCCAGCGCAGGCGGCCAGCACTGGACATAGCGGCAATATGTCCATTGGTGGCGGTCAGGGGAGGGCATGTCCAGTCCGGGCGAGGCCGGTTGGGGGTGGCCGGGCTGGGCTGGGAGGGGGAGGCTTGGTCGGGCCGGGGGAGGACATGTCCACTTTTGATTGACGCGAGCGCCGGGCACATCCATTTGGCGCCGCCAGCAATGGACATAGCGGCAATATGTCCATTGGTCACGGTCAGGGGAGGGCATGTCCCGTCCGGGCATGTCCGGTCCGGGCGTGGCCGGGCCGGAGCGGCTAGGCTGAAGCGACGCCGAAAACAGCGGACCAGCGCCGCCGAACACACATGCCGCCGAGCACACAAAAGGACGAGCTCCATGGGATTCACCGAAATCTTTGTCTCCACCCACGATGAAGCTCTCAGGCGCGCCGCCGCCCTCGACGGCGGCGGTGCCGCTGCGCCGGGAGCCGTCCGGATCCCTGACATCAGCGATTTCGAAGTCGAGCGCCTCGGCGACCTGGCCGGGACCGCAGTCCATGCCGCCGGCGCCGACTACGAGTTGGCTATGGTGGACGTGGCGAGCGAGTCCCTGCTCGGCGTCCCGCCGGCAATGGTCCGGGCACTCGCCGAGCTCCTCAGCTACGAGACCGAGGGCGAGGGTAACGTCCTGGACGACGTCGCCGAAGGCTGGGCCGCCGAGGAGGACATGCCTTTCGGCGCGGAGCAGGCCGTCTCCTACGTCCGGCAACTCGCCGAGTTGGCTGCCGGCGTCGATCCCGCCACGAGATCCGGGCTGTTCGTCTGGACGTCCTGACGGGCTGTACGGCGGCAAAATGGTGAGGCTTCGGGTGTCAAGTCGAAATCCCCGCGCTGATCTGGCACAATGAACAGGTACTTGATCTGCGTGGCCCCTCTCTCCGCGTCCGGATCTTGTCCTTTTAGAACCCCCTAGTACGGCCCGCCCCACGGGTGCAGAACGCCGGGCTCGACCCCGTTTCAGAAACAGGAGTGACCACAAAAGTGGCCGTAAAGATTCGCCTTAAGCGCTTCGGCAAGATGCGCGCACCGTACTACCGCATCGTCGTCATGGACGCACGCTCCAAGCGTGACGGCCGTGCCATCGAAGAGATCGGCAAGTACCACCCGACCGAAGAGCCCTCATACATCGAGGTCGACACGGACCGTGCCCAGTACTGGCTCGGCGTCGGCGCACAGCCGTCCGAGCAGGTTGCCGCGATCCTCAAGATCACCGGTGACTGGCAGAAGTTCAAGGGTCTCCCGGGCCAGGAGGGGACCTTGAAGACCAAGGCTCCCAAGGTTGCCTTCGTTACCCCGGAAAAGGGTTCCGTGATCATCCCGGAAGCCATCACCAAGAAGGCCAAGAAGGACGACGCAGCCGAGGCCCCCGCCGACGCCGCAGCAGAGACCACCGAGGCTTAGTAAATTGCTGGCAGAAGCGCTCGAACACCTGGTCCGCGGGATCGTTGACAGCCCTGAGGATGTCAAGGTCAGTGCGAAGAACAACCGCCGCGGGGACACCCTCGAAGTGCGCGTTCACGAGGACGACCTCGGACGGGTGATCGGACGCCAGGGCCGCACCGCACGCGCATTGCGCACTGTGGTTGCAGCACTTGCGGATGGCGAGCCGGTCAGGGTCGACGTCGTCGACACCGACCGCCGCCGGTAACGCTTCCAGCAATACTTGTCTTGAGTCCGGCCCCTTCACCAGCTAACGGTGGAGGGGCCGGACTGTTTTCCCCGCACATCCAGCCGGCAACAGACCAGCGCAGAATCACCAACCCCGAACAGAGGAACAGATGCAGCTTCAGGTGGCACGAATCGGCAAGCCCCACGGCATCCGCGGCGAAGTGACCGTCCAGGTGCTCACCGATGCGCCCGGTGACCGCTTCGTCCCGGGCACCCAGTTCGTGGTGGAGCCCGCCTCGGCCGGCCCGCTCACCATCATCAGCGCCCGCTGGAACAAGGACATCCTGCTGCTGGCCTTCGAGGAGATCGAGACCCGTAACGAAGCGGAGACGATCCGCGGCGCGAAGCTGTTTGTGGAAACCGAAGACCTCGATGACGATGACGACGACGAGGGCTGGTACGAGCACGAGCTGGTCGGCCTGGACGTCCGCGTCGGCGGCACGGTGGTGGGCAAGGTCTCCGGCCTGAACACCCTCCCGGTCCAGGACCTGCTCGTGGTCACCGCGAACGACGGCACGGAAGTCCTGATCCCCTTTGTGGAGCAGATCGTCCCCGAGGTCAACGTCGGCGAAGGATTTGTCCTCGTGACCCCGCCCCCGGGACTCTTTGAGGTCAACGCCGACGACGAGGCGACGTCCGAGGGTAAGGCGAAGTCCGCAGAGGCCGCGAAGTCCGCGGGCGACAGCACGGCCGAAGAAGGCGCCGGCACCGTGGGCAACGCCTAAATGAGGATCGACGTCGTCAGTATCTTTCCGGAGTATCTGGCACCCCTGGAGCTCTCGCTGATCGGCAAGGCCCGCCTGGACGGGCTGCTGCAGCTGAAGGTGCACGACCTCCGGGACTTCACCACGGACCGGCACCGGACCGTGGATGACACCCCGTACGGCGGCGGCGCCGGCATGGTCATGAAGCCCGAGCCCTGGGCCCAGGCCCTGGCCGCCGTGGCCGCAACCGGGCCGGAGACTGCCCGGCCGGCCGATGCCGGACCCGAAACGGCGGCCAAACCGGTCCTCATTGTGCCGTCACCGGCGGGGGAGCGGTTCACCCAGGCCACGGCCCACGAACTCGCCGGCGAGGACCGGCTGGTGTTCGCCTGCGGACGCTACGAAGGCATCGACGAACGTGTGATGGAATGGGCCGCCGGCCACTTCACCGTGCGGCCCATGAGCCTGGGCGACTACGTCCTCAACGGCGGCGAGGTGGCCGTGTTGGCCATGGTGGAGGCCATCGGGCGCCTGCTGCCCGGCGTAGTCGGCAATCCCGAATCGCTCGTGGAGGAATCCCACTCGGACGGGCTGCTGGAGTACCCCGTGTACACCAAGCCGTCCAGCTGGCGGGACCGCGACGTTCCGGCCGTGCTGCTGAGCGGCAACCACGGCAAAATCGCGCAGTGGCGCCGCCACGAGCAGTACCGGCGCACCGCCGAACGCCGTCCGGACCTGCTCGCGGAGTTCGACGCCGGCAAGCTGCCCCGCGCGGACCGCACGGCCTTCGCGGACCTCGGGTACGACGTCGTCGACGGCCGGCTCAGGCGCCGCCCGGCGGATGGCGGGGAATCAGCCTAGTCGGGATTGGCCGGAAGGCCCCGGATGTGGCAAAATTAGTGCTTGTGCCTGCTGGGTTGCGAACCTGCCACAGGGGGAGCGTCACCAACAGCCTGGCACCCCGGCGCCGTCAACTCCTGACGGGAGCCGGATCGACAAATTTTCGGCGGGAATCTCCGGCTGCTTCAGGCACCCGGGTTTGGCTGCCGTGACCCGACGTGAAGGACCTGTGGCGTTCACCAGGAGTGAATCAATGCATATTCTCGATTCCGTAGATGCAGCCTCGCTGCGCACCGATGTTCCGGTCTTCCGCGCGGGTGACACCCTCAAGGTTCACGTGAACATCATCGAAGGCAAGAACTCCCGTGTCCAGGTCTTCCAGGGCTTCGTCCTGGGACGCCACGGCGACGGACTCCGCGAGACGTTCACTGTCCGCAAGGTTTCCTTCGGCGTCGGCGTGGAGCGTACCTTCCCGGTGCACTCCCCGATCATCGACAAGATCGAGCTGGTCTCCAAGGGTGACGTACGCCGCGCCAAGCTGTATTACATGCGTGATCTCCGCGGCAAGGCTGCGAAGATCAAGGAAAAGCGCGACTTCCAGACCGGAAAGTAAGTCCCTTCCGGACTTCCACCGCGGGTCTACGGACGTAGCCGGCTTGTTGCCGGAGCATCCGCAACAGCGCCGTTACATTCAGAAAAGCGCTAGAAGATGCGGATCATGGAACAGACAAGACGCCAGCCCAGGAAACTAGGCTGGCGTTTTGTGTTGCTGGCCCTCGTGCTGGCCGTCCTCATCAGCGGAGTGGTCCGTTCCCTGTGGCTCGACGTCTACTTCATCCCGTCCGCTTCGATGGAACCGCTGTTCCGGGACGGCGACAGGATCCTCGTCTCCCGCACCGACTACCAGGCCCAGCCGGTGCGCCGCGGCGACATCGTCGTGTTTGACGGCCGCGGCTCCTTCGCCCCGCTGAACAGCGGCAAAGGGCCCGTGCTGGATACCCTGGCCGGCCTCGGGCACTGGCTTGGGCTGGCCGGAGCAGAGGATACCTACGTCAAGCGCGTCATCGGGCTCCCCGGGGACCACGTTCTGTGCTGCGACGCCGGCGGACGGCTGACAGTCAACGGCCAGCCGGTTGCGGAACCGTACCTGTACGGGGGAGACACCCCCAGCGAACTGAAATTCAGTGTGATCGTGCCGGCCGGACGACTCTGGCTGATGGGGGACCACCGCTCCATGTCGGCGGATTCCCGCAGCCTCCTGGGCGCCCCCGGCGGCGGCATGGTTCCGCTGGACCGGGTAATCGGCCGGCCGGTACAGATCATCTGGCCGCTTGATAGATTTGCAGCACTACCACGGCCCGCCGCGGCCGCCGCTACAACGATGAACAAGAACGGACAGTAGATGCCCGAGACCGGACCCCGGACTCCCGATCCGCGGGGGCAGGACCAGCCCCGGGTTACCTCCTCGGCGATCCCCGCCACGGAAGACCCCGTGGCCGCCGGGTACCCGGCCGAGCCTGCCCATCGTCCGGACGGCGGTCCCGCGCATGCCGGCGCATCCTCGGGACGTGCGAGGAGGGCGAAGGCCCGGGAACGGCACAGCCCCTTCTTCCTCTGGATGAAGGAAATCGCCACTGTGGTGATTGTTGCCATCGTGCTGTCCTTCCTCATCAAGACTTTTCTGTTCCGGGCGTTCTACATCCCGTCCGAATCCATGGTCAACACCCTGGACGTGAACGACCGCATCTTCGTGAACCTCCTGGTCCCGGAACCCTTCGCGCTGGAGCACGGAGACGTCGTCGTGTTCCGTGACACCCAGGGCTGGCTGGTTCCGGCCGCCGAGAAGCCGGTGGGGCCGTTCACCTGGGTGCAGGACGGGCTGACGTTCGTTGGCCTGCTGCCGGACAACTCGGAGCAGCACCTGGTCAAGCGCGTCATCGGGCTGCCCGGCGACCGCGTCGCCTGCTGCGACGGCGGCGGCCAGCTCACGGTCAACGGTGTGCCGCTGTCCGAGAAGTACATCAACCCCGCCGAAGTACCCCAGATCCGCGACTTCGACGTCGTCGTACCCGAAGGTAAAGTCTGGGTGATGGGGGACAACCGCAACCACTCCGCCGATTCCCGCGCCCATATGGAGAGCAACGGCGGTTTCGTGAATATCGCCGATATCGAGGGCAAAGCCGCGGTTATCGCCTGGCCGCTGAACCGCATCACCTCGCTGGATAACTACCCGGACGTCTTCCGCGGCGTGCCTGCGCCGGCCGGCAAGTAATGGCTGGCGCGTAGTGGCCGGCACGGCGTCCGCAGCACCCACCCTGGACTACGAGCGCCGCTTCCGAGGCTCCGGCGCCCGGCTCCTCGCCGGCATCGACGAGGTGGGCCGCGGAGCCCTGGCAGGACCGGTCAGCGTCGGAATAGCAGTCATTGACCTGGAACGGCAGGATCTCCTCGCGGATGTGCGGGACAGCAAGCTGCTCAAGGTGACGGAACGGGAACGCCTGGTGCCGCTGGTCCGGAGCTGGAGTGTCGCCTCCGCCGTCGGGCATGCCTCGGCCCATGAAATCGATGCACTGGGCATTGTGGGCGCGCTGAGGCTGGCCGGAACCCGCGCCTGGTCCGCCGTCCTTGCCGCCGGGGTGACCCCGGACGTGGTGCTGCTCGATGGCAGCCACAACTGGCTCTCGCCCGAGGCCCAGCCGTCGCTGTTCCATGACGGACCGGCGGAGGCCGGCTGTGACGCCCCGGTGCACACGCTCGTCAAGGCGGACATGCAGTGCCTGAGTGTCGCCGCGGCGTCCGTGCTGGCGAAGGTGGAGCGCGACGGGCTGATGCGCGGGCTGCACAGCGAATACCCGGCCTTCGGCTGGGACGAGAACAAGGGCTACGGCACCGCGGCGCATAAGGATGCCCTCCGCGCCGCCGGGCCCACTCCCTACCACCGGGTCAGCTGGCAGCTGCTCTAGGTCGCTGTGAACCTGGGCCCGGTCCGGCAGGGCAGCGGGCCCGTACGGGGGCGGTGGTGGCGCGCGGGCCGCGCCGGATGGTGCAAGATGGAACCATGAGTGCCGAGGACCTTGAAAACTATGAAACCGACATGGAGCTCCAGCTCTACCGCGAATACCGGGACGTTGTCGGGCTGTTCAGCTACGTGGTCGAGACCGAGCGGCGTTTCTATCTGGCCAACCACGTTGACCTGCAGGCCCGCAGCGCCGACGGTGAGGTGTACTTCGACCTCACGCTGCAGGACGCCTGGGTCTGGGACGTCTACCGCTCCGCCCGGTTCGTCAAGAGCGTCCGCGTCATCACCTTCAAGGACGTCAACGTCGAGGAACTTCCGCGCAGCGAGGAGCTGTCCCTGCCCAAGGTCGGAGACCTGGGCAACTGACCCCGGCGAAGCCTTAGGCCTGTTCGAGCCCGCGGATAATCCCGCCAAGGTTTGAATGCGGCTCTTTCAAGCCAGCGATTGTCGTGCTGAGAGTGGCCGAGTCCGCGACCTTGCTGATGTCCGGAAAACGAAGGACCGTTTCCGGGCGGTCTTCCTCTTCCGGGATGTAGCTCAGTTCGACGAAGACAGTGTCGACCTGATCCGGGAAGCCCCGCAGACGGTTCACACGATGAATTCGTTGTCATGAGCGTCCTCCTGATAGTCGGTCCAGCGCCGTTTGCCGGCAGCCGTGGGCGGCTGTGACAGAAGACTAGATCCCGGCTACGACATTCAGCGGCGTGACCGTAACCAGGATCCGCGGCTGCGAGGCATCGTCCGGAGTTACCCACATAGCGTGCCGGCCCCCTGTGACGTCCCTGCAGGCAGCCGCAGGCTGGTGTCATGAGAGCTAAGGATGTGCTGGGCCGGCGCGGGGAGGAACTCGCAGCCGGCTACCTTGAAGCCCAGGGCATGCGGATCGTGGACCGGAACTGGCGCTGCCCGGACGGCGAAATAGACATTGTTGCGCTCGATGGCGACGCGCTGGTCATCGCCGAGGTGAAGACCCGGAAATCCCTCGACTACGGGCACCCCTTCGAAGCTGTCGGCGTCGACAAACTTGCCCGGCTCCACCGCCTGGCTTCCGCCTGGTGCCGCCACCACGAGTTGCGGATGCCGCTGCGCCGGGTGGACGTGATTGCCGTGCTCGACGACGGCATCGGTGAGCCTTCTGTCGAACACCTCAAGGGGGTGGGATAAGTGGCGCTGGGCCGCACGTACTCCGTTGCCCTCGTCGGCCTCAACGGCTACATCGTCGAAGTCGAGGCGGACATCGGGCAGACCCTCCCGGCATTCATCATCCTGGGCCTGCCGGACGCCTCGCTCAACGAGGCCAAGGAGCGGATCCGCTCCGCCGCCCAGAACTCCGGCATTCCACTGAGCCGCCGGAAGATCACGGCCAACCTCATACCGGCATCGCTGCCCAAACGTGGCTCCGGCTTTGATCTCGCCATCGCCATGGCTGCCCTGCTGGCCTCCAACGACGTCCGTTCCACCGGACGCACGGTCTTCATCGCAGAACTGGGTCTGGACGGCAGGCTCCGCCCGGTCCGCGGTATTCTCCCCGCCGTCATGGCCGCGGTTCGGGCAGGCTACCCCGACATCGTGGTGGCGCAGGCCAACGCAGCCGAGGCCGGGTTGGTGCCCGGCGCACGGGTACAGGGCTACAGCACCCTGGCCCGCCTGGCCTTCGACTTCGGCGCCGATCCGCAGGGGCTGGCCCTCGACTTCGAACCCGAGCCCGAACCCGGCGACGCCGGAGCCGGCGCGGTCCCCGTCAGTCCGCCGGACATGTGTGATGTCTCCGGCCAGGCCGAGGCCCGGCGGGCCCTGGAAGTAGCCGCGGCCGGTGCCCACCATCTCCTGCTGACGGGGCCGCCGGGAGCGGGGAAGACAATGCTGGCCGAGCGGCTTCCGGGGCTCCTGCCCGATCTCGGCGATACCGAGGCCATGGAAGTGACCGCAATACACTCCCTCTGTGCACTGACGTCGGCCTCAGTGCAGCTCCTGCGCCGGCCACCCTACGAGAACCCGCATCACACGGCTACCTCCGCAGCCATCATCGGAGGCGGATCCGGGCTGCCACGTCCGGGGGCCGCGTCCCGGGCCCACCGCGGTGTGCTCTTCCTGGATGAGGCTCCCGAGTACGAACGCCGGGTCCTCGACGCATTGCGGCAACCGCTGGAGAGCGGCGAGCTGGTCATCCACCGGTCAGCGGGCACGGCGGCCTACCCGGCCAGGTTCCAGCTGGTCCTCGCGGCCAACCCCTGTCCCTGTGGCAAGGCATCGGGAAAGGGCATCGACTGCATCTGCACACCGACCATGCGACGGCGCTATCTGGCCCGTTTGTCCGGACCGTTGCTGGACAGGGTCGACATCCAGCTGCAGGTGGAGCGCGTGTCGCTCGCCGACTTCGGGCAGCCCGGCGCCGAGGAGGACACGGCCACCATCGCCGGGAGGGTCAAATCAGCACGTGAGCGCCAGCTCGGGCGGCTGCTTCCGTTCGGCATGGAGACGAATTCCCAGGTGCCCGGCCGGCTCCTGCGGGGTGCCTTGCGGCTCGACGCCGCCACGACAAGGATCCTGGATCATGCCCTGGAACGCGGCGTACTCACGGCCCGCGGCTACGACCGGGTGCTGCGCCTGGCCTGGACGCTTGCGGACCTGGCCCGGCGGGACGCCCCGGATTCCGACGACGTCGGGCAGGCGCTCAACCTCCGGCAGGCGTCCGCGGCCGCCTAACAGACGTAGTTGCGTACCATCCCCCCTGAAAAACTGCGCCGAGCGAATGCCATACGAACGATCAGCCTAAGAAAGGACCATCATGACCGAGACCGAAAGGACCGCGCGGGCGGCGTTGTCCCGGCTGTTCGAGCCGCAGGACGGCGCGGGCCTGGCGCTCGTGCACATCGCCGGGGCGGAGGATGCGCTGAGAATTGCCACCGGTCAGCTTGCCGCCGGACCGGAGCTGGAACGCGAAATGTCGCGCCTGCTGGAAGACAACACCTCCGGCGGCGGGTGGACAGGACTGGGCACCGCCCAGAAACGCTGGGCCCCGCGCGTGCCGGATCTGGCGCCCGAGCGGGACCTGGCCACCCTGCAACGGCTCGGCGGGCGCATGATCATCCCCTCGGACGAATTGTGGCCCCGGCAGTTGGCGGATCTTGGCCTGCAGGAACCACTGTGCCTCTGGTGGCGCGGCCTCGAGCAGGAGTTGCCCCCTGCCGCCAAGTCCATTGCCCTGGTCGGCTCCCGCGACAGCACCTCCTACGGTTCCGCCGTGACCGGCGACCTCGCCTACTCGCTGGCGCAGCGCGGCTTCACGATCGTCTCGGGCGGCGCGTATGGAATCGATGCGCATGCCCATCGTGCCGCCCTGGCCGGAGGCACCGGAGGCGCCGGTGGCGTACCCACGATCGCCGTGATGGCCGGGGGAGTGGACCGGTTCTATCCCTCCGGGAATGAGGAGCTGCTGCGGGCCGTCGCGAACCAGGGTGCGGTTCTGGCCGAGGTGCCGCCGGGCTCCGCGCCGACGCGGTACAGGTTCCTGCAGCGCAACAGGCTCATCGCCGCGCTGGCATCGGTCACGGTCGTCGTGGAAGCCCGCTGGCGCTCCGGGGCGCTCAATACCGCCCACCACGCCGAAACCCTGGGCAGGGCCGTCGGCGCCGTGCCGGGGTCGGTCCACAGCGCCAACTCCGCGGGCTGCCACCGGCTGCTCCGCGAGGGCGGAGCCGTCTGCGTCACCGATGCGGGGGAGATCGCCGAGCTCGCCTCCCCAAGCGGAGAATCGCTGCCCGAGGCCAGGACCGGCCGGGTGGAAGTCCAGGACGGTCTGACGCTTGAGGACCTCATTCTGCTGGACGCCCTTCCGTTGCGGACCACGAGCTCCGTCGAGAAGCTCACTGCCGTGGCGGGCCTGAGCGCTGACTCGGTCAGGGCTGGCCTTGGCCGGCTCGGATTGCTGGGTCTCGCCGAGTCTCACCGCGGCGGATGGAAGCGGTCCGGTAAGGCCGGCTGACGTCCGGCTGCGGGCCACTGGCGGCGGGCAGACCCGCGGCTCGCCGTCGGGCTCCTTGATTGCCGGGCGATTACTGCGAGAGTAGGGGCGTGTCTACCCAGCAGATCCCGGCCGCGCTGGCTACCGCCGCCGAGCGCTTTGGCCGCTACCTCGAGGCGGAACGCGGACGCTCGGCCCACACCGTGCGCGCCTACCTTTCGGATGTCGGCAGCATGCTGGCCCATGCGGCGTCCGAGGGTGTGGAAGGTCTCGACGGGCTGGAGCTCGGCACCCTGCGGCGCTGGCTCGGCTCCCAGAGTGAAGCGGGCATGTCCCGGGCCACCCTGTCCCGCCGCTCCGCCACCGCCCGGGCCTTCACGGCCTGGGCCGTCCGTGAGGAACTCATCGACGCGGACCCCGCCCTGCGGCTGAAGGCACCGAAGCGGGAGAAGACCCTGCCCGGCGTCCTGCACCAGGCGCAGGTCCTTCGGCTCGTTGAGGGCGCGGAATCCGCCGCGGCCGGGGGCGGGCCCCTGCCCCTGCGTGACCGGGCCATGGTCGAACTCCTCTACGCCACCGGCATCCGGGTCGGCGAACTGGCCGGCCTGGACGTGGATGACCTCGACCCCGACCGCCGGACCCTGCGTGTGCTGGGCAAGGGCAACAAGGAACGGACTGTGCCCTACGGGCTCCCGGCCGCGCTCGCCGTCGACGACTGGCTCCGCCGCGGGCGGCCCGCCCTCGCCTTGGACAGCTCCGGCCCCGCGCTGTTCCTCGGAGCCCGCGGGAAACGCGTCGACCAGCGGCAGGTCCGGAGCGTAGTCCACGATCTGCTGGAGGCGCTCGGGGACACCGCCGCCACCGGCCCGCACGCCCTGCGGCACTCTGCCGCCACGCACCTGCTCGACGGCGGTGCGGACCTACGCGCCGTGCAGGAAATCCTGGGCCACAGCAGCCTGGCCACCACCCAGATCTACACGCATGTTTCCGTCGAGAGGCTCCGCCAGAGCTACCAGCAGGCCCATCCGAGGGCCTGAAAGCAGCGATTCAAGCCGTGCCCGCTACCCGAATCGGGCCACTCTGTGGGCCCGCGCGGCGCGCCGGGAAAGACGCGCCGAATTGCACTGGCGTAATTAGGTGGCGTACGGCAGAATGAGACTCACGCCCGGCAACTTTCAAGTGTTGCTTGAAGCTCTTGAGCATCAAGTCCCACCCAGGAACCGGGCAGTAACTTAATAGTCTGGCAAGGACCACCGGCATCACTACGGACCCGCGCAACAGACAGACATCCAGGCAAGAGGTCGTTGGGGAAGACGTACCTACAGCTATGGAGGATGGAATGTCTGTTGCACTGACCCGCGGTGTGTTGTTCGTTCACTCGGCCCCGACTGCCCTGTGCCCCCACGTTGAGTGGGCCATAGGTTCTGTCGTGGACAAGCGGACGGATCTTGAGTGGACTGCTCAGCCAGCAGCGCCCGGAATGTTCCGGGCCGAGCTGTCGTGGACCGGAAATCCGGGCACGGGGGCTCAATTGGCGTCCGCACTCCGCGGCTGGGCGCACCTGCGCTATGAAGTTACGGAAGAGCCCAGCCAGGGCGTTGATGGCGGCCGCTGGTCCCATACGCCGGAGCTTGGCATCTTCCACGCCGCCACGGACGTGCACGGCAACATCATGGTCTCCGAGGACCGCATCCGCTACGCCTACGAATCCGGCGCCGGCGATCCGTCCGCGGTCTATCACGAGCTCTCGCTTGCCCTCGGCGAAGCCTGGGACGAGGAACTCGAGCCTTTCCGGCACGCCGCCGAAGGCGCCCCGGTCCGTTGGCTCCACCAGGTCGGCTAAGCGCCGGGCCCAAGGCTCACCCCCACAACACTCCATAGCTACGCAAAATGCCAGATGGCGGCAATGTCCACGGGACATTGCCGCCATCTGGCATTTGGCGAGGAGCGCGCCGGCAAAGGCGCGCCCCAAGGAAAACTAGTTGCTGCGGACGGCGATGACGGCGTTGTGGCCGCCGAAGCCGAAGGAATTGCTCAGCGCCACGATGCTGCCGGAGGGCAGGTCGCGGGCGCTCGTGACGACGTCGAGCGGGATCTCCGGATCCTGGTTCTCCAGGTTGATGGTCACCGGTGCCTTGCGCTCGTACACGGCCAGCACGGTCAGCACCGCTTCCACCGCACCGGAGGCGCCCAGCAGGTGGCCCATCTGCGACTTGGTAGCCGAGACTGCCACGTTGTCCACCTGCTTGCCCAGGGCCGCCTTGAGGGCCGCGTACTCCGGCTTGTCGCCGACCGGCGTCGAGGTGGCGTGCGCGTTGACGTGCACCACGTCTTCGGCCTGGATGCGGCCGTCGAACATGGCAGCCTTCAGCGCGCGGGTGGCGCCCAGGCCCTGGGGATCCGGGGCGGTGATGTGGTAGGCGTCGGCGGTGACCGAGGTGCCGGCCAGTTCGGCGTAGATCCGGGCGCCGCGGGCCAGGGCGTGTTCCTCGGCTTCGAGCACCAGAGCACCTGCGCCTTCACCCATGACGAAGCCGTCGCGGTCACGGTCGTAGGGCCGGGACGCGTGCTCGGGATCGTCGTTCCGGCGCGAGAGTGCCTGCATCGCGGCGAACGCGGCGATCGGCATCGGGTGGATGGCGGCTTCCGCGCCGCCGCAGACGACCACGTCGGCCTTGCCGGAGCGGATCAGGTCCAGGCCCATGTGGACGGCCTCGGTGCCGGAGGCGCAGGCGGAGACGGGGGTGTGGGCGCCGGCGCGGGCACCCAGGTCAAGGCTTACCGCCGCTGCCGGGCCGTTGGGCATCAGCATGGGGACGGTCATCGGCAGGACACGGCGGGGGCCCTTCTCGCGCAGTGTGTCCCACGCATCCAGGAGGGTCCAGACGCCGCCGATGCCGGTGGCGAAGGCCACGGCGAGCCGGTCGTGGTCAACGTCGGTGATGCCGGAGTCGGCCCAGGCCTCGCGGGAGGCGACGACGGCGAACTGCGTGGACGGATCCATGCGCTTGGCTTCGACCCGGCTCAGGACTTCAGTCGCGGGGGTGGAAGCGCGTGCGGCAAAGTGGACGGGCAGTTCGTACTTGGCCACCCAGTCATCTTCAAGGGTGTGCGCGCCGGAGACGCCCTTGAGCGCGTTCTTCCACATCGTGGGGACATCGCCGCCGATGGGTGTGGTGGCACCCAGACCGGTAATGACTACTTTGCGTGCCATGGGATCACTCTCTGTCGGTGCGCCCGCCGTATCGGGAACCTGGGAAGGTGGCCGGGCTTGCGTTTGGAAAACTATGGGGTCTTGTACTTGCTGTTCCTGCAAATGGCGCGGTCCGGGGTGCAGTTGCGCCCCGGACCGGCCCGGGCCGAGATTAGGCCTGTGCGCTGGCGATGAAGCTGACGGCGTCGCCGACGGTCTTGAGGTTCTTGACCTCTTCGTCCGGGATGCGTACGCCGAACTTCTCTTCTGCGTTGACGACGATCGTCATCATGGAGATGGAGTCGATGTCCAAGTCCTCGGTGAAGGACTTGTCCAGTTCGACGGCTTCGGTGGCGAGGCCGGTCTCTTCGTTGACGATTTCGGCCAGGCCGGCCAGGATCTCTTCGTTGCTAGCCATTGATGGCTCCTTTTCTTGTTATGCCCTGGACGGCCGGTGTGCCGGCCGCTTCGGGCGGAAATGATTCAAACCGAGGGTTCGGCTTGGTGTGGGATTTGAAGACGGGAAAGCGGTGGGCGCCTAGGGAAGCACGATCACTTGGGCACCGAAGACCAGTCCGGCACCGAAGCCGATCTGCAGTGCAAGCCCGCCGCTGAGCTGCGGGTTTTCCTGCAGCAGGCGGTGGGTTGCTAGGGGGATGGACGCGGCGGAGGTGTTGCCGGCGTCGGCGATATCGCGCGCAACGATGACCGACTCCGGGAGCTTGAGCTTCTTGGCCATCTCGTCGATGATGCGCATGTTCGCCTGGTGCGGGATGAAAGCCGCGAGGTCGTCGGCGGTGATGCCTGCGACGTCCAGGGCCTGCTGGGCAACCTTGGCCATCTCCCACACGGCCCAGCGGAACACGGTCTGGCCGTCCTGGCGCAGCGTCGGCCAGACGGCGGCGTCGGTCACGGCGGCCTCTTCTTCGCTGAGCGCGCCGCCGTGCTTGCCGGTGGTGGCGAGCTCGCGGAGGTCCAGCATGGAGTGGGTCATCCCGATCGCATCCCACTTGCTGCCGTCCGAGCCCCAGACCGACGGGCCGATGCCCGGGGTGTCTGAAGGGCCGATCACGACGGCGCCGGCGCCGTCGCCGAGCAGGAAGGAGATAGTGCGCTCGGTGTTGTCGATGACGTCGGAGAGTTTCTCCGCGCCGACCACCAGGACGTAGTCGGCCGCGCCGGAGCGGACCAGGGAGTCGGCCTGGGCGATCCCGTAGCAGTAGCCGGCGCAGGCGGCGGAGATGTCGAAGGCCGGGGCCGGCGTCGCGCCGAGGCGGTCGGCGAGGCTGGCGGCGGCGGACGGCGTCGCGTACGGGTGGGTCACGGTGGAGACGATCACGGCGCCGAGCTGGGATGCCTCGATTCCGGCCTTCTGCAGGGCCTCGCGGGCGGCGCCCTCGGCCATGTCGATGACGCTGACCTCGGCGGGGGCGCGGTGCCGGGTGATGATGCCGGTGCGCTGGCGGATCCACTCATCGGAGGAGTCGATCCACTGGCACACATCATCATTCGTGACGATCACGCTGGGCCGGTAGGCGCCGACTCCCATCACACGGGTGTTCTCGTGCAGGGGCAGCTGCTTCAAAGTGGGCACGCTCATGCCTGTCCTTCCAGTTCTGCGAATAGGGCCAGGGCGGCGGACAGATCGTCCGGGGTCTTGACGGTGACGGTCTTTACGCCGGGCATGGCGCGCTTGGCCAGGCCGGCCAGCGTTCCGGCCGGGGCCAGTTCGATCAGGCCGGTCACGCCGCGGTGCACCAGGGTCTCCATGCAGAGGTCCCAGCGGACCGGGCGGGACACCTGGGCGATCAGGCTGTCGACGACGGCGTCGCCGTCGGTGATTTCCGCGCCGTCGAAGTTGGAGAGCAGGGGAACCTGCGGCGTCCGCGGGTGCAGCGAGGGCCGGAGGGCCCGAAGCGCCGCCGCAGCGGGGGACATGTGCGAGGTGTGGAAAGCGCCTGCAACCTTCAGCGGGATCACCCGGGCCTTCGCCGGCGGGTTCCCGGCGAGGGCCCGGAGCTGGTCCAGTGTCCCGGCGGCGACGGTCTGGCCCGCGCCGTTGACGTTCGCCGCGGTGGCACCGCAGGCCTCAATCGAGGCCAGGACCTCGGCCGGGTCCCCGCCCACGACGGCGCTCATGCCGGTGGGGGTGGCCGCAGCCGCGGCGGCCATGCTGTTGGCGCGTTCGCGGACGAACGTCATGGCTTCGGTGTCGGTCAGGACGCCGGCCAGGGCCGAGGCCGTGATTTCACCGACGGAGTGGCCGGCGAGGATCACCGGAAGGGTGCCGAGTTCGACGTCGAACAACGACTTCGCGGCGACCAGCCCGGCGGCGACGATCAGGGGCTGCGCAACGGCCGTGTCCTTGATGGTCTCCTCATCGGAGGTGGTGCCGTGGGCGGTGAGGTCGATGCCTGCGATTTCGCTGAGGGAGGCCAAGTGGCCTGCGACGGAAGGCAGTTCCAGCCAGGGGGCCAGAAAACCGGGGGTCTGGGAGCCCTGTCCAGGGCAAACGATTGCAAGCACGTATCCAGCTTTCCAAACTACTGCGTGATTATCGGTGTATTCATGCACCAAGCTCACAGGGTCACTTTGTAGGAAGTCTACAACTGATCAGGAGTTGTTGCGGGACGGTTGGCGTTCCGTAGCGGGCTTCGGCGGGGCCGCGAGCCTGCCCACCACAAGGGCCGTCTGGAGTACGAAGGCCTCCCGGGGCAGGAGCGGATCCCACCCGGTCACGTCGCAGACCCGCTTGAGCCGGTAGCGCACCGTGTTGGCGTGGACGAAGAGTTCCCGGGCCGTCGCCTCGAGCGAATGGCCAAGTTCCAGATAGGTCCCGAGGGTCTCCACGAGTCCGTTGGAGGCGGCCAGCAGGGGCCGGTAGATGTTCTTGACCAGGGAGCGCCGGGCGGCGTCGTCGCCGGAGATCACCCGTTCGGGCAGGAGGTCGTCCGCTGCTACCGGGCGCGGCGCGGCGGGCCACGCCCGGGCCGCGGTCAGCCCCGCGAAGGCGGACTGGGCGGAACTGCTGGCCTCCAGCAGGGAGCCCGCCTCGGCGCCGTAAACAACCGGTCCCGGGGCGAAGAGTTCGGCAAGTTTGAGGTAGGCGGTCTCACGGTCATGGACTCCGCCGAGGATAAGGATGAGGCGGTCGCCCTGGATACCGACGAGGGCGTCCTCGGCGAAGCGCCCCGCCGTGCGGCGCAGTTCGCTGACGTAGCTGGCACTCGGTTCTGACGGGGAATTTCCCACCATCACGGTAAAGCGTTCCTGTGCCTTCCAGCCCAGGGCGGCGATCCTGGACCGCAGGGCATCGGTGTTTTCGCCCCGCAGGATGGCGTCAACAATAAGCGCTTCCAGCCGGGTGTCCCAGGATCCGCGGGATTCCGCGGCGCGGGCGTAGACGTCGGCCGCGGCGAAGGCGACCTCGCGGGAGTAGCGCAGCACCGCTTCCCGCAGGGCGGACTGGTCCGCCTCCGGGGCGATGATGGGCACCTGGTCCTCAACCACTTCCACGACGATCCGGATGAGCTGGAGGGCTTTCTGCAGGCTGATGGAGCGGGTGAGTTCGGTCGGCGCGGTGCCGAAGACGTCGGAAAGGATCCACGACGGCGAGCTGGGACGCTCGTACCAGGTAACGAAGGCCGCAATGCCGTTCTGGGCCACCATGCCCAGGGCGGAGCGTTCGTCGGAGTTCAGCCGGCTGTACCACGGCAGCGATTTCTCCAGCTGGCGCAGCGTCGTGGTGGACAGTTGGCCCACGCTTCCCCGGAGCTTCTTGAGCGTCTCGACCTTTTCCGGGGACATCGCCCTCGAGGCGGGGCTGCGTTTTGCGGGAGTGGTGATCGGCTCGGACATGCATCGAGCATACGGTGCCCGCCGCCCAAGCTCCATTTGTGCAAAGGCTACAACCCGCCTTGGGCTGGATCACAGTCCCAAATCACGGCGCCGGATCACAATGCCGGATCAGTGCCGCGCCGGGCGCCTCCATGGGCTTAAGCGCAGACGGCGGCCCCCACCTTCCGGAAGGGAACCGCCGTCGTACCGTGTTCTTGCCTCACGGCCCGGTCTGGGACCGGGCTTAGGAGTCGCCGCCCGCGTTGCCGGTGGTGCCGGCGTTGACGTTGTGCAGGCGGTACTTCTCGATGGCCTGCGCCGGAGCCTGGGCATCCACCTCGCCGCGGCGGGCCAGCATCTGCAGGGAACGGACCACCACGGAGTGGATGTCGTTCTTGAAGAAGCGGCGGGCTGCGGCGCGGGTGTCGGAGAAGCCGAAGCCGTCGGCACCGAGCGAGGCGAACTCGTTCGGGAGGAACTGGCGGATCTGGTCCGGCACGGCCTTCATATAGTCGGTGACGGCCACGATCGGCCCCGTGGCGCCGGCGAGTTGTTCGGTGACGAACGGGACGCGGGCGGGCTGGCCGGGGTTGAGGAAGGCGTCTTCCTCGGCGGCCATGGCGTCGCGGCGCAGTTCGGTCCAGGACGTCACGGACCAGACGTCCGCGGAGACGCCCCAGTCCTCGGCGAGGACCCGCTGGGCTTCGAGGGCCCAGGGGACGGAGACACCGGAGGCCAGGATCTGCGTGCGCGGGCCGTCGATCTTGGCCGGTGCGAGCAGGTAGATGCCCTTGATGATGCCTTCGACGTCGAGTTCCGCCGGTGCCGGCGGCTGCACGATCGGCTCGTTGTAGACCGTGATGTAGTACATCAGGTTCCGCGACGGGTCGTTGTCGGCAGGGCCGGGGCCGTACATACGGTTGAGGCCGTCGCGCATGATGACGCCGATCTCATAGCCGTAGGCCGGGTCGTACGAGACGACGGCCGGGTTGGTGGAGGCCAGGATGGGGGAGTGCCCGTCGGCGTGCTGCAGGCCCTCGCCGGTCAGGGTGGTGCGGCCCGCGGTGGCGCCGATGATGAACCCGCGGGTCATCTGGTCTGCCGCGGCCCAGAAGGAATCGCCGGTGCGCTGGAAACCGAACATCGAGTAGAAGACGTAGATCGGGATCAGCGGTTCGCCGTGGGTGGCGTAGGACGTACCCGCAGCAGTGAACGCCGCTACGGAACCGGCCTCGTTGATGCCGGCGTGCACGATCTGCCCGGAGATGGACTCCTTGTACGCCAGGACGAGTTCGCGGTCCACGGAGAGATAGTTCTGGCCGTTCGGGTTGTAGATCTTGGCGGTGGGGAAGAACGCGTCCATGCCGAAGGTGCGTGCCTCATCCGGGATGATCGGCACAATCCGCTGGCCGAACTCCTTGTCCCGCATGAGGTCCTTGAGCAGGCGGACGAAGGCCATGGTGGTGGCGGCCTGCTGCTTGCCGGAGCCGCGGTTGGCCACTTCGTAGACCTTGTCCTCCGGGAGGGTGATCTCGCTGTGCCGGGAACGGCGTTCGGGGACGAAGCCGCCGAGTTCCTTGCGGCGGCCCATGAGGTATTGGATCTCGGGGGAGTCCATGCCGGGGTGGTAGTACGGGGGCCGGTACAGGTCGGCGTCGAGCTGCTCGTCCGTGATCGGGATGCGCAGGTGGTCGCGGAAGGCCTTGAGGTCCGCCATGGTGAGCTTCTTCATCTGGTGCGTGGCGTTGCGGCCCTCGAAGTGGGTGCCCAGGCCGTAGCCCTTGACCGTGTGCGCCAGGATGACCGTCGGCTTGCCCTTGAACTCAGTGGCGGCCTTGTATGCGGCGTAGACCTTGTTGTAGTCGTGGCCGCCGCGCTTGAGGTTCCAGATCTCGTCGTCGGTGAGGTCCTGGACCATTTCCTTGGTCTGCGGGGTCTGGCCGAAGAAGTGCTCGCGGACGAACGCGCCGGACTCGGCCTTGTACGTCTGGTAGTCGCCGTCGACCGTCTCGTTCATGATCTTCACCAGCGAACCGTCCTCGTCCTTGGCCAGGAGCTTGTCCCACTCACGGCCCCAGACCACCTTGATGACGTTCCAGCCGGCACCGCGGAAGAAGGCTTCGAGTTCCTGCATGATCTTGCCGTTGCCGCGGACGGGTCCGTCGAGGCGCTGGAGGTTGCAGTTGATGACGAAGTTGAGGTTGTCGAGCTTGTCGTTCGCGGCGAGCTGGAGCAGGCCGCGGGACTCGGGCTCGTCCATTTCGCCGTCGCCCAGGAACGCCCAGACCTGCTGGTCCGAGGTGTCCTTGATGCCGCGGTTGGCCAGGTACCGGTTGGACTGCGCCTGGTAGATGGCGTTCATCGGGCCGATGCCCATGGAGACGGTGGGGAATTCCCAGAACTCCGGCATCAGGCGCGGGTGCGGGTACGAGGAAAGGGCGTGGCCTTCCTTGGACTTCTCCTGCCGGAAACCGTCGAGGTCCTCTTCGGACAGCCGGCCTTCCATGAAGGCGCGGGCGTACATGCCGGGGGAGGCGTGGCCCTGGAAGAAGACCTGGTCCCCGCCGCCGGGGTGGTCCTTGCCGCGGAAGAAGTGGTTGAAGCCGACCTCGTAGAGCGTCGCGGCACCGGCATAGGTGGAGATGTGCCCGCCGACGCCTATATCGGCGCGCTGGGCCCGGTGCACCATAATGGCGGCGTTCCAGCGCAGCCAGGCGCGGTACTTGCGCTCGATTTCCTCATCCCCGGGGAACGGTGCTTCCTGGTCCACGGGGATCGTGTTCACATAGTCCGTGGTGGTGACCATCGGTACGCCCACGCTCTGCGCCCCGGCCCGCTGGAGCAGGCTGCGCATAATGTACTGGGCACGTTCCGTGCCCTGTTCCTGAATCAGGTCATCCAGGGACTCCAGCCATTCGGCGGTCTCTTCCGGATCACGATCAGGCAGCTGGTTTGTCAACCCGCTGAGGATATGGGAGGTATCTCCTGCAGCCACGTCCAACCTCTCTTTGAGCGCATCCAGCGGCGCCCTCAGCTCCTGGCAGGGTAACTGCCCGGCGTGAACGCGACGCGTGCGACATTTCGGTTACAACAGCCCGGTCATGTGTGCCGGGCAAGGTCCAATCACAACTATGCCTGCCGGTTTCGGCAGGGCGGCCGCCCGAGCGGGCGTAGTCGTCACCAGCCACTCTAGCCGCGGGAGCTTGAGGATGCGTAGCGGGACGCATGAAGGCACTGCCGTATTTCACGGGCATACTGGTTGTGTGACGAAGAACCGCCCGGTGGTGTTCGGATCGCCCTGTGTGACGCAGAATATGGCGGATCGCGGTGCCAACAGCTTGAAGCGCAGGCTCAAAGGGTGTTGGCTTGGAGTAATGGAAATCACTAGAGCTATTGAAAACACTAAGCATAGGAGCAACACGTGAGCGAGGCCGACGCCGCCACTTCGGTAAATGTGGCGGAAAAACTGGGTTTCAAAACCGGGGATCTGATTCAGGAATTCGGTTATGACGACGACGTCGACTTCGACTTGCGCGACGACATCGAAGACCTCACGGGCTCCGAACTGTTCGATGAGGATGACCACGAAGTAGTCGATGCCGTCATTCTTTGGTGGCGTACCGGCGACGGTGACCTCGTTGACACGCTGGTTGACTCGCTGACCACTCTGGCTGAGGGCGGCGTTATCTGGGTGCTGACCCCGAAGTCCGGCCGGGTGGGCTATGTTTCACCGGCGGACATCCAGGATGCCGCACCCACCGCAGGCCTGCACTACACCACCTCCGCCGGCGTCTCCAAGGACTGGAGCGCCACCCGAGTTACGCGGAAGAACAAGTGACCCCAGCGGGCACAGCGGTGCAGCAGGCCGTCGAAGCGGGCGTGCCCGCCGTCGGCGAGCCGGCCCCTGACTTCGAACTGCTGAACCAGTACGGCGAACCCGTGCGGCTCTCCGCATTGCGCGGCCGCAGCGTCGTCGTCGTCTTCTTCCCCTTCGCGTTCTCCGGCATCTGCACGGGCGAACTGTGCGAGATCCGGGACAACCTGGCACTCTTCGAGGACTCCGGCGCCACCGTGCTAAGCATCTCTGTGGACAGTAAGTTCGCCCAGCGGGCGTACGCGGAGAAGGAAGGCTATGCCTTCGACCTCCTCGCCGACTTCTGGCCGCACGGCGCAGTCGCCGAACAGTATGGCGTGTTTGATCCCGAAAGCGGCATGGCCCGGCGGGGTACGTTCATCATCGACGCGGACGGCATCGTGCGCTTCGTGGTGGTGAATCCCCGCGGCCAGGCCCGGGACTTCACCGAATACCGTGCCGCCCTGGCGGGACTCGCCGGGAACTGACGGCGGGACAGACAGGGTGATGCAGCGGCGTCCGGGGATCGGCATGACTGGCTTCGCCAGTCTTCCCCCGGTTGCGGCCGCGGAGCCTGCCCGCGATGAACTCCGGGTCCTGCAGGAAATTCACGCGGTGCTGGCCGGCGGGCGTTTCGCCCTGCTGACCGGCGCCGGCCTCAGCACGGACTCCGGCATTCCGGACTACCGCGGGCTAGGGGCCGCACTCCGGGCGCCCATGACCTACCAGGAATTCATCGGCGAAGCGGACAACCGCCGCCGCTACTGGGCCCGCAACCACATCGGCTGGTCGCACCTGCGCCGGGCGGAGCCCAACGACGGCCATGCCGCCGCCGCCCGGCTGGAACACCGCGGCCTGCTCACCGGACTGATCACCCAAAACGTGGACCGGCTTCATGAGGACGCCGGCAGCATCAACGTGGTGGACCTGCACGGCCGCTTCGACCAGGTGGTGTGCCTCGCCTGCCACCGCCGCTACAGCAGGACGCTGCTGGCGGGCGTGCTGGAAGAACTCAACCCCGGCTTCCTAGAGCGCGCCCTGGCCGCCGGCGCCGTCGAGATGGCTCCGGACGCCGACGCGGCCATCGAGGACACCGGGCTGATCGAAAGTTTTGTGGTGGCACGCTGCCCGGCCTGCAGCGGCACCCTCAAGCCCGACTTCGTGTACTTCGGCGAGAACGTCCCCAAGGACCGGGTGGAGCGCTCCTACGCCATGGTCGATGACGCGGGCGCCCTCCTGGTGGCGGGTTCCTCGCTGACGGTGATGAGCGGACTGCGGTTCGTCCGGCACGCAGCCAAGCACGGCAAGCCGGTGGTCATCATCAACCGGGGCCAGACCCGCGGGGATGAGCTCGCCACGATTAAGCTCGACGCCGGCGTCAGCGAGTCCCTGGGCTGGCTTGCCGGGGAGCTTCCACCGCTCTAAGTCCGATTGGCGTTCAGCCGGGTATATCCGGTACAGTAACTGTTCGTTGGTTGAAGCGTGGAAGCGCAGAACCAGCGGTTTGGGTCTTTAGCTCAGCTGGTAGAGCGCCACGTTTACACCGTGGATGTCATCGGTTCGATCCCGGTAGGACCCACCAAGTTACGCAGCCCCGTTGTTCTGGAGATCCCCGGAACGGCGGGGCTTTTGCGTGGTTCCGGGCGTGTCGACTTCCGTAGAGTTCTTGCCTACTCTTCCGATGAATTCTGTAGAATTACAGTGGCATCCAACGGCCTGCGGGGGCTGATGCTCCCTGAATCCTCCCTGGCCGTTCAAGCGGGAAGGAATTCGGGCAGCCAGTGCCTGACCACGTCGTGCAGGCCCTATTAGGGTATGAGGACCCGCAGACCAAGCTGCGCCTCTACAGTTTCCCTACTTCCAGGTCGTGCCGTCGGTGACCTTGTGCACGCCCCCACTACTGTCAACGTAGGCCTCGCACCGGTAGGTCATCTCCCTGATCTGGCCGCCGACGTCGAGCGAGCGAAGGTCGCCGGCGACAACGTAGAGGGAGCCACCATAGGCCTGTGTGCTGTTCTTAAGGACCGCGGTGGACTTGAACTCCGGGGTTGCCTCAGCCGGGAGCTTTGTCTTAACCGCCTGGTGGCAGGCGTCCTCTGCCGCCTGCGGACCTGCCGCTTCGTATCTGGATTGGGATATTGAGAACCCTGCAACGACCACGGCAAGGACGCCGAGTGCGATGAGCGGCTTCTTGAGTTTCGCGCCGAGCGGGATGCGCTCAACCGTGGCCACACCGCTGGACCACTCGCCGACCCGGCGGAAGCCGGCGTTCCGGACGTGACTGTCTGCAGCCTTCTGATTGTCTGCTGTCTGCTTCTGATAGACGATGGCGCCGGCTGCGTCGGTGATGCTGATGGGCCGGATCACCGCCGTTGTCAGGGTGTATGCGCTGCTGTTGCTGAAGCCCTGCGCATCACGCTGGCCCGGCTCCCCAAGGACTGCCGTGAGTGGACGTTGAACGCTGGACATGAGACTCCCCCATCCGCTGGCCACCGGGCGGCGGCTCCGACAGCATCCTAACCGTTCGGTAGGAAACGATGACATGGGGTCATCGTGTCCACACAACAAAGCGCCCCCGTGCCGTGGTCGGGGGGACCACAGCACGGGGGCGATTCCGGACGTCCGGCCGCTATTGGGGGTTGCAACCGGACCTGGTGAGCATAGTTGGGTACGAATTTCAAGTCAACCGAAGGCGTTGTCAGCTCACTGACCTGCACATACTCTGAATTGGGGTGTGGCCCGGGCAACCAAAGTTGGGGGCAGGCCACACGGCGTGCGCGTCACGCCGGTCCCTGCAACAGGCTGGCTCCACGGTCTCAACACTATGGAGCCAGCTTGCAGGGCCGATGCAGCGCCCTCGGCCGGGGTCTTGTATTCTCGGCAATGACGAATTGTAAAGTTTTGCGATGCACAGGCGAGGCCGCGGCAACACTCCTGCCCCACCCGGAGCACGAGGCCTTCAAAATTCCGCTGTGCCAAGCTCATGATGTTGCCGTAAAAAGCGGAGCTCAATGGCTCATGGACGGCGACTTCGGTGTACCGACTGGAGACGGTTCAACCACAGGGGGCGGGTACACCGTCCGCATGGGATCGGACCTGCCGATTGTGATCACTTCGTCCAACCTGTCCCAGACCACCGGCAGCAGCCCAGGTGTACTCATGACCCTGTGTTCAGACGGTCCGGGGATTCCAAGCTCCACAGAATTCTGGATCGACTCTTTTCAGGGGCAGCATCTCGGTGAATTCTTCAGTGGCCAACCGCGTACCAACCCCTGACACAACCGAAAAGCCCCGCACCACCGTGAGATGATGCGGGGCTTTCGTGTGTCTACTCGCTGGGTCACTCCCGGGTGTCGTACACCTGAACCGAGGTCTGGTCAGGGGGTACGGCAGAAGAAGTCCTTCGAGATCAAGGACGCCGCGAAAGCGCACCTCACCTGGGTCGAGCACAACCAGCGCGCCGGGACCTACGTGTCCCAAGACCGGGGAAGGGTGTTCGTCCGGGACCTCCTCCCCGAATGGGTCGACGCCCAGGCGCACCTGAAACCCTCCACGCTCGCCGCGACCAAGTCCGACGTCCGCGCCACCATCCGCCCCTACTGGGGTGACAAGATCCTCGCCGACATCCGCCGCGCCGACGTCCAGGCGTGGGTGTCCGGGATGGGGAAGGCCGCCCGGACCGTCGACACCATCTACGGCCGGTTCCGTTCCTTCCTGAACTGGTGCGTCGAAGAGGGCAGGATCGTCGCGTCCCCAGCCAAAGGCGTGAACCTCCCGCAGGGGGTGAAGCGGGAACACATCTACCTCACCGTCGCCGAGGTCGAGCGGCCGGCCGGCTCCATCGCCCCGCACTACCGCGACCTCGTCTGGTTCCTCGCCACCACCGGACTCCGGTTCGGGGAGGCCGCCGAGCTCCGGACCAAGGACATCCACCTGAGGCGCCAGCGGCTCCGCGTGGCCCGCTCCATCACCGATGTCGGCGGCCGCATGATCATCGGCCCACCGAAGAACGGACTGGAGCGCGACGTGCCCATGACAGCCTTCGTCGCCGAGCAGTTGCAGAACCGGCTGCAGGGGAAGGCCCGGGACGACCTCGTGTTCCCGACGCCGAGAGGGAAGGCCATGCGCTCGAACAACTTCAAGCGCCGCGACTATGACCCCGCTGTCACCGCCGCCGGGCTACCGTCCGAGCTGTGGGTCCACGACCTCCGGCACACCGCCGCGTCCCTCGCCATCCACTCCGGCGCCTCAGTGAAGTCCGTCCAGCGCATGCTCGGCCACGCCTCAGCGAAGATCACCCTCGACGTCTACGCCGGCCTCTTCGACCAGGAACTCTCCGACGTCGCCGCCCGCATGGACTCCCTCATTCAGACCCACCGGAAGCTGACCCTCCCTGAAATCTCCCTGACCCCTGAAAAGTCCGCGTGATGTAGGCGAATACTCCCACGTTTACACCGTGGATGTCATCGGTTCGATCCCGGTAGGACCCACCAAGTTACGCAGCCCCGTCAGTGCCGGCCCAGAAGCCAGCACGGCGGGGTCTTGCTTTGTCGCTTGGAGCATCGCGGCTCCATCAAAACTGTCACAGCCCCGCCCTAATGTGGCGGTCATGGAACATGTGATGGTGAAGACTGGTGCCGACGGCAGGCCAGTGGCGGTGGTCCGCGGCGGCCGCGAATGGATGGTCGGCGCCGAGCCGGTCCGCTGGTTTGAGCGGGTGAGCTGGTGGGAAGCCGAGCGGCGGATGCCGAAGGGCCTGAGCCGCGTCGATGTAGAGGTCTGGCAGGTCCAGGCGAGGCTAGGCCGAAACCCGGGTTCGGCCCTGACCACCATGGAAATCATTCGGGACGGGCTGGGCGGCGGCTGGCGGCTACGGGAGGCCGTAGCGGACGCGGCGTAGCGGCGCAGGACCCGATCGGGCAATACCGGACCGGATCGGGCAATGGAAAAGCCTTCCACCGCGACTATTGGGGGATGCCGCGGTGGAAGGCTTGTAATGAATATACCGTGAATATTTGGAAATGTGAAACGTCCAGGGGCTGTTTCACCGCCGGCAATTGGCCTAATCGATGGCTAAATCGCGGGCCCCCGGCCGGGCGTGCCTAGTAGAAGTGGATCGGGTCCACAAGGTGCGGGAGCTCGCCGCCGTCGAGGAACGCCCGCAGATTGCTGCGGAATCGTTCCGCGATCAGGCGGTTCTCCGCCGCGCTCAGGGCAGAGGTGTGCGGGGAGACCATCGCCCTGGGGTGGGTCCACAACGGACTGTCCGCCGGGAGCGGCTCGACGGCGAACACGTCCAGGCAGGCGTAGGACACCTGGCCATTATCCAGCGCCTCCAGCAGGGCCTCCTCATCCACCACGGTGCCGCGCCCCACGTTCACGAATACGGTTCCCGGCTTCATGGCAGCGAAGACCTCGCGGTTGAACAGCTTCTCCGTGAACGGCGTCCCGGGCAGGGTGTTAACGACGGCGTCCGCCATCGGGAGCAGCCCGGCCAGGCCGGCGTTGTCCGTCACTGCCTCAATCCCGTCGATCGCCTCCACCGTGCGCTTGGTGCCGCTGACCGTCATGCCCAGGGCGCGGGCGATCCGGGCCGTCTCCAGTCCGATCTCTCCGAGTCCGGTGATGACCAGATGCGAGCCGTTGACCAGCCTCGTGGGGGTGCGCACTTCCGGCCACACCTTCGCGGCCTGGTCCTGGGCCAGTTCGGCGCTTCGCTTGAAGCCGTTGAGGATGCCGAGCGCGGAGAACTCCGCCAGCGGCAGCGCGTGCACGCCCGCGGAGCTGGTGATCTTGAGCCCGGCGATGGTTTCGGCGTCGAGCCCCGATGCCTTAACGGTACCGCCGGCTCCGGCAGCCATCGCGTGGATCCACTGCAGGTGCGGATTGCTGCGGGCGATCCTGGCCAGGCCGTCCGGGTTCTCGTTTGGGAAGCCGTAGAGTACCTGCGCCCGGTTCAGCAGCTCCCAGTAACGCTCCTCCTGCTCCGGGGTGCGGCGGAAGGCCGGGTCACCGGTATGGTCCGCGGGGTAGCGTTCCGGCGGGAGCAGCTCGGGCTCGTAGAGCACCGTCACGGATGGATCTAGGGCGCGGATGCGCTCCACCTGCTCAGCTTCAAGGGGGACGGCGATCGCGACGATGGTCTCAACAGGGGTCATGGAACCATCCTATGGACTGGTGCCGAGCTGCCTGGTATTCGCCGGTCCGGTATTCGCCGGTCCGGCTAGTGGTGCTGGACCGGGACGAAGACTCTCGGCTGGTTCTGCCACTCGGGCTCCATCTCGGTGATGGTCTCGCGCATGATCCTGTCGGATGCTTCACGGGCCGCGGCGGCGTTTCCGGCGGCAATCGCCTCGGCCACGTCCACATGCCATTGCAGGGCTGTTTCACGCGGGTGGTCGGGCATCAGCCCGTGCACGGTGCGCCCGGTCAGCGTTTCGGCGACCTGTCCCACCATGTTGGCGAACATTTCGTTGCCGGATCCGGTCAGCAGCAGCGAGTGGAAATGGATGTCCAGTTCCAGGAACCGCGGAACATCCCCGGCCTGGCCGGCGTCGCGCATGGCATGGGAGATTTCAACCAGCTCGCGTCGCAGCTCCTCGGGGGCATTGGTTGCGGCCAGTTCGGCGGCCACGGGCTCGACGGCGGTGCGCAGCTCGGCGAGGGATCGGAGCTGGGCTCCGCGGCCTTCGCCGGCCAGGCGCCAGCGGATCACCTGGGGATCAAAGGGGTTCCAGCGGTTCGCCGGGAGCACCCGGATGCCGACGCGCTTGGTCGTTTCGACCAGGCCGAGGGACTGCAGGACACGCACCGCCTCCCGGACCACCGAGCGGGAGACTTTGAGTTCGTCTTCGAGGTGCTCGGCCAGCATGATGTGGCCGGCCGGGAGCTCGCCCGCGACGATGCGGGTGCCGAGGTGCTCGATGGCGCGGTGGTGGAGGCTGGTTGACATAGTCGTAAGCATAATGCGGCGGACATCCATCCGGCCGCCGTGCCCGCCCAGGTCCAGGACACAACTGCGGGGAGGGCTGAGGCATAGTCGTGGGCGTGTCCGGCAGATGACGGCGGCAAGCCGCGCTGTCCCGGGGCTCCGGCACGACGCTCCCGCCCAGTTGCTTCCATGCCCGCCGGCCGGCACCCGCGGAATGCCGAGGAATCCCGCGGTTCCCTGGGGCTGGAACGGGTTCCGGAACCGGGCAACTGGGCTGGAACGTCGTCACCCGGGGGAGCGGGAATAGGAACTTGATTGGCCCCGGTGTCGTCGCTTGTTTTGGCCCCACCCCGGGTAGAGTTTCCGGCTTGGCGGCCTGCGCGGCGGGGTTTCGTGGTTGCGGGCCGGCAGATTCTTCGGGACATGGTGGCAGATGAGCGGCCACCATGCCAACGGGTCGCCGTAGATGGCCGGGATGGCGGCCTCATACCGGCCATCTCTGTCGAATGGGCGTACGTGGCGCCCGCCATCAGCCTCTACCGGATAGCCAAAACCACCAGCATCGCCAAAGCCATCAGACGGTGATGGTGGTAGTAGGCCGTTGGCCGGAACGCCAACAGCACCCTCAAGCTCGCCAGAATCAAGCCACTACCTACGACCTTGCACCAGCCCTGGTCGGAGGGGAGGTCGCCGGGAATCATAGACTGTTTGTGACGCGCCGGATTCCGCAACGTGGGCACCGCTTTCCCGTAGCCCGCAGAAATACATATGGTTTATTCACAGCCACTGTTCCCATGAAGCGTGTTCCGCAGCCAAGCGCGGGACGAACTGCACTCGTTGCACAGAATGAATTGGAGTTTTGATGTCAGCACACATCGGTGTCACCGGCCTTGCGGTGATGGGGGCCAACCTTGCCCGCAACCTGGCCCGGAACGGCTTCACCGTTGCCCTGCACAACCGGTCCGTCGAAAAGACCGACGCACTTCTGGCCAAGCACGGCCACGACGGCGACTTTGTCCGGACGGAGACGCTCCGGGAACTCGTTGACTCGCTGGAGAAGCCGCGCCGCGTGCTGATCATGGTGAAAGCCGGCAAACCGGTCGACTCCGTGATCGAGCAGCTCGAGCCGCTCCTGGAACCGGGCGACATCATTATCGACGCCGGCAACTCGCACTACGAGGACACCCGCCGCCGCGAAGCCTCGCTGGCCAAGAAGGACCTGCACTTTGTCGGCATCGGCGTCTCGGGAGGCGAGGAAGGCGCTCTCAACGGCCCCTCGATCATGCCCGGCGGCTCCAGGGAGTCCTACGACGCCCTCGGACCGCTCCTGGAAAAGATCGCCGCCCACGTGGACGGCAGGCCGTGCTGCGCCTGGATCGGCACCGACGGCGCCGGCCACTTTGTCAAGATGGTCCACAACGGCATCGAATACGCCGACATGCAGGTCATCGGCGAAGCCTTCGACCTGCTGCGCTCCGGCGCGGGAATCGAACCGGCCGAACAGGCGAAGATCTTCACGGAGTGGAACAAGGGCGATCTCGCCTCGTTCCTGATCGAAATCTCCGCCGAGGTCCTCGGCCACGTTGACGCGAAGACCGGCAAGCCGTTTGTCGACGTCGTTGTGGACGCCGCCGGCCAGAAGGGCACCGGCCGCTGGACGGTCATCTCCGCGCTCGAGCTGGGATCCCCGACGTCGGGCATCGCAGAGTCCGTCTTTGCCCGGGCCCTGTCCTCCCAGACGGAGCAGCGCGTGCTGGCCCAGGAACTCCTGGCGGGCGGCGAGGCCGCCGTCGAGATCCCCGAGAGCTTCGTCGAGGATGTCCGGCAGGCGCTGTACGCCTCCAAGCTGGTCTCCTACGCCCAGGGACTGGACATGCTCACCTCCGCGGCCAAGGAATACGGCTGGGACCTGAAGCTGGACGAGATCGCCTCGCTGTGGCGCGGCGGCTGCATCATCCGTGCGGAACTGCTCAAGGAAATCACCAAGGCCTACGCCGCGGCTGAGAAGCCGGCCAACCTGCTCTTCGCCCCGGCGTTCACCAAGGCGATCGCCGATGTCCTTCCGGCCTGGCGCCGCGTGGTCTCCACCGCGGTCCAGCTCGGCATCCCGGTGCCGGTGTTCTCCTCCTCGCTGGCCTACTACGACGGACTGCGCCGCAAGCGCCTGCCCGCGGCCGTCATCCAGGGACAGCGTGACCTCTTCGGCGCCCACACCTACGGCCGTGTCGACGCCGAGGGCACCTTCCACACCCTCTGGGGCGAGGACAAGTCCGAGATCGAGGCAGTGGACACCCACTAGTCCCGGCCCGACGACGCCGGCCGGCTCTCCCCGATACGCTGGGAGCGCCGGCCGTTCGTGTATCCGGCCGGAACCCGTCCCAGAATCCGTCCCAGGAGTGCAGCAGATGTCCCAGCCAGTAGCATTCGTCACCGGTGCGTCCACCGGGATCGGCTTTGAAACCGCCAAGAAACTTGCCGCGCGCGGGTTCACGGTCTACGCCGGGGCGCGCCGCGTCGACAAGATGGAGCCGTTGAAGGCGCACGGTGTCAACGTCGTGTCGCTGGATGTGACGGACGAGGACTCGATGAGCGCCGCCGTCGGCGCGGTCATGGCCGCGCACGGGCGGATCGACGTCCTGGTCAACAACGCCGGCTACGGTTCCTACGGCTCCCTGGAAGAGGTTGAACTGGCCGAAGGCCGGCGCCAGTTCGACGTCAACGTGTTCGGCCTGGCCCGGATGACACAGCTGGCTCTGCCCGCCATGCGGGCGGCGGGCCGGGGGAGGATCATCAACGTGTCCTCCATCGGCGGGCAGATGTATGAGCCGCTGGGCGCCTGGTACCACGCCACAAAATTCGCGGTGGAGGGCCTGAGCGATTCCCTGCGGCTGGAGCTCAAGCCGCACGGCATCGAGGTCTCAATCATTGAACCCGCCGGCACCCAGACCGAGTGGGGCGCCATCTCCGGGGAAAGCCTGCTGGCCACGTCCGGCCGCGGACCCTACATGGACCAGGCGAAGATCGTGGCGGCGGCGCTGGCTTCCACCGACGGCTCGTCGAAGTCCACCCATCCGGACGTGATTGCCGACGCCATCGTGCACGCCGCGACCTCCCCGAAACCCAGGACCCGGTATCCGGTCGGCAAGGGGGCACGGGGGATCCTGCTGCTGCGCCGCCTACTGCCGGACCGCGTGTTCGACGTCGTGATCTGGAATATCTACAAGCGGTTTCCCGCCTGATTGGCGGGGAACCGCTGAGCGTTAGATCCGGTATTCGATCTCATACTCGGCGGGGTCGACGGCGGGCTTGGTCTCGCGCTGCGCGTCGCGGTGCCGCCACGTGGCAGGCACGCCGGTGAGGATGGACTCTGCCGGGGCGTCCTTGACGACGACGGCGTTGGCGCCGATGGCACTGTCCCGCCCGATGGTGATGGGGCCCAGGACTTTGGCGCCGGCGCCGATCACTACTCGGTCCTCGATGGTGGGGTGGCGCTTGACCTTGGCCAGGGAGCGGCCGCCGAGGGTGACACCGTGGTAGATCATCACGTCTTCGCCGATCTCGGCGGTCTCGCCGATGACGACTCCCATGCCGTGGTCGATGAAGAAGCGGCGGCCGATCGTGGCGCCGGGGTGGATCTCAATTCCGGTGAAGAACCGGGCCAGCTGGGAGATCAGCCGGGCCGGGAACCGCAGCGCCGGGTTCTGCCACATCCGGTGCGTCACGCGGTGGTACCAGATGGCATGCAGCCCGGAGTAGGCAAAGAAGTTCTCAAAAGAGCCTCGAGCCGCCGGGTCGTGCGACCGGGCGGCGTCGAGGTCTTCCTTCAGTCTTGCGAAGAAGCTCACAAAGACCTTTCTACGAAAATCGTGGACAGGCTGGACTCAGCCGCGGATGTCGTCGTACAGCACGGTGGAAATGTAGCGCTCACCGAAGTCGCAGACAATGGCAACAATGAGCTTACCGGCGTTCTCCGGGCGCTTGGCGAGCTCCAGGGCCGCCCAGACGATCGCGCCGGAGGAAATGCCGCCGAGGATGCCTTCCTTGACGCCCAGCTCGCGCGCCACGCGCACCGAGTCTTCCAGGCTGGCGTCGATGACCTCGTCGTAGACGTTGGTGTCCAGGATCTCCGGAACGAAGTTCGCGCCGAGGCCCTGGATTTTGTGCGGGCCGGGGGCGCCGCCGTTGAGGATGGCGGAGTCCTTCGGTTCGACGGCGATGATCTGCACGTCGGGCTTGCGCTCCTTAAGGACCTGCCCGACGCCGGTGACGGTTCCGCCGGTGCCAACGCCGGCGATGAAGATATCGACCTTGCCGTCGGTATCGGACCAGATTTCCTCGGCCGTGGTCTGGCGGTGGATCTCGGGGTTGGCCTCGTTCGCGAACTGCTGGGCCCAGATGGAGTTCTCCGTGTTGGCAACGATCTCCTGGGCCTTCTCCACGGCGCCGCGCATGCCTTCGGAGCCGGGCGTCAGCACGATCTCGGCGCCGTAGGCGCGGAGCATGACACGGCGTTCGGTGGACATGGTTTCCGGCATGGTCAGGATGACCTTGTAGCCGCGGGCCGCGCCGACCATGGCCAGGGCGATTCCGGTGTTGCCTGAGGTGCCTTCGACGATGGTGCCGCCCGGCTGGAGTGCACCGGACTTCTCGGCCGCATCAACAATGGCGACGCCGATCCGGTCCTTGACGCTGTTAGCCGGGTTGTAGAACTCCAGCTTGACCGCCACCGTGGCATCCAGACCCTCGGTCAGCCGGTTGAGCCGCACCAGCGGAGTGCCGCCAACCAGCTGGGTAACATCGTCATAGATCCGTGCCATGTGTGTCTGTGCCTGTCTCTCAAGAGGGATTGCTGAGGTCAGCCTAACGAGCGCGCGCAGGCCCTAGCTAAGCATTAAGCCATGCAGAGTAATATTTCCTGGCCTTCGCCAGCTTGGGGTTGATGATCACCTGACAGTAGCCCTGTTCCGGATACTTGCCGTAGAAGTCCTGGTGGATCTCCTCGGCCGCATGGAACACCGGCAGCCGGCTCACCTCGGTCACGATCGGATGCGCCCACAGCTCCTGGTTCCGGCCGATGGCTTCCTCATAAAGGATCTTCTCCTCCGTCGTCTGGTAGAACATCGACGAGCGGTACTGCGTTCCGACGTCGTAACCCTGCCGGTTGAGGGTCGTGGGGTCGTGGAGCGCGAAGAACATGTCCAGGATGATCTCCGGGGGGACAACCTCCTCATCGAATGTCACCGCCACCACCTCCGCATGGCCGGTGGTTCCCGAGCACACGGAGTAGTAGTCGGGGGTGCGGTCATGGCCTCCGGTGTAGCCCGACACTACCGAGCTGACACCCTTGGTTTTCTGGTAAACGGCGTCGAGGCACCAGAAGCAGCCTCCGCCGAGGACAAAAGTTCTCATGCTCTGTTCAATGGTCGGGAGGCCCCGATGATTCCCGAGGCCGGTGGGACCGGCCGGCCGATAGGGTAAAAATGAGGGTATGGAACCTGTAAACACCGACGTTTCAGCCGGATCCGACGACGACCGACGGATCGGGACCGTCGCTGCGACCGGCGCCGGCCCCGGCGCCGGGGACCCCGCTGAAGCCGCTGCCGCCCCCACCCTGGGCATGATCCTGCTCGCCGTGGAGGAGCTCTGGCCCGAATCCCTCGCCGAGGAATGGGACGAAGTGGGCCTTGTGGCAGGCCACCCCTCCGCCGAAGTGAGCAGGATCCTCTTCGCCGTCGATCCGACCCTGGAAGTGATCGAGGAGGCCATCGGGTTTGGCGCCGCACTGCTCATCACCCACCACCCGCTGCTGCTCAAGGGCGTCACCTCGGTCGCGGCGAACACCGCCAAGGGCAAGGCCGTACACCGTCTCATCGAGTCCGGGACCGGGCTGCTGACAGTTCATACCAACGGGGACTCCGCCGTCGGCGGTGTATCGGATGTCCTCGCCGATGCGCTGGGCCTGCAGAATGTTGCGCCGCTGACGCCGGCCGTGAACGGCTTGCCGGAAGAGGGCATCGGACGGGTCGGCGACCTCGAGGAAGTCATCACCCTGGGCGACTTCGCCGCCCGCGTCTTCGGCATCCTTCCGTCGGTTGCCGGGGGGGTGCGGGTTTCCGGGGACCGGGACGGCCTCGTCCGGCGCGTTGCGCTGTGCGGCGGCGCCGGCGATTCCCTCTTCGGTGAGGTGCGGGCCAGTAACGCGGACGTCTACCTGACAGCGGATCTGAGGCACCATCCGGCGTCGGAAGCCCGCGAAGCGGCCGTCAATGACCGGCCGTACCTGATCGATGTGTCGCACTTCGCCAGCGAGTGGCTCTGGCTGCCGGCGGCTGCCGAGGCGCTGGGCAATGTGCTGGCCGATCAGGGGCACGACGTCGAGATCCGGGTCAGCACCACCAACAGCGATCCGTGGGACTTCATTCTGACTCCGGGCTAAGCCTGGCGTGCGAGGGGCACCGGGTGAGCGTAGCGAGGCTGGGGAGCACGCTAGGCGCTAGAGTCTAGGGAGCGCCGATTAGGTGCCCGGCTCCGGCCGGCAGGGAACAAGCGGAGGTAATAGTGGCCAAGGCAGCACCGGCGGAACAGTTGAAGTTGCTCGAATTGCAGGGTCTTGATGCGAAGCTCAAGTCCCTGTCCAACCGCCGCCGAAGCCTTGAAAGCGACCCCCGGATCACCGATCTCGAGGCTGCCCTCGGCATTGCCAACGGTGAGCTCGGTGCCGCGAAGGTGGCCGTCCACGACGCCGAACTCGAGCTCAAGCGTGCCGAGGCCGACGTCGAGCAGGTTGCCTCCCGGATCGAACGTGACGAAGCGAAGCTCAACAGCGGCACCGGCCTGTCCAAGGACCTCGTCGCCCTGCAGCGCGATCTCGTGTCCCTCAACAAGCGCCGCTCCGACCTCGAGGACGTCGAGCTGGAAGTCCTCGAGCGGCAGGACTCCCTGCGCCTGCGCCAGGCCACGCAGCAGCAGATCGTCGATGACATCCAGGCTTCCTTCGGCTCCATCCGCTCCGAACTGGACGAGCAGCTGGCCGAGATCGCCGCGGAGGCCACCGTGGTGCGCGGAAAGCGTGCCGAGTTCGCCGAGGGAATGGACACCGGCCTGCTCGCGATCTACGAAAAGACCCTGGCCAGACGCGGCGTCGGCGCGGCCCGGCTGTTCCACGGAACCTCCGAGGGCTCGGGCATGCAGCTCAGCCCGGGCGACCTCGCCGAGATCAAGGCCGCGGCCGAGGACGACGTTGTGTTCTGCCCGGATTCCGGCTGCATCCTCATCCGCTCCGCCGAGTGGGTCTGAGCAGGATGATGTTGAGGGTGTGCGGCCTCTTGGGCGTGCACTCCACGAGCTCGGCAGTCCACTTCTCGGCCGCCGCCTTCTGCAGTTGCGCGGGCGTCTGCGGTGCCTTGCCCCGGCGGCTCAGCAGATGCCTGGCCAGTTCCCCGCGGGTGTGCTTGGCGAAGTGGCTGACCACCTTCCGCATACCGTTGACCTCGGTGAAGACGTTCACTGCGACGGTCTGCGACGGCGGGGGAGTCCAGGCCGCGGTGTAGGTGCTGGAGCGGCAATCCACCAGCAACTCACCTTCCGTGGCGGCCGCGAGGGCCTGCTTCAGCTGCGGCTTCCAGAAGGTCGCTAGCCGGCCGACGTCGGGCAGCGCCGTCGCCATCGACAGCCGGTAGGCAGGCACGCGGTCGGCGAAGCGGATGGCGCCCCAGAGCGCCGAAACGACCAGCACCGACACATCCGCTTTCTTCCGCTGCGCCGGGGTGAGGGAGTTGTAGTCCAGCGCGTCGTAGAGCACCCCGGAATAGACCTGGTGTGCCGGTGCCGCCGGTTCGGCGTGCAGCCGCGTGTTGCGTTCGACGTCGGCCCGCAGCGTAGCGCCGACGCCCAGGAGCGCCAGGGCGTCTTCGTGGGCGCTCACCGTACCGAGCGCCTCCAGTACTTTCGCCCGGTGGCCGTTCAGCCCGGGGAAGCTGAGGGTGGTCCAGTCGACGGCGTCACCGCCGACGGCGGGGGTTTTGCCTTCGGAGGGCGGCAGCAGGATTAGCACCGTCCAATCTTACCGGCGGCGCGGAGTCCCGTTCTTTCCCGCACAGGGTCAGCTGAGGTGCATGCCCAGGAAGGACAGTACCGCGGGGAGGATCGAGCGCAGGTAGGCGTAGTCGTGGCCGCCGGGCTGGAAGCCGACCTCGACGTCACCTGGGAGATCCCCGGCGTAAGCCCGGACCGTAGCGAGGAGTTCGTCCCCGGTGCCGCAGTCCACCCGCTTCGGTACCGCGGCGAGTCTGGGCCGGAGCGCGAAGACATCGTGGGCGGCGAAGTCCGCTGCGCTGTCGAAAGCGCCTTCGATCCGATCCTCATACCGTTCCCAGACCGCAGGGCTCATGGCGGCCACCGCCCGCAGCCCGGGCAGCCTGCCCTGGGAAGCGAGCAGCAGGGATCCGAAGCCCCCCATCGAGAAGCCGAAGAGCCCGACCCTCCCGAGGTCGAAGCCTTGGCTGCCGAGCAAGGGGACGAACTCCTTCACCAGCATCGACTGCGCATCGCTTCCGTCCGCGCGCGGATGCCACCACGTGTTTCCGCCGTCCACAGCGGCGATGGCAAACGGCGTGCCGCCGGCGTCGAGGTGCCGCTGGAGTGCCTCCCGGGCCGCCATGCCCTCCAGCAGATCACTATGGTCCCCGCCAAGTCCGTGCAGGAATACCGCCACGGGCAGCCGGGGCGGTACACCGCCGGGCGGCAGTTCGGGTGCGGCCAGCGACCAGTTGCAGGAAACTCCCGGCCGGAAGGCGGAGACGAACGAGCCTGTTGTGGTGGCGACCGTGAGGGGAGCAGAGGGGAGAGCCGGGGCCGGGGGTACGGCAGCCGCCGTCGTCGGCGGTCCCGAAGCGGGGAAGGGCATCGGCGTGTTCGAGCACGCCGCGATCCCGGCTGTGCAAAGGCCTACACCTGCCAGCCGCAGCAGGCGGCGCCGGGTCAGAGCGGACTGGTCCATGCCACGATCTTAGGCGCTGGCCCGGTCCGCGGCGGCAACCCTTCAGGCCGCCTTGATTGGCGCACTCGACGGCGGCGCAAATGCCTGCGCCGCCTGGTTCTCGCGGGCGAGGAAAGCAGCCAGCTCTCCGATGGTGCTCATCAGCGGCGCCGGGAAGACGACCGTGGAATTTTTGTCCACCGCGATTTCCATGAGGGACTGCAGGTTCCGCAGCTGCAGCGCCAGCGGGTGGGCCATCATGATGTCGGATGCGTCGCCGAGTGCCGAAGCCGCGATCGACTCGCCCTCGGCGGCGATGATCTTGGCGCGCTTCTCCCGCTCGGCCTCGGCCTGGCGGGCCATGGCGCGCTTCATGCTCTCGGGAAGCTGGATGTCCTTGAGCTCCACGAGGGTGACCTCGACGCCCCATTCGAGGGTGAGCGAGTCCAGGATTTCGCGGATGTCGGTGTTGATGCGCTCCGTCTCGGAGAGCGTCTGGTCCAAGCTGTGCCGGCCGACGACTTTCCGCAGCGTCGTCTGGGCGATCTGGTTGATGGCCACCGCCACGTTTTCGATCGCGACGACGGACTTCACGGCGTCAACCACCCGGTAGTAGGCCACCGCGGAGATGTCGACGCTGACGTTGTCCTGGGTGATGATGCCCTGTGACTGGATCGGCATGGTCACGATCCGCAGGCTGACGGGGAAGAGCTTGTCGATGAACGGGATGATGAAACGCAGGCCGGGCATCCGGACGCCCACCACCCGGCCGAGCCGGAACAGGACACCGCGTTCGTACTGGCGGACAATCCGGACCGCCATCCTTGCCAGCATAAGCAGCAGAACCACGACGACGACAAGCACGATGATGGTGGTGAGATCCATGGATCACTTCCTGGTCCGGCCGGAAACCGGGTACCCGATTGGCCCCGTCGCTGCTCTAATTCTCCCACCGGGGGCGGCAAATGGATCCCGGTGTCAGCGGGCCTGCGGGGGACCGTAGAATGGACGGCGGATGGGTTGACCAGGCGGCCGCGCGTCATGCAAGTGGCTCGAGGAACGTCCGGGCTCCGCAGGGCAGGGTGGTGGGTAACGCCCACTCGGGGTAACCCGCAGGCCAGTGCCACAGAGAATAGACCGCCTGCGTGCCGTGTGTGCTTGCACAGGCGGCAGGGCAGGTAAGGGTGAAACGGTGGTGTAAGAGACCACCAGCTTCCCGGGTGACCGGGAAGGCTAGGTAAACCCCACCCGGAGCAAGGCCAGACAGGGCACGTTTGAGGGCTGCTCGCCCGAGTGTCCGGGTAGGCTGCTGGAGGGCGTCGGCAACGGCGTTCGTAGATGGATGGCCGCTACTCCCGCGCCGGTAACGGCGCGGGAACACAGAACCCGGCGTATCGGTCAACCCATCCATTCACGCAGGGATCATCTGGCCGGAAGAGCCCGCCGCGCTATGCGATGCTGACTTCCCGCTGCAATGCGGCCGCGCCCCGGGGGCGCGAGGTAACGGATTGGTGACGGTGCCGGGGTGACCCATCCGGGACGTCGCTGTTGCCGAAGTACTCCTGACAGACAAGCACCGGCCCCGCCCGAGTCACTCGGTAAGCACCACCGTCGGGAACGGACACCCCCACTGATTTCAAGGAGTACCGCCATGCGTACATCAACTAAGACTTTCCTGAGCGTTGCCGCTGCCGGTTCGCTGATGTTCTCCCTTGCCGCGTGCAGCCCGGCCAACACCGCTTCCTCGGCACCGGCGGCCTCCTCCGCGTCGTCGGCACCGGCTGAGAAGGCCAAGCCGCTGGCGTCCATCCCGGCCCTGACGGGTGTGTCCACCGCGGTGAAGCTCGATGCCTCCTTCGCCAAGGCCC